>JAZNTI010000001.1:0-8524 GCA_045591725.1 Faecousia sp.
GCAACTGGTATCGTCCGGCGGGTGGACGACCTCGGGCGTATTGTCATTCCCAAAGAAATCCGCCGCACCCTCCGCATTCGCGAGGGAGATCCACTGGAAATTTATACGGAAAAGGACGGCGGCGTGATCTTTAGAAAGTATTCCCCTATGGGCGATCTGCAGGATTTCGCGGTGCAGATGTGCGAGGCCATCGGCGGAAGCACCGGCCGCATTGCCGCGGTGGCGGATCGGGATGTGATCATCGCCCTTTCCGGCGCGCCCAAGCGCGAACTGATGGATAAGCGTAATTCTGAAGAGTTGGGGAATCTAATGGAGCAGCGCAAGCACTACCGTCTTGAAAGCGGCGCGCCCCGGATCCCCGCCGCAGAGGGTGCAGAAAAGTACAGCCTCGGCGTTACCGCACCCATTATTTCCCAAGGCGATCTGATGGGCTGTGTGATGATGCTGCTGACGGAAAACGACGGCCCCTTGGCGGAATCGGACCAAAAACTGGTGCAGACTGCGGCATCCTTTTTGGGAAAACAATTGGAAAGTTGATAAAAGCAGGGCGCAATTTCGCAAAGCGCCCTGCTTTTTTTAGATAGTGACTTGTATTTTTTGGAAAAACACGATATAATTGATTTATCCAAATACATAAAGGAGTGTTTCTTATGGATATGCTGAAAAAGATTTTCCCCTATTCCTTTGGCGCTGCCGATGTCAAAACTCTGGTCATTAAGATCGTCGTTTACCTGATCGTTCCCGGTCTGGTGGGCTTCGTTCTGGGCCTGATCCCCCTGCTGGGCGGCATTTTGGCCTGGCTGGTGGGCATTTACGGCACTGTGGGTCTGGTTTTGACTGTTTTGGATTATCTGAAGGTGCTGAAGTAAGCAAAAAAGAAAAAGCCGGTGCGAAAGCACCGGCTTTTTTGCGCGTTTTAACAAGGGGGGAGAGCCAAGGCTTATTGTTCGGTGGGCCTTTTGCCACGGCGGCCGCGGTGGTTGCGGCGGCTGCGGTGGGGTCTTGCGGCAGCGTCTTCTGTTTGCGGACGCTCAGAAGGCGTGTCGGTTTCGGCAGGTTGCTCCTTGCGGCCGCTGCGGCGGTTTCTGCGGTTGCGGCGGTGTCCGGATTTTTCTTTGGGAAGTTCTTCCTCTTGGGTAAAGGGTACTTCCGGTGCGATCTCTTCCTCGCTAAAGCGGAATTTAATGGACTGGAAGATGGACTTCTCTTCCGGCTCTTCCGCCTTGGGAGCGACCCGGGCAACACCGGAAATGGGAGCAAGATCCTCCGGAATGGGGGGATCGTTTTTCTTGGCTTTGCCGCTGCGCAGAACGGCGATCTCGTCATTGCGGTAGACGCCCAGAGTTTCCGGATTGCGCTCCATACGGACCTTTACCCGCTGGCGCAGCAGATCCACTTCCGTCACCGTGCCGCGGCCGTCGGGGGTGTCCACAAAGGACTCGGCCTTGGGGGCGGTGCGCAGCAGGTCCTCGTAGGCTTCCTGCTCGTACTTCAGGCAGCACATCAGGCGGCCGCAAGTGCCGGAAATTTTAGTGGGATTCAGAGAAAGATTCTGGGTTTTTGCCATTTTGATGGACACCGGCTGGAAATCGTCCAGGAAACTGGCGCAGCAAAACGGTCTGCCGCAGATGCCCAGTCCGCCCACCATTTTGGCTTTGTCACGGACGCCGATCTGGCGCAGTTCGATGCGCGTATGGAATGTGGCGGCAAGGCTCTTGACCAGTTCGCGGAAGTCCACCCGCTCGTCAGCGGTGAAAAACAGCAGGATCTTGCTGCCGTCAAAAGATACTTCCGCGCTGACCAGTTGCATATCAAGTCCCAGTTCTTCGACTTTCTGCATGCACACGTCGAAGGCTTTTTTCTCCTTGGCGCGGTTTTCTTCCACGCACTTTTCGTCCTGGGCGGTGGCAAGGCGCAGCACAGGGCGCAGGGGGGCGACCACATCTTTTTCGGAAATGGTGTGAATGCCGGCGGCGCAGATGCCGTACTCCGGGCCGCGGGCGGTATCGATGATCAGGTGATCGCCGGTTTTGATGTCCAGTTCGCCGGGATCGAAAAAGTAGACCTTCTGTCCGGGGCGGAACTGGATGTCCACCACGCGGACCTGGGGGGTTTGGTTTTCTTGCATGTCAGACTCCTTTTGTTTATTGGAACACGGTTAACGAAGCGCCCAACTCAGCCAGCCGCAGATGGCGGCAGGGGAGACATTGCTGTGGGCGTAGGTCAGTGCTTTTTGCAGAGTTTGGGTGGCGCCGTGGATCTGCGCAGCGCTGCGGCTGGTGCTGATCTTCCTGGCGGCAGGGTTGGTGACGGGGTTGCCGGTGCGGCAGACGAGGCTTTGGGTCAGCAGTTGCAGCCAGGCGTTGAGTTCGTCAATGAATGCGTCGCGCTTGTACTTTTCCATGCCGGCCAGCAAGGTGGCAAGCCCGGCAGCATCGCGCCCGGCATAAACCTCGCCGAAGATCCGCGTTTGCTCGCTGGAGGACTGCTCTTGCCGCAGAAGATCTGCGGCTTGACCCAGGAATCCGCCGCTGCGGAAAATGGCGGCATCCAGTTCCGCAGAAGATGCGTCGGGGAAGTCGGTGCGCAGGCGACTGCGGAGAATGTTTTCCGGAACAGGCTGCATTTTCAGTTCCGTACAGCGGGAGCGCACGGTGGGCAGCAGGTTTTCCGGGTTGTTGGCCAGCAGGATGAAAACGCCGTAAGACGGCGGCTCTTCCAAAACTTTTAAGAGGGCGTTTTGACCCTCGATGCCCATTTCCTGGGGGAAAAGGTAAACTTTCCGGTCAGATTCGTTGGGACGGATGAAAAGATCGTCGCGCATTTGGCGGATGATCTTGACGGCCACATTTTTGTGGTCGGGATCTGTAACGGTGATGAGGTCGGGGTGGTTAGAGGTCAAGACTTTGCGGCAGGAAGAGCAGGTCTGGCAGGGCTTATCCGTACCGCGGCACAGCGCCGCGGCTGCCAGCAGATTTGCCAGGGTGTGTTTGCCCGAGCCTTCCGGTCCGCAGATGAGATAGAAGTGGGAAAGATGTCCGGATTGCAGCGCGCGGGTCAGATTTTCCTTTAGGCGCTGGTTGCCCAGCAGGGAATCGAAGGACATATTTCCACCTCCTTGGTTGTGTAAGTGTTCTTGCCTCTCCGGGGGGGGGCAAGGGGTGCGGTTGGAAAGGATAAGGAAGCCCTCTTGCGGTGCCCGATAAAATCGTCGGGCTTACGCGTTTCCTCGATTTTATCGTCCGCAGCGCTAAACTTTCCTCGCTGCATCCGCCCCCCGGGGCGCTCGGAAAGTTTAACCCCACAGTGCAGACAGGGCGGGAATGACCTGCTTTTTGCGGCTCATGATACCGGGCAGGAACGCGCAGTGGTCCTTGGGTGTGATATTGAAGGCCTGATGGATGACATCGTTGTTGCCCAAATACAGGATCTGTGTGCCCTCCAGCAGAACATCCGTCAGCATCAGAATGATCATGGAGTAGCCTTTTTCCTGTTTCAGATCGCGCATAAGCCCCAGGAATTCGTCCTTGCGCTCCAGCAGTTTGGGGCTGTCCACGCAGGTGATCTGCGCCACCGCCAGTTCGTGGCCGGCAATGTGGAATTCCTTATAGTCGGACATCAGCATATCCTTGGCGGATTTAGCGTCCATGGATGCAGAGAAGATCTGCTGACCCAGTTCGTCCAGCGAAACATTGGCAATGCGCGCCATGCGCTCGGCGGTGCGGCGGTCTTTCTCGGTGCAGGTGGGGGATTTGAACATGACAGTGTCGGAAATGATGGCGGCAGCCATCATGCCCGCCATGCCCGCAGAGGGCATCAAACCGCGGTCCTGGAACATGGATGCAATGATGGTGTTGGTAGAGCCAACGGGCTCGTTGCGCACATAGATGGGGTTGGCGGTCTGAATGTCTGCCAAACGGTGGTGGTCGATGATCTCCAGAATGTCGGCTTCTTCCAGTCCGGGCACGGATTGGGAGGCCTCGTTATGGTCCACCAGCACCACGCGCTTTCTCCGGGGACGGAGCAAGTGGTAACGGGAAAGAACGCCCACAACACGCTCATTTTCGTCCAGAATGGGGTAACTGGACTCTCTGTGCTTGAGCATGGTATCCCGGACGTCGTCCACACGGTCGCTCAGATGGAAGCACACCAGATTGTTGGTGCGGCAGATGCGGCCGATGGGCGTTGAACGGAAAATGCGCCGCACCACACGGTGGGCATCGAAGGGGGAGGAGATGATGCAGGTGGAGGTGGGGATCTGACGCAGTTCGTCGGAGATCTCCGCCTGGCACAGCACCAGACAGTTGACGTTCATCTCCAGCGCCCGGCGGATCATATCCGGCTGGTCGCCGCAGATGACAATGGTATCGTTGCTGCTGAAGAGCAGCGCGTCACGGCTCTGGGGCAAGGCGATGGTCACTTCGCCGCTGACGGTATCGGTATCTGCGCCGGCGGCGTTGATCACCTGGCCTTCCAAAACGCTGAGAACATTAAAAAGCGGAACGCTCTGCAGATAGGTGGCGTCGGCTAGATTCATGTGGTAATTGGCAATGTTTTCCCGGGAGAGCATGCCGAAGAGCGTGCCGTCCTCATTGGCTACGGGAATGGCATTGATGCCCTCGTGCTCGGCGATGATGGACCACGCGCGGCTGATGGTTACCGCCGCGGAGAAAACCGGGGGCGTGTCGAAATCCAGGTCGCAGACCTGAGTGTGCATGCTGTGGATCCGGGTAGGGGGCGCAAAACCGAAACGGTCCAGCACGATCTGGGTTTCGTCAGATACATTGCCCAGGCAGGCGGCTTCGTATTCCCGGTCGCCCAGAGCGTTGCGCAAAGAAGCATAAGCCATGGCGGCGACGATGGAGTCGGTATCCGGGTTGCGGTGGCCGGTGACATAGATCTTGTCCATAAGAAAAACCTCCTTGATTTTGAGGGGAAAATCGATGGTGTTACACAGTGATTTCGCCGGAAAGGCTCCGGGCAAAGAGTTCTGCGATCTCGGTCTGGGTCATACCCTGACCCAGCGCCCACATGAGTTTGGTCATGGCGGCTTCGGTGGTCATGTCCTTGCCCTGAATGACGCCCAGTTCCAGCAATTTGCTGCCCACTTCGTAGACCCGCAGGTCGCTGCTGTCGTACAGGCACTGGGTGGTGATGACCACGCTGACACCGTCTTCAATCAAGCGGCGGATGCCTCGCAGTTGCCGGCTGAGCACGTCCACGCCGCCAAGACCGAAGGCTTCGATGACAAGGCCTTTATATCCCATGGCGGAGAGCATGTCGAAAATGTTGTTGCTGATGCCCGGGGTCAGTTTCAGCAGGAAGACGTTCTGGTCAAGGGCGGTGCGCAATTGGGCCTCGCCGGTGGGCACGGGGAGCGCCAGAGGGTCGGGCACAAGACCGCGGTTGCTGACAGTGCCGGCGTAACGGGCGTTGACACTTTCAAAGGCGGAGAAGCCGGAGGCTCTGACTTTCACGGCGCGGCAGCCCAGCATGACCTTGCGGTCGAAAGCAAGGAAGACGCCCGGGTGTCCGGAGGCGGCCATGGCAAAAGCGGTGCGCAGATTGTCCGGCCCGTCGGAAAGAATGTCGGAAAGGGGCAGTTGCGAGCCGGTAAAGACCACCGGCAGGTCGATGCCAGGCAGCATGAAGGTCACGGCCGAGGCGGTGTAGGCCATGGTGTCGGTGCCGTGGGAGACCACGATGCCGTCATAGCCGCTGCGGTTTTCAAAAATGGCGGTGGCGATGCGCTGCCAATCTTCCGGGCGGATGTTGGAAGAGTCCAAGCACATGACATCCAGCACGGTGATATTATAGTAGGTGCGCAGGGTTTCCAGAGATTTTTCCATGACATCCGAGCGCCGGGGTTGCAAACCCTGGGCGCTGGTCACAGATGCGATGGTGCCGCCGGTGGTCAGCAGCAGGATGCTTTTCTTGTTTTCCATTAATTGACCTCCGGTTGGCTGCAAATTCCAAGCCCTCTCCGCTTCAAATTAAGAATTTGAGGATTCTCTCCCGAGGGGGAGGCAAGAGGGTGCGCTGAAAGCAGGGTATTCCTCTCTACATTATATATCCAAACATCTAAAATAGCAAGTTGCTTTTTGGCGGCGGGCAGTATATAATATTGGAAGAAAATAAGAGAGGAGCGGCGGTTATGAATGTGCTCGTTACCGGCGGTGCCGGCTATATCGGCAGCCACACCTGCGTGAAACTTTTGGAAAGCGGCCACGGCGTGGTGGTTATTGATAATTTGTGCAATTCCAGTCCGGAAAGTCTGAAACGCGTGGAAAAACTCACTGGAAAAAGTCTGCGCTTTTATCAGGGCGATGTCCGTGATGGGCAGATGCTGCGCAAGATCTTCCGGGAGAATGCCATCGACTGCGTGATCCATTTCGCCGGACTGAAGGCGGTGGGCGAGAGCGTGGAAAAACCCCGGCAGTACTATGATAACAACCTCAATTCTACCCTCGTTTTGACGGATGTCATGCAGGAAGTGGGCGTTAAGCGGATCATTTTCTCTTCCTCGGCAACCGTTTACGCCGCGGGCAATGAGATGCCGCTGACGGAAACTTCCAAAACCGGCGGCTGCACCAACCCCTATGGCTGGACCAAGTATATGTCCGAACAGATCCTTTCCGATATCGCCAGGGCGGACGCGGACTGGTCGGTGGTGCTGCTGCGCTATTTCAACCCCATTGGCGCTCACGAAAGCGGTATCATCGGCGAAGACCCCAAGGGTATCCCCAACAATTTGATGCCGTTTATCACCCAGGTGGCGGTGGGCAGACGGGAAAAACTTAGCGTGTTCGGCGACGATTATGACACCCCCGACGGCACCGGCGTCCGGGATTATCTGCATGTTTGTGATCTGGCCGCCGGCCATGTGGCGGCGCTGGAGTTTGCTGCGAAAAACACCGGCTGCGAAGTGTTCAACCTGGGCACGGGCAGCGGCGTCAGCGTGCTGCAGATGGTGAAAGCCTTTGAAAATGTGAGCGGCGTGGCGGTACCTTACACCATCGCGCCCCGGCGCAGCGGCGACGTCGCTACGGTATACGCAGACGCCTCCAAGGCGGAAAAATTGCTGGGCTGGAAGGCGGAAAAATCTCTCGCGCAGATGTGCGCCGACTCCTGGCGCTGGCAAAAAGGCAACCCGGCAGGCTACGGCGGCTGAACATAGCAAAATTATTGAAAAATAATGCAAAAAAAGCCTCGTTTTGTGTAAAACGGATACTTTACAAGGGAATATAATTCATGTATAATAAATCCGTGTGGGCCTATGGGTTACCACACGGATTTTTGTCTAATATGCTGCACCGCAGTAATTTTTGAAATGGAGGAAATTCCCATGTCTGTTAAAGTTGCTATCAATGGTTTTGGTCGTATCGGCCGTCTGGCTTTCCGTCAGATGTTCGGCGCTGAGGGCTTCGAAGTCGTCGCTATCAATGACCTGACTTCCCCCAAGATGCTGGCTCATCTGCTGAAGTATGACTCCACTCAGGGCGCTTACGCTGCTCCCTTTGGCACTCATACTGTCGAGGCCGGCGAGGACAACATCGTTGTCGACGGCAAGAAGATCACCATCTACGCTAAGGCTAACGCTGCCGAACTGCCCTGGGGCGACCTGGATGTGGACGTCGTGCTGGAGTGCACCGGCTTCTACACTTCCAAGGAAAAGGCTCAGGCGCACATCACTGCCGGCGCTAAGAAGGTCGTCATTTCTGCTCCCGCAGGCAACGATCTGCCTACCATCGTCTACAACGTCAACCACGAGACCCTGACCAAGGACGATCACATCATCTCCGCTGCTTCCTGCACCACCAACTGCCTGGCTCCCATGGCTAAGGCTCTGAATGACCTGGCTCCCATCGAGTCCGGCATTATGTGCACCATCCACGCTTACACCGGTGACCAGATGATCCTGGACGGTCCTCAGCGTAAGGGCGACCTGCGCCGCTCCCGCGCCGGTGCTATCAACATCGTGCCCAACTCCACCGGTGCTGCCAAGGCGATCGGCCTGGTTATCCCCGAACTGAACGGCAAACTGATCGGCGCTGCACAGCGTATCCCCACTCCCACCGGCTCCACCACCATTCTGAATGCTGTTGTTGCCAAGGAAGTCACCAAGGATGAGATCAACGCTGCCATGAAGGCTGCTCAGACCGAGTCCTACGGCTATACCGAGGATGAGATTGTTTCTTCTGACATCGTTGGCATGACCTTCGGTTCTCTGTTCGACGCTACCCAGACCATGGTCAACAAGCTGCCCGGCGGCATGACTCAGGTTCAGGTCGTTTCCTGGTACGATAACGAGAACTCCTACGTTTCTCAGATGGTCCGCACCATCAAGCATTTCTCCACCCTGCTGTAATTCCTAACGGCATCAACGCCCCGTCCGCAAGGACGGGGCGTGTTTTGTTCCCTGTGGGGACCGGAGTCATGAGGGAATGTGTAATGAGGAATTAAGAATGAGAAATGAATGTGTCGACACGGAATTCGAAATTCCCAATTCTTCATTCCCCTCCCT
>JAZNTI010000002.1:0-6767 GCA_045591725.1 Faecousia sp.
ACCACCCATTCGGGTGGTGTCTTTTTTGGTGGAGCGGGACTCGAACAATCTGAATGCGGCGCGGATGAGCGCCGCCGGCGAGGGCTGGACCGAGCCGCACAATTATTTTTGCCAATTGGCAAAAATGCAAATCGAGTCCCGTAGTCTCCTCGCGAAGCGCAATATATTATTAGGCCGGGGAAGAGTCCATGCGTCCGTGGATGCAGCCATAAGGCTGTGCACACGGACGCATAAATAAGAAACGGTTATTACACCACCCATTCGGGTGGTGTCTTTTTTGGTGGAGCGGGACTCGAACGATCTAAATGCGACAGTCCGGTGGACTGTCGCTCGCGACGGCTCGACGGAGCGACACATTGATTGAATCGAGTCCCGAAGTCTCCTCGCGAAGCGCAATATATTAATAGTCCGCGGAAGAGTTCTTTATATATTATTTTATGTATTAGTTCTATTGCCTTTATCTATTTCCTGTGGTAAAATCACCTCTAGAAAAGATAAAGAGGAACTTACCATGGAATTCAATGATATTTATGATGCCCGGCGGCAGTTAACCGGCCGGGTGCACCGCCGCGGCACCCGCTGGAAAGACGGCGAGTACGGACTTGTTGTCTGCGTGTGGGTCTATGATGGCGACGGAAATTTTTTGCTCACCCGACGCGCTCCCGGCAAGAGTTTTCCCGGCACATGGGAGAATTCCGGCGGTGCCGCCAAGGCAGGGGAGACCAGCCGCCAGGCTATTGCCCGCGAACTGTTTGAGGAGACCGGAATCCGCGCCGATGAGGAGGAATTTGAATATCTTTGCTCCGATCAGGATAAGCACACTTTCTATGATTTTTATTGTCTCAAGCGCACCACGCCCCTTGATCGGATCGTACTTTTGCCCGGCGAAACCGACGATGCCATGTGGGCAAATTTTGACAAGGTGCATAAAATGATCCACGACCGCAAAATCTGCCGGATCATTGCCGGTCAGTTTCTGCGTCAGGAGCAGTTTTTGAAGGAAAGGCAAAATGCACAAGATTAACGGCACATTTTTGGAGGACATTCCGGAAAATTTTTCTTGCCAAAAATGCTGCTTTTGGGTTATAATGAAAAAAAGCGTTTTTAGAGCATCCGGCCGAAACGCTGTGTGCCGGGGTCTGAAAACGTTTTTCTTTTGCATATGAACATGGAGGAACATACAATGATCGAAATGAACATGCTGCCCATTCAGCGCGGTAAAGTGCCGCTGCGCATTGCCCGTGGTCACTTTGCCACCAACCACAGCCATATCAACTATTATATTGATGTGACCATGCAGAAGACCGAACTCAGTGAAGCCAAAATCTGCGCTAGGGAATTGGTGTCGCATTTTATCAATAATACGCCTGTGGATACCATTTTGTGTCTGGACGGCACTGCGGTGCTGGGCACCTGCGTTGCTGAGGAGCTGACTAAGAGCGGCTTCCGTACTATTAATGAGAAGAAGACCATCAATATTCTGGAGCCGGAGTATAATGCCAACTCGCAGATCATCTTCCGCGATAATGTCATTTCCATGATCCGCAACAAGTATGTTCTGGTGCTCATGGCATCTGTCACCACCGGTTTTACCGCCAACCGCAGCATTGAAGCCATTGGCTACTATGGCGGTGAGGTTGCGGGTGTTGCGGCCATTTACCGTACTCTGGATGAGATTGCCGGCTATCCTGTGCGCTCTGTTTACAGCGTGAAGGATATTCCTGATTACTCCAGTTATGATTATCGCGACTGCCCTTATTGCAAGCAGGGAAGACGCATTGACGCACTGGTCAACAGTTTTGGATATTCCGCACTGTAAGGAATGAAATAACAAAACGCCCCACTCGACTGAGTGGGGCGTTCTTGTGTTCTTGTGCGAAAAATATGGAAAATATTTCTAAAAAAATAATAAAAGACCCGTTGACAAAGCAACCGGCCTGTGATATCATGGTACTCTATACTGTGTTAATATGCCCTTTTGCGCCATCTTGAACTTACAGGGCAAGCATACCACAGATATAGGCGGCTGTCAAGTCCCAATATCCGGATTTTGACAACGCACCCTAGCGTATCATTTTAAGCAACACAACAATGCGGCGAAAGCCAAAGAAAGGCTGTGATGATCCATATGTCTATGGTCAAGGACGTAAAGTTCGGCAAGACCATGCGTAAGTCCTACGCAAAGTATGATGAGATCCTTCAGATCCCCAACATGTTGAGAATCCAGAAGGACTCCTACGAGTGGTTCCTCCGGGAGGGACTGCAGGAAGTGTTCAAGGATGTTGGCACCATTACCGACTTCTCCGGTAAATTGGAACTGAGTTTCCTGGACTATTCCATGGACGAGAAGCCCAAGTATACCATTGAAGAGTGCAAGGAGCGGGATGCTACCTATGCCAAGCCCATCAAGGTGCGTGTGCGTCTGCGCAACACCGAGACGGACGAGATCAAGGAGCAGGAGATCTTCATGGGCGATTTCCCCATTATGACCAATGGCGGCACCTTTGTTATCAACGGTGCTGAGCGTGTCATTGTTTCTCAGATCGTCCGTTCTCCCGGCATGTACTATGCCCACGAGGTGGACAAGGCTGACCAGCATACCTATGCCGCTACGGTTATTCCTTATCGCGGCGCTTGGCTGGAGTACGAGACCGATAACAATAATGTTTTCTGGGTCCGTATTGACAAGAACCGCAAACTGCCTGTTACCAGTCTGATCCGCGCTATGGGTGTGCAGACCGATGCCGAGATCAAGGAACTGTTCGGCGAGGACGAGAGAATTCTCGCTACCTTGGAAAAGGACCCCTGCAAGACCCGCGATGAGTCTTTGCTGGAGATCTACCGTCGTCTGCGTCCCGGTGAGCCTCCCACGGTGGAGACAGCCATTGCCCATTTGGAGGGCCTGCTGTTTGATCCTCACCGTTATGATGTGAGCAAGGTCGGCCGCTATAAGTTCAACAAGAAGATGGAACTGTGGCCCCGCCTGGCCGGCCAGGAACTGGCTGAGCCCATTGCCGACCCCATGACCGGTGAGATCCTGGCAATGCCCGGCGATTTCATCACCCGTGACATGGCTAAGGCTTTCTGCGCCAAGGGCGTAAACGAAGCCACTGTCAAGGTCGGCGATCAGAATGTCCGCATTTTCTCCAACTGCATGGTGAATATGGCGAATTTCGTGGACTTCGATCCTGCTCAGTACGGCGTACATGAGAAGGTGCGCTTTGCTGTGCTGAAGGAAATGCTGGAGACCCCGGATATCAACTGGGAAGAAGCCATTGCTGAGCGCTATGACGATCTGATCCCTAACCACATTATCGTGGATGATATCATGGCTTCCATTAATTACCTTAACTGTGTTGCCATGGGTATTGGCAATGCCGACGATATCGACCATCTGGGCAACCGCCGCCTGCGTTGTGTGGGTGAATTGCTGCAGAATCAGTTCCGCATCGGCTTCAGCCGTTTGGATCGCGTGATCCGCGAGCGTATGACCGTGCAGGATCTGGATGCTGTCACGCCCCAGAGTCTGATCAATATCCGTCCTGTCACCGCCGTTATCAAGGAGTTCTTCGGCTCCAGCCCTCTGAGCCAGTTTATGGACCAGAATAACCCTCTGGCCGAACTGACTCATAAGCGCCGCCTGTCCGCATTGGGCCCCGGCGGTCTGAGCCGTGAGCGCGCTTCCTTCGATGTGCGTGATATCCACTATACTCATTATGGCCGCATGTGCCCCATCGAAACTCCCGAAGGTCCTAACATCGGTCTGATCAACTATCTGGCCACCTTTGCCAAGATCAATGAGTACGGTTTTGTGGAAGCACCTTACCGCAAGGTGGACAAGGCTACCGGCTTCGTTACCCAGGACGTGGAGTATATGACCGCCGATGTGGAAGACGATTACTACATCGGTCAGGCCAACGAGCCCCTGGACGAGAACGGCTGCCTGGCAAATGCCCGTATTACCTGCCGTCACCGCAATGAGATCATCGAAGTGGACCGCGAAATGATCGACTATATCGACGTTTCTCCCAGAATGATGATCTCCATCGCCACTTCTTTCATTCCCTTCCTGCAGAACGACGACGCAAACCGTGCTCTGATGGGCGCGAACATGCAGCGTCAGGCTGTGCCTCTGCTGACTACCGAGCCTCCCGTGGTCGCCACCGGTATCGAGCATAAGGCCGCAGTGGATTCTGAAGTCTGCCTGAAGGCGAAGAAACCCGGCGTTGTTACCGCTGTCTCCGCCACTGAGATCAGCCTGCGTTATGACGATGGCGAGACCGAGACCTGCTATCTGACCAAGTTTGCCCGCAGCAATGCCGGCACCTGCATCAACCAGCGTCCCATCGTGGAAGTTGGCGAGCGTGTGGACACCGAGCAGATCATTGCTGACGGTCCTTCCTGCTCCGGCGGCGAGATCGCACTGGGCAAGAATGTGCTCATCGGCTTCGTTACCTGGGAAGGTTATAACTACGAGGACGCCATTTTGCTGAACGAGCGTCTGGTGAAGGAAGACGTCTTTACCTCCATCCATATTGAGGAGCACGAGACCGAAGCCCGCGACACCAAACTCGGACCGGAAGAGATCACCCGCGATATTCCCAATGTCGGTGAGGATACTCTGAAGGATCTGGACGAGAACGGCATCATCCGCATTGGTGCGGAAGTCCGTTCCGGCGATTACCTGGTGGGTAAAGTCACCCCCAAGGGCGAGACCGAACTGACTCCCGAGGAGCGCCTGCTGCGCGCCATCTTCGGTGAGAAGGCAAGAGAAGTCCGCGACACCTCTTTGAAGGTGCCCCACGGTGAAAGCGGCATCGTTGTGGATGTTAAGGTCTTCACCAAGGAAAATTCCGATGAACTGGCTCCCGGTGTTACCAAGTCCGTCCGCGTCTATATTGCGCAGAAGAGAAAGATCTCCGTGGGCGATAAGATGGCCGGCCGTCACGGTAATAAGGGCGTCGTTTCCCGTGTTCTGCCTGAGGAAGATATGCCCTTCCTGCCCGACGGCACTCCTCTGGACGTCGTGCTGAACCCCCTGGGCGTGCCTTCCCGTATGAACATCGGCCAGGTTTTGGAAGTCCACTTGGGCTACGCTGCAAAGGCACTGGGATGGAATGTTGCCACTCCCGTGTTCGACGGCGCCAACGAGAAGGACATCCGCGATACTCTGAAACTGGCGGGTCTGCGTGAAGACGGCAAGACCGTTCTGTACGATGGCCGTACCGGCGAACCTTTCGATAATCTGGTCACTGTTGGTTACCCCTACTACCTGAAACTGCACCATCTGGTCGACGATAAGATCCATGCCCGCTCCACCGGTCCTTATGCGCTGGTTACCCAGCAGCCTTTGGGCGGCAAGGCGCAGTTCGGCGGTCAGCGTTTCGGCGAAATGGAAGTTTGGGCGTTGGAAGCATACGGCGCCGCCTACACCCTGCAGGAGATCCTCACTGTCAAGTCCGACGATGTCACCGGTCGTGTCAAGACCTACGAAGCCATCGTCAAGGGCGCGAATATTCCCAAGCCCGGCGTTCCCGAGTCCTTCAAGGTTCTTGTTAAGGAACTGCAGGCATTGTGTCTGGATATCCGTGTGCTGGACGAGATGGGCAACGAGATCGAACTGAAGGACGAGGATGAAGATGAAGAGATCGGCTACACCCCCGAGATCCACGATATGGTCGTGGATACCAACGAGGTGCTGGAGTCCGGCTTCAACATCGATGCTGACGGTCCTGAGGATATCATGGACGTATTCGGCGACATGGCTGACGATGATGCCATGGATGCATATGAAGATTAAGGAGGCGTGAAGTATGGCAGATGCTACTTTTGATGCCATTAAAATTGGCATTGCATCCCCGGAAATGATCCGGCAGTGGTCTTACGGCGAAGTTAAGAAGCCTGAGACCATCAATTACCGCACGCTGAAGCCCGAACGCGACGGCCTCTACTGCGAAAAGATCTTTGGACCCACTAAGGACTGGGAGTGCCATTGCGGTAAGTATAAGAAAATCAAATATAAGGGCAAGATCTGTGACCGCTGCGGTGTTGAAGTCACCAAGGCCAAGGTGCGCCGTGAGCGCATGGGTCACATTGAATTGGCCGCTCCCTGCAGCCATATCTGGTATTTCAAGGGCATTCCCTCCCGTATGGGTCTGATCCTGGATATCAGTCCCAAGGTGCTGGAGAAGGTATTGTACTTCGCCACCTATATCGTCACCGATCCCGGCGACACACCTCTTGCGCGCAATCAGGTGCTCACCGAGAAGGAATACCGCGATATGCGCGAAAAGTACGAGGATGACTTCCGTGCCGGTATGGGTGCTGAGGCTGTCAAGGAACTGCTGGAGCAGATCGATCTGGAGGAACTCTCCGCCCAGTTGCGCGAGGAACTCAAGACCGCTTCTTCCCAGAAGAAACTGCGTATCGTCAAGCGCCTGGAAGTGGTGGAGGCATTCCGCGAGTCCGGAAATAAGCCTTCCTGGATGGTCATGGACGTTCTGCCCGTGATCCCTCCGGATATCCGTCCCATGATCCAGTTGGATGGCGGCCGTTTTGCCACCTCCGACCTGAACGATCTGTACCGCCGCGTTATCAACCGTAACAACCGTCTGAAGAGACTGATCCAGTTGAATGCTCCTGACATCATCGTGCGCAATGAAAAGCGCATGCTGCAGGAAGCCGTTGACGCCCTGATCGACAACGGCCGCCGCGGACGTCCCCTAACGGGCGCCCGCGGACCCCAGCTCAAGTCCCTGTCTGACCTG
>JAZNTI010000003.1:0-29801 GCA_045591725.1 Faecousia sp.
GCACAGGCCGATGCCTTCTGCGCCCAGTTCGCGGGCCTTCTTGGCGTCGCGGGGGGAGTCGGCGTTGGTGCGGACCTTCAGACGGCGGTACTGGTCGGCCCAAGCCATGATGCGGCCGAACTCGCCGGCGATCTCGGCGTCCTTGGTCTCGATGATGCCGTCATAGATGTTACCGGTGGAGCCGTCCAGGGACAGGTAGTCGCCCTCGACGAAGGTCTTGCCGGCCAGAGTGAACTTCTTGTTCTCCTCGTCCATGTTGATCTCGGTGCAGCCGGAAACGCAGCAGGTACCCATACCGCGGGCAACAACGGCTGCGTGGGAGGTCATGCCGCCGCGCACAGTCAGGATGCCCTGTGCGGCCATCATGCCTTCGATATCCTCGGGAGAGGTTTCCAGACGAACCAGAACGACTTTCTCGCCGCGGGCTGCCCATGCCTTGGCGTCTTCAGCGGTGAAGACGATCTTGCCGCAAGCGGCACCGGGGGATGCAGGCAGAGCCTTGCCCACGGGGGTGGCAGCCTTCAGCGCCTTGGTGTCGAACTGGGGATGCAGCAGAGTGTCCAGGTTACGGGGATCGATCATGGAAACGGCCTTCTTCTCGTCGATCATGCCCTCGTCCACCAGGTCGCAGGCGATCTTCAGAGCAGCAGGAGCGGTACGCTTGCCGTTACGGGTCTGCAGCATGTAGAGTTTGCCGTTTTCAACGGTGAACTCCATATCCTGCATGTCGCGGTAGTGGTTCTCCAGAATGGAGCAGACGTTCTGGAACTGAGCAAAAGCCTCGGGGAACTTGTCTGCCATCTCGGAGATGGGCATGGGAGTACGGACGCCTGCCACCACGTCTTCGCCCTGGGCATTGGTCAGGAACTCGCCCATCAGGCCGCGCTTACCGGTGGCGGGGTCACGGGTGAAAGCAACGCCGGTGCCGCAATCGTCGCCCATGTTGCCGAAGGCCATGGACTGAACGTTAACTGCAGTGCCCCAGGAGTAGGGGATATCGTTTTCGCGGCGGTAGATGTTTGCACGGGGGTTATCCCAACTGCGGAAAACAGCCTGGACAGCGCCCATCAACTGCTCCTTGGGATCGGAGGGGAACTCGGCGCCGATCTTGGCCTTGTACTCGGCCTTGAACTGGGTGGCCAGTTCCTTCAGGTCTTCGGCGGTCAGTTCCACGTCCTGCTTCACGCCCTTGCGCTCCTTCATCTCGTCGATGAGAGCCTCGAAGTACTTCTTGCCGACTTCCATAACAACGTCGGAGTACATCTGGATGAAACGGCGGTAGCAGTCCCATGCCCAGCGGGGGTTGCCGGACTTGGCAGCCATAACGTTAACGACATCTTCGTTCAGACCCAGGTTCAAAATGGTGTCCATCATGCCGGGCATGGAGGCGCGGGCGCCGGAGCGCACGGAGACCAGCAGAGGATTCTCCAGGTCGCCAAACTTTTTGCCGGTGATGGCTTCCAGTTTATCAACATACTCCATGATCTCAGCCTGAATGTCGGCATTGATCATGCGGCCGTCTTCGTAGTACTGGGTGCAGGCTTCGGTGGAAATGGTGAAGCCCTGGGGAACAGGCAGACCGATGTTGGTCATTTCAGCCAGGTTTGCGCCCTTGCCGCCCAGCAACTCACGCATGGAGCCGTTGCCTTCGGTGAACAGGTAAACATACTTGTGAGACATTGGTATAATACCCCTTTCGTTTTCTTTCGGGAGCGTCTTTTGCGACCCGATTTTTTGGTTTTTTACTAATTTAATAAATAATGCCCACATAGTATAGCACGCAAAAACAGAAAAAGCAAACAATTTTATAAAATCTCATTGTTTTTTTGTGTTTTTCGTTGCGTCTTGTTGCTGTTCGGGTAAACACACACTTGTAGAGGCGGTCATTGACCGCCCGCGGGCGATTAATGAGTTGCTTTAAGGAATGCTTGCCACCCCGGCAAGCATGGAAATTTAAATTCGCTGCGCGGAGCACCACGCCCCTACAAAAGGGCGGGCTTCTCAAACAAAAGCGGGTGTGGAAAACCACACCCGTTTGATCAATATTCTCTTACCACGGCTTTGACGATGCCGATGAGTTCAGCCTGCGAGCCGTCGATGGGCTCGTAGTCATCGTTTTCCGGCAGCAGCCAGATCTCGCCGCCCCGGCGGCTCAGGCGCTTGACGGTGGCTTCGTCGCCGATGCGCGCAACCACGATCTGCCCGTCGTCGGCGCTTTGCTGGGGACGGACAACCACTTTATCGCCCGACAAAATGCCGGCGTTAATCATGCTGTTGCCGCGCACCCGCAGGGCGAAGCAGCCCGGCTCGCCGTCCCAGGCCATGGTGCCCTCCTGATTTTCGACTGCCAGAATGGGAATGCCTGCAGTGACCACGCCCACCACGGGGATCTGCCCCGGGCGCACGCCGGTGACGATGGAGCGCTTGCGGCCTTTTTCGCCGGGTGAAAGCAGCAGGCCCTTGTCCTGCAGCGCCTGAATGTGGTAACTGACAGAGGCTGTGGAGCGCAGACCCACCGCGGCGCCGATCTCCCGGACGGAGGGGGCGTAGCCGTACTCCTGCACGAACTGATTCACATATTCCAAAATGCGCTCTGCCTTATCACTGGTTCTGGGCATGGGGATACCTCCCGTAGTTTTTTGGTCATTATAGCACAAATGAACGAAAAAGAAAAGGTCTTTTTTAATTTTTTGCACCCAAAACGCGCTGCGCGCATAGATTTATAGAGAAAGGAGCGATGAAAATGGACAAAATCGATCCCGAGGTGGCGCGCAGTGTGTGGCAAAGAGTGCAGGGCGGCGCGCCCCGGCAGATGGATCTGCAAGGGCTTATTGTGGGTGAGATGCGGCTGAATGGGGAGTATGCCCGGCTGCTGCGCCGACCCGGACTCCATGCCGCCACGCTGCGGCAGATGCAGGAGGAGAGTCGGACAGCGTTGGCGGTACTGCAGGGAATTTGCCGGCTTACCGGACAAAACTGTCGCCCAAAACTGCCCGGTCAGCAAAAAGAGGAGATGCCGGAGACGGTGCTGCGGCGGTGTTACGGGCAGAATCTTTCCCTGGCAAGGCAGTATCAGGGGCTGACGCAGGATGCGGAGTACGGCCACGCGTTTTCGTGGCTGCAGCAGCAAAAACACCGGCAGTGCATGGCGCTACTGCAGATTTTGGGCGGCGGAGAAAAATAAGTCCTCGACAAGCGGCCTTCGGTTGTGGTAAACTGAAGACATCAGTCAAGGAGGTGGCGCGGTATGGGAAAATTCGTGATGCGGCAGGTGCTTACAGGCGTGAAATTTGATCTGCATGCCGGTAACGGAGAAATTATTGCCACCTCGGAGGTCTATAAGACCGAGGCGGCTTGCCGCAAGGGCATGCAAAGTTTGATGAAAAACGCGCCGGTGGCGAAACTGGAGGATCTGTGCGAGCCGGGAAGCGCGGTGGCCAATCCGAAATTTCAGATTTTTCAGGATAAGGCGGGGCAGTTTCGCTTCCGCCTGCGCAGTCGCAACGGTGCGGTGATCGCCGCGTCGGAGGGGTACGCCACCAAGGAGGCCTGCCTGCACGGCATTGAAAGCGTGCGGTTTAACGCGCTTGCAGAAGAATAAAATATGTGCTATGCCGCCGGCAGAAATGCCGGCGGTTTTTCTTTTAATGACCTATGCAAGATGCTTTATCGGCACAGAAACGGGACGAAAACAGGTGCCGCGCATAACTTTTCTTAAATGTTCAAAAATAATTCAAAAAGCACCCCTTGACAATTTTAGCACTCTCTGTTATAGTGTGCTTAGCACTCAGCGAGAAAGAGTGCTAAAGGAGGAGAAATATGGAACTTACTGAACGGAAAAAGCGCGTTCTGCGCTCTATTGTGGAGATCTATATCCGCACCGCTGAGCCCGTAGGCTCCAAGGCCATCGCGGAGATCGCCGACATGAATTACTCCTCCGCCACCATTCGCAACGAAATGGCAGATCTGACCGCCATGGGCCTGCTGGAACAGCCTCACACCAGCGCCGGCCGCATTCCGTCTCCTGCCGGTTACCGGCTGTATATTGACGAATTGATGGCCGATTATCGGCTGAGCCTTGATGAGGCTCATTCCATCAACACTGCCATCGACGAAAAGATGCAGCGTATGGACCGTTTGGTGGAAAAAGTGGCAAAACTGGTCTCTCAGGCCACCGACCTGCCGGCGATCTCTGTGGCATCCCGCCAAGGCGGCGCCACGGTGAAGCGGTTTGACCTGATCAGCGCCGGCGACAGCATTATTCTCGTGCTGATGCTCAGCACCGATGAAGTTGTGAATAAACTCATCAAACTGCCGCTGCACCTGGAAGAGAGCGATCTGAAACTGCTCTGCGCAGTGCTGAACGCAACGCTGACGGATTTGAACGCGGAAGAATTCACTGCCGCTACTCTGGAGCGCATTATGGCATCCGCCGGTGCGGCCGCGAGCCTTGTGCCGCTGGTGGTGGAATTTGCGCTGGAGAATCTTCGTCGCAGCGCCAGCACCAATATGGCGGTGGCCGGCAGAGCGCGGCTTCTGCAGCACCCGGAATACCGCAATATCGACAAGGCCCAGCAGATGCTTACCACGCTGGATGACGATACTTTGAGTACTCTGCCTGCGGTGATGCAAAACGCAAACGGAACTAAAGTGCTGGTAGGTCCGGAAAATGTGGCGGAAGAACTGAAAGATACTTCCGTTGTTATGACCAAGTTCGACATCGGCGACGGTCTGCAGGGCATGATCGGCGTGGTGGGTCCTACGAGAATGGATTACGCCAAGGTCACCGCCCGTCTGAGTTACTTTGCAGAGAGCCTGAGTAAGATGTTCAGCAAGCCCGAGCAGGCACAACTGCCGGAAGCGGAAGAATAACCCCGCCTTGCCTCTTCCTTTGGGAGAGCCAAGATCGGTACGCAAAAATATTGTCCGGAGGAAAACATGGCTAAGAAGGAAAAGAAAAAGGAAAATCCCCCTGTAGAGGAAGTAACTGAGGAAACGCCCGTTCAGGAAGTTCCCGAGGTGAATCCCTTTGAGGAAAAATACAATCAAGAGCGCGATGCGCACTTGCGGTTGGCGGCGGAGTTCGATAACTTCCGCAAGCGCACCGTCAAGGAAAAAGAGGCATCCTACGGCAACGGCAAGGCCGATGCTGTCGAAAAGATCCTGCCGGTTTACGACAATCTCCTTAGAGCGCTCCAGCAGGAGACGGCGGACGCCGCTTTCAAAAAGGGCGTGGAGATGACCATGACAGAACTCGTCAAGATCTTAAACGGCTTGGGCGTGGAGATCTTCGGCAACGTTGGCGATGAATTTGACCCTAATCTGCACAACGCGGTGATGCACACCGATGACGACACGGTGGCAGAGAACACAATCACCCAGGTGTTCCAGCAGGGCTTTAAAATGGGTGACAAGGTCATCCGCTTCGCCATGGTGCAAGTGGCAAATTAAATTGACAATTGATAATTGATAATTGACAATGAAGGTATCGCCTTCGGCGATCACTTTATTTTATGCGCTTTGCGCACACTATAATTGTCCGTTGTCCATTCATTTAGTTAACAATTTAACGTTTATATAGGAGGAACTTATTATGGCAAAAATTATCGGTATTGACTTGGGTACTACCAATTCCTGCGTCGCTGTTCTCGAAGGCGGCGAACCTGTGGTTATCGCCAACGCGGAAGGCGGCAGAACCACTCCCTCTGTTGTGGCATTTTCCAAGACCGGCGAGCGTATGGTCGGTCAGGTGGCAAAGCGCCAGGCTGTGACCAATGCAAATCGCACCATCGCTTCCATCAAGCGCCACATGGGCGAAAACTACAAGGTCGACATTGACGGCAAGGGTTATACCCCTCAGGAAATCAGCGCCATGGTGCTGCAGAAACTGAAAGCTGACGCCGAGGCTTATTTGGGCCAGACCGTCACCGAGGCCGTCATCACCGTTCCCGCTTACTTCTCCGACGCACAGCGTCAGGCTACCAAGGACGCAGGCCGCATCGCGGGTCTCGATGTCAAGCGTATCATCAACGAGCCCACCGCTGCTGCGCTGGCTTACGGTCTGGACAAAGAGACCGAGCAGAAGATCATGGTCTATGACCTTGGCGGCGGTACTTTCGACGTGTCCATTCTGGACATCGGCGACGGCGTTATCGAAGTTCTGGCCACCGCGGGCGACACCCGTCTGGGCGGCGACGATTTTGACCAGCGCGTTATGGATTATCTGGTTGCAGAGTTCAAGAAGACTGAAGGTATCGACCTTTCCAAGGATAAGGCCGCTATGCAGCGCCTGAAGGAAGCAGCGGAAAAGGCAAAGATCGAACTGTCCGGCGTTACCGCCACCGAGATCAACCTGCCCTATATCACCGCGGATGCCAACGGCCCCAAGCACTTGGATGTTTCTCTGAGTCGCGCCAAGTTCAATGAACTGACTGCCGATCTGGTGCAGCGCACCCTGAAGCCCGTGCAGCAGGCCATGTCCGATGCAGGTCTGAGTGCTTCCGATCTGCACAAGGTGCTGCTGGTTGGCGGCTCTACCCGTATTCCTGCTGTTCAGGATGCGGTTAAGGGCATCACCGGCAAGGAAGGATTCAAGGGCATCAACCCCGACGAATGTGTTGCTGTGGGCGCTGCCATTCAGGGCGGTGTGCTCACCGGCGATGTGCAGGATATCCTGCTGCTGGACGTGACGCCTCTGTCCCTGGGCATCGAGACCATGGGCGGTGTGTTCACCCGTCTGATCGACCGCAACACCACCATTCCCACCCACAAGAGCCAGATCTTCTCCACCGCAGCCGACGGTCAGACCAGCGTGGATGTCCACGTGCTGCAGGGCGAGCGTGAGATGGCTGCGTATAACAAGACTTTGGGCCGCTTCCAACTTTCCGGCATCGCTCCGGCACCCCGCGGCGTTCCCCAGATCGAGGTGACCTTCGACATCGACGCCAACGGCATCGTTAAGGTCAGCGCCAAGGATCTGGGCACCGGTAAGGAGCAGAATATCTCCATCACCGCTTCCACCAACCTTTCCAAGGAAGACATTGAAAAGGCTGTGAAGGAAGCCGAGCAGTTTGCCGCCGAGGACAAGGCCAAGAAGGAAGAAGTCGATACCCATAACATGGCGGATCAGACCGTCTATCAGACTGAAAAGACGCTGAATGAACTGGGCGACAAGATCAGCGCTGACGAGAAGGCATCCATTCAGGAAGCCATTGACAAACTGAAGGAAGTCAACAAGGGCACGGATCTTGCAGCCATCAAGGCCGCTACCGAGGAAGTCCAGCAGGCTTTCTACAAGGTCAGCGAAAAACTGTATCAGCAGGCCAATCCTCAGGGTCAGCCCGGCGCACAGCCCAACGACGACGGCGTTGTGGACGCAGATTACGAGACTGTTGATTGATTCTTCATCACCAAAGGGGCGGAAATCCGCCCCTTGTTGGTGTATTTGAGGTGAAACCTTATGGCAGAGAATAAACGCGATTACTATGAGGTGCTGGGGCTGCAAAAGGGCGCCGGCAGCGATGAAATAAAAAAAGCCTACCGCAAACTGGCCATGAAATACCACCCGGACCGCAACCCCGGCGATAAGGCCGCCGAGGAGAAGTTCAAAGAAGTGGGCGAGGCCTACGAGGTGCTCTCCGACGACGATAAGCGCGCCCGTTACGATCAGTTTGGGTTTGCCGGGGTCGATCCCAATTACGGCGCAGGACAGGGCAATCCTTACGGTGCCGGATTCGGCGGATTTGGGGACTTCGGCGATCTGGGCGATATTTTCGGCTCGTTCTTCGGCGGCGGCGCTACCAGAAGCAGCCGCAACGGTCCTATGCGCGGCGAGGATGTTATGAGCCGGCTGGAACTGACCTTTGAAGAAGCCGCTTTCGGCTGCGATAAGGATGTTTCCGTCCAGCGCATTGAGAATTGCTCTGATTGCCGTGGCACCGGTTCTACCGACGGCACAACGGAGACCTGCTCTTACTGCCGCGGCGCCGGTCAGGTACGTACACAGCAGAATTTCATGGGCATGACCATGTCCTCTACCACCGTTTGCCCGCAGTGCAGCGGTCGCGGCAAGATCATTAAAAATCTCTGCAATACCTGCAAGGGCAAGGGTAAAGTGCGCCGCACGCAGAAGATCAAGGTCAAGATCCCTGCAGGCGTGGACGCCGGACAGAGCGTCCGTGTTCGCGGCGAGGGCTGTGTAGGCTCTAACGGCGGCCCCAGCGGCGATGTGCTGGTGCAGATCCGTATTCGCCGGCATGCAATTTTCTCCCGCCAGGGAAGCACCGTGCTCTGCGAGGTGCCGATCACCTTTTCGCAGGCAGCGCTGGGCGCGCAGATCCAGGTGCCGACGCTGGACGGCAAGGTTTCTTTTGACCTGCCCGAGGGCACGCAGACCGGACGGGAATTTACCCTGCGCGAAAAGGGCATTCCCGATCTCAACAACCCCCGCCGCCGTGGCGATCAGCGCTTTACCGTTGTGGTGGAGACGCCCACGAAACTAACGAAAGAGCAGAAAGAACTCCTGCGGCAACTGGACGATTCGCTGGGAGAGACTCCCAAGCGCAAGAAGTTCTTTGACACCATCAAAGACCTGTTTGACTAAGAAAAAGCACCTCGAAAGAGGTGCTTTTTGCGTTTGCGCAGTTAGTTGTTCTGCGTGATTTCCGCCGGAATCTCAATCTCTCCCTCGGCTTTTTCAAAGGCTTTGATTTCCTGACGGATCAGATACAGGATCTCACCGTTTGCAGAACGACCGTAATATTTGGAAATGTAGTGTAATTTGTGGTGCAGAACGGGATCGATCTCTATACCGAGGTGTTTATTTTTCTTGTTTCTCATATAAATTCTCCAAATAGACTGAATTTAAGTATATTTTAAGATCAGTGTGTGTTATAATGTTGGCGGTATACTTAAATTAAGTAGACAATATATGGAGGAAATGTATGCGCGTTGCTATAGTTGGGTCAAGAAATGTGAAGATCTGTGATTTTTCGGGCTATATCACAAAAGAGAATGAGATCGTTTCTGGTGGTGCGGCAGGGGTCGACAGGAGCGTTGCGGAATATGCAAAAGCGAATGGGATAAAGATCACGGAGATATTTCCTGAGTATGCACGCTACGGTCGCGGTGCGCCCATCGTCAGGAACAAGAAAATCGTTGATATGGCAGAGCGTGTGGTCGTGTTTTGGGACGGATACTCAAAAGGCGCGTACTCTGTTATACATTATGCAGAAAAGGCAGGTAAGCCTTGTGAGGTGGTTATATGTAAATAAAAGCACCCCGGCAGAGGTGCTTTTTGCTGCCTACTTGCGGGCGATTGGTAATCGCCCCTACAAGCATGCACCAATATTTAGATGTGCAGGGGCGGTCAATGACCGCCCGTGGGTGTGGCGCTCTGCGCGCGGGATGATAAAAGGGAAAAGACGTTGGATTTATGTTCCCATTGACACCATTTCCACCTTCTGGTATACTAAAGAAAAACATTGGAGGAATTTGCCATGAAGCGCAAAGATTACATCAGTTGGGACGAGTATTTTATGGGCATCGCCATGCTGGCTGCCCGGCGCAGCAAGGACCCCAGCACTCAGGTGGGCGCATGTATCGTTTCCAGGGAGAATATCATCATCTCCACCGGCTACAACGGCATGCCCAAGGGCTGCTCCGATGACGAATTCCCCTGGGCGCGCACCGGCGAAAATGAGGCGGCAACCAAGTATCCTTATGTGGTTCACGCGGAACTGAACGCAATTTTGAATGCCAGCGGCCGTGACCTCCGGGGTAGTCGCATTTATGTGGCGCTGTTCCCCTGCAATGAGTGCGCCAAGGCCATCATTCAGAGCGGCATTGAGGAAGTGCGCTATCTGTCCGATAAGTATCATGACACCATGATGAATATGGTCTCCAAGCGGATGCTGGATGCCGCCGGCGTCAAGTACAGTCGGCTGGAAACGGATATCGAGCAGTTGACACTGGATTTCGTTCCCGAGGAAAACAAATAAAAAACTTGCCTCTCCCATAGGGGAAGCCGAGATTGAACGAAAACCGCCTGCGGCATGCCGCAGGCGGGATTTTTTACTTTTCTACACCAAGGAAGAACAGCGCCAGCGTGCCGGGGCCGGCGTGCGCGCCGATAACGGCACCCAGATTGCCGATCATGGCCTCCTTAACGCCATAGCGCTCTTTGACCATCTGCGCCAGTGTTTCGGCATCTTCCAGGCAGTCTGCGTGGCAGATAAAGACGGTGGAATTGTCGTAATCGCCTTTCAGTTCGCCCATCTTGTCCGCCAGCGCCTTGATGGCGGCTTTGCGGCCGCGGACTTTTGCCATGCTGATCAGGTGACCGTCGTTGTCCACATGGAGCACCGGCTTGATGTTCAGCATGGTGCCCACCAGCGCCGTTGCCGCGCTGACACGGCCGCCGCGCTTCAGGTATACCAGATCGTCCACCGTAAACCAGTGGGCAAGGTGATCGCGCATCTGTTCTGCCCAGTCTGCCAGAGCGTCCAGGGAAAGACCCTCGTCGCGCTTTTTGCAGACGTTCCAAACGAAAAGTCCTTGACCCAGCGCAGCGGCGCGGGTGTCGACAACGCGCACTTTGCGGTCGGGATAATCCTCTTTCAGATCTTCAGCGGCGATGACGGCGGACTGGTAAGTAGTGCTCAGACCGGAAGAAAATGCCAGCACCAGTGCGTCCTTACCGGCTTTCAGCGCTTCCTCGATGGGCTGACGCCACTGGTCGGGGTTGACGGCGGAGGTGGAAGCCACTTCGCCGCCGCGCATAGCGTCATAAAAGGCTTTGACTTCCGCATTCTCAACAGAGTCCGGTCTGCTCTCGCCCCGGAAGACCACATGCAGCGGAACAACCTTCAGATTCAACTGCTGCTGCAGTGCTGTATTCAGATCGCAGGCGGAATCGGTAATGATTTGATACTGGGACATCTTTGTACACTCCTAAAATTGCTGATTTGCGATCGGCAGCGGTGTGCCGCCTTTTCTTGAGTATATCATACCGCCAAAGGGTCGCGCTGTCACCCTCTTTTTCTGTGGGCAGCGGTATTTTCGCGCTACTTACGGTAGAAAACCGGACTCTACTGCCGGTAGAATTCCTTTTTCGAGGAACTTTTTGCAGCAAAAACAAGAAAAAAAGGCGGTAAAACCGCCCTTTTATGTTTTAGTGGGTATGGCCGACGCCTTCGGTGACCTTCAGGATCTCGCCGCCGTCGCAGGCGATGACATAGGCATAACTGTGGCCGTCAACGGTGATATAGACATTGAAAACATCCTTGTTGGAATAGGTGCCTTCGTGGATGTGCAGGGATTCAGCGTCCTCCATGGTGACGCCCAGATCCTCGAAGACCACCTCAGCGGCTTGCTGGTCGGTGATGTAATGGTCGGTGCAGGCACACAGCAGGCAAACGGAAAGGATTGTGGCGAGCAACAACGCAAGAATACGCTTGGTCATGGTTTTTGTCCTCCTTGGTGGTTTTTCTTTATTATAGCACTCGGCTTTCACAGATGCAAGTACTTGTGAATCCTTTGCTTGTTTGCGCGGATTTTACTTTACTTGCAGCGTAAGATGGTGTATAATATCTCCACACAAAAAGAAAGGAAAACCTGCTTATGTATATTTCTGATTCCGTCCGCTATGTGGGCGTGAATGACCATGATATTGACCTGTTTGAGGGGCAGTATGTTGTCCCCAACGGTATGTCCTATAATTCCTATGTGATCCTGGATGAGAAAATTGCGGTGTTGGACACCGTGGATGCCGCGTTCTTCGATCAGTGGCTCGACAATGTCCGGGCGGCGCTGGACGACAGAGCGCCGGATTATCTTGTGGTGCATCACATGGAGCCCGATCACTCTGCCAACATCCTCAATTTTGTCAAGGCTTATCCTGATGTGACGGTGGTATCGTCTGTCAAGGCCTTCCAGATGATGAAAAACTTTTTCGGCACGGATTTTGCGGAAAAACGCATCATCGTCAAAGAAGGGGATACACTTTCCTTGGGTGCGCATACGCTGACTTTTGTTGCCGCGCCTATGGTCCATTGGCCGGAAGTCGTCATGTCCTATGAAAGCAAGGAAAAGATCCTTTTCAGCGCTGACGGCTTCGGTAAATTCGGCGCGCTGGATGTCGAGGAAGAGTGGGACTGCGAGGCCCGGCGCTACTACATCGGCATCGTGGGCAAGTATGGCGCTCAGGTGCAGGCGGTGCTGAAAAAGGCCGCCGGCTTGGATATTCAGACCATTTGCCCCCTCCACGGACCGGTGCTGAAGGAAGATCTGGGACATTACCTGTCGCTTTACAACACCTGGTCTTCCTACGAGCCGGAGGAAGAGGGCGTGACAGTTGCGTACACTTCCGTCTACGGAAATACCCGCAAGGCCGTACTGGAACTGGTGAAAAAACTGGAAGATGCCGGCGTGACGGTAGCGCTTCACGATCTTGCCCGGGATGATATGGCCGAGGCGGTGGAAGACGCGTTCCGCTACAGCAAATTGGTGCTGGCCACCACTACATACAACGCAGAGATTTTTCCGTATATGCACACCTTTATCCACCACCTGACAGAACGCAATTTCCAAAAGCGCACGGTTGCCTTTGTTGAAAACGGCAGTTGGGCGCCGGTGGCGGCAAAGGTCATGAAAAAGATGCTGGAGAGCAGCAAGGAACTGAATTTCGCAGAGCATACTGTGACCATTCAGTCCGCATTGAACGATGAAAGCAGCGCACAGTTGGAGCGCCTTGCGCGCGAACTGTCCCAAAGTGCTGTTTCAAATAACGAAAAAGGAGTTTTTGCTATGAAGAAATATGTTTGTGGCGTTTGCGGCTGGGTCTATGACGAGGCCGAGGGTTATCCGGAGGGCGGCATCGCGCCCGGTACCAAGTGGGAGGATCTGCCCGAAGATTTCGAGTGCCCCCTGTGCTCTGTGGGCAAGGATCAGTTTGAAGAAGAATAAGAGAAAAAATGACCGCCCTGCTATCGCAGCAGGGCGGTTTTAATAGCCTCCCTCGCCTAGAGGGAGGTGGATTCGCCGCAGGCGAAGACGGAGGGATATTCGCCCGCAGGGCGATATGCCGCTTTGCGGCATGAGTATCCCCCAGCCTCGCCATTGCTCGGCAGCCCCCTTTAGGCAAGGGGGCCTTTAGGACGGCCACAAGGGTCGCCCGCCACCCGCGCCAAAGCCTCCCTTACCTCGAGGAGAAGGCTTTGCGGGTGGGGGATCTTGAGGGGGGGAGGAATAATTTGTAAAATTTCAGCGGTATGGGTTTACTGTACCGCTGAAAATATAGTATAATGGTGCTATACATAGCAAAGGAAGTGCTTACTATGGAATATATCGTTTCTACCCCCTGCGGTGCTGTGCGCGGCTGCGCCGGCACAGCGCCGGGTACAGTGGCGTTTAAAGGCATCCGCTATGCTACCGCCGGACGCTGGGAATATCCCAGGCAGGTAACCTCCTGGGAGGGAGTTTACGACGCCACCGAGTACGGCGCCTGCTGTTATCAGGCCAGGGCCTTTTATGAGGAGGAACTGAATAAGTCGAGGTATTTTTACTATAAAGAGTTCCGCCGGGGCGGAACATTTACCTACAGTGAGGATTGCCTGTTTTTAAACATTTTCATTCCGGAAAATGCCAAAGAGGGCGATAAGCTGCCGGTGCTGTTTTACATCCACGGCGGCGGCTTCACCGGCGGTTGCAGCCATGAGCGGCACTTTGACGGACCGGTTTGGCCGACGCAGGGCGTTATTGGCGTTACCTGCAATTACCGTTTGGGGCCCTTCGGCTTCGCGTGCCTGCCGGAACTGAAAGAAGAGGCCGGCTACACCGGAAACTACGGTCTTTTTGACCAAATGGTGGCGCTGCAGTGGGTCCGCGACAACATCGCCTCCTTCGGCGGCGATCCGGCGTGCGTGACCATTATGGGTCAGAGCGCCGGTGCCATGAGCGTGCAGCAGCACAGCCTGAGTCCTTTGACCAAGGGCCTTTTCAAGGGTGCGGTGATGTGCAGCGGCGGTGGCGTCAACAGGCTCCTTTCGGCAAAACCTGCGGAGAATTACTACGGTTTTTGGGAAAAGACCATGGAACTTGCCGGCTGTGAAAATTTGGAGCAGTTGCGTGCCGTTTCGCCCCGGAAGGTGTTCGACGCGTGGAAGCAGGCGCAGTCTGAACTGAAAATGCCCGGCAGTTTTCCCTGCATCGACGGGCGCTTTGTGGTGGGGGCCGGTACGAATCTGCTGAGGGCCGGCGCCCAGCATAAGATCGCATATATGGCCGGCGCTACCAGCGAGGATATGATGCCTCCGATTTTGCAGAGCATGTCCAGAAAATGGTGCGAAAAGCAGGAAGTGCCCAGTTATACCTGGCATTTTGACCGCCGCCTGCCCGGCGATGAGAATGGCGCATGGCACTCTGCCGATCTGTGGTACTGGTTCGGCACGCTGGACAACTGCTGGCGCCCCTGGGAGGAGAAGGATCGTGCCCTGAGCCGTCAGATGGTTGCGTATCTTTGCAATTTTGTCCGCACCGGCAACCCGAATAAGGGCGGGCAGTTGCCCACATGGATCGCTTCCGATAAAACACAAAAGCGTGTTTTGGTGCTGGGGGAGCGGGAAACGGGCATGAGAAGAACGAACACCTTGAAATTGGTCAAGACCATGCTCACCAAGAAGTCCGTTGGCTGAAAATAAAAGCAAAACCGCCCCACCAAAACGGTGGGGCGGTAATTTTATGGGTTTTCGGTGAGGTAGGTTTCTGCCATGTGGGCGGCAACAGCGCCGTCAGATACGGCGGTGACCACTTGGCGCACCTGCTTGGTACGCACATCACCCACGGCAAAGACACCGGCAATGGAAGTCTTTGTGGTCTCGTCGGCGATGATATAGCCGCCGTCATCGGTCTGCACCTGGCCATCCAAAAAGGCTGTGGCAGGCTGGCGGCCGATGCTGACAAAGACACCGTCACAGTTAAGGGTGCTTTCTTCGCCGGTTTGCAGGTTTTTCACCGCAACACCGGTGACTTTGTTTTCGTGGAGGATCTGCGTAACAGCGCTGTTCCAGCAAAAGCGCACATTTTCCGCTTGCATCAGCGGCTGGTGGTAGATTTTGGTTGCCCGGAGGGTATCCCGGCGGTGAATGACGGTGACGCTCTTTGCTATGCGGCTTAAAAGCAGCGCGTCTGCCGCGGCGGAGTTGCCTCCACCGATGACCACCACATCTTTACCCCGGAACATCATGCCGTCGCAGGCGGCGCAGTATGCCACGCCCCGACCCACCAGTGCCGCCTCTTCCGGTAGACCCAAGGGTCGCGCCACCGCGCCGGTGGCGATAACAACGGTCTTGCCCAGCCATGTTTTGCGGCCGTCGCTCAGGTATTTGGGGTTTGCAGCAAGATCGATCTCGGTGATTTCCGCGTAGGCGGTTTTTGCGCCGAAACGCTCTGCCTGCGCCTGCATTTTTTCGCCCAAAGTGAAGCCGTCGATGCCGTCTTCAAAACCGGGGTAATTATCCACTTGTTCCGTCAGGGCGATCTGACCGCCGGCGGAGAGTTTTTCCACCACCAGCACATCAAGACCTGCCCGTGCGGCATACAGCGCGGCGGTGTAACCGCCGGGACCGCCGCCGATGACGATCATGTCATAAATACGGTTTTCGTTCATAGCGTCCTCTTATTTGCTCAAAGTTTCCTCGATAAAGCGTTCCATGGCTGCTACGGAATCCGGCGCTACCACGCTGCCCAAAGCCTTGCCGTCGCGGTACAGGATCAGCGTGGGGATCACATCAATGTTCTGTGCCTGCGCCAAACCGGGTTCGTCGTCGATGTTGATCTTCACGACCTCCAACTCCCCGTGATCTTCCGCAATGCGCTCATAGGCCGGTGCCAGGCGGCGGCAGTAGCTGCACCAAGGAGCCCAATAGTCCACCAAAACAGCCTTCTGCGCTGTCAGTAATTTTTCAAATTCTTCTTTGTTTACTTCTCTTGCTGCCATAATTAGATAACTCCTTTCTTAGGTGTAATCAATATGCCCGGAAAACGGGTGTGTTTATGCGTTTACAACGACGGATATGCCGTCGGGAATGGCGACAATGTCGGGCTTTTCCGTATTTACCAAGGTTTTCGCCAGCGCCAGCGCCTCCGGCAGGGAGTGGGCAGGGATCATGTGCATGGCGCGCACCTGCTCGTCGGGCGTTTCGGAGATGTAGATCACCTTTGCCCGGGCAAGAATGCGCAGCAAAATTTGGCTCTGCCACTGGTCAGGTGCGGTTTCACCCCTGCCCCGCGCCAGGAACATATTAAGGGTCTTGTGGATGTCCGGCTCGTCAGCCAACTGGTGGTAGAAGTGGTCGCCACCGGTGCCGTCATTGGAGCGCGCCAGCATGATGATCACGCCGCCCTCTTTCACCGCCGCTTCCGCCGCGGTCATGCCCTTGACAGCCTGATAGACATTCTGATCCAGGGGGTAGCCGCCGTTGGTGGAGATGACGATGTCCGCAAGGGGTGTGCTGACCCGGCACAGTCCGGAGAGGAAATCCGTGCCCTTTTTGTGAGCCGCCAGCAGGTCGCCGGCGGTGGCGTAAATCACTTTTTTCTCCGCATTCAGCACCACATTGACGATGAAGCAAAGTTTTGCCGTTTTGGCTGCCCAGACCATGTCTTCATGAATGGGGTTGCCCTCCAGGAAACCGGTGCGGGATCTGGGGTGGGCGATGAATTCAGAGCAGTGGTTGGCCAGCACTGTGGTGCGTCCTGCGATGCCCGGCAGGACGGATTTTCTGCCGCCGGAGAAGCCGGCAAAGAAATGGGGCTCGATAAAGCCTTCAGCCAGCAGCAGGTCTGCGTTTGCCGCTATGGAATTGATCTCGCAGGCGCCGCCGGAGGGCAGCGTGCCGAGATTTACCATTTCGTCTGCCACGCAGTCATGAATATAGATGCTTTCATTTTCCACGATCTCGGCGCCAAATTTGTCCACAAGTTCCTGCTTTGTCGTGCCCCGGTGGCAACCGGTGGCGATGAGCAGGGTGATGTTGGCCCCGGGGCTTCCCTGACGGATCTGCCGCAGCATGAGGGGAATGATCACCTTGCTGGGCACGGGTCGGGTGTGGTCGCTGCAGATGATCACGATATTTTTCTTGCCCTTGGCAAGTTCCCAAAGAGGTGCGCTGCCTACGGGATTTGCCAGTGCGGCATCCACCAGTTCTTGCTCGCCGGCAAGGGGGGTGTATTCTTCAATGTGCGAGGTCAGCGTGGCGGTCAGTTCGCCGTCAGCGAAGGTGTGGCTGATGCCGGTTTTTCCGTAGTGAAAATGAACTTCTTTCATAATGCGTTCCTCCAAGTCAAGGCATGAACAGAAGCAGCGTGACCATGATCACGATGCTGCAAATAATGGACAGGGAATTCAGCGCGCTGGAAAGGCCCACGTCTTCGCCCAGATCGCCGGTGAAGCCGGGAACGGCAGAGCCGATGGGGGCAAATGCCAGCAGCACCAGTGCTTTGCGGATCTCCAATTCATAGGGGAGCAGGAAATAGAAGATGCAAGCCAGTGCCGCGGCGATACCAAAGCGGATCAGCAGGAATTTTACGATGCGTCCGGCCATGGTGCGGTCGGCTTCCAGATGGAAGCCCACGCCGATCATCAGCATGGCCATAAATGCGTTGGCGTTGCTGCCGATCTGCGCCAGTTCGATCACCGGACCGGGGAAGGGAATATGCAGAAGGTTCATGGTCACAGTGACCACATAGGTGATAAAGGGCACGCTGCGGCTCAGCGCCCGGAGCACCGGCTTGGGGTCGGGTTTGCCACCCTGTTTTACCGCCTGAGCGATACCGTAGGCGGTGCCCAGGCAGATGCAGGCGTTGCCTACATCAAAGAGTGTGGCGGTAAAAACGCCGGTTGGGCCCAAAAAGCCCTGGGTAAAGGGCAGGGCGAAATTGCCGATGTTGTAGCCGGACATGTTGAGAAGTCCGAATGCTTGCTCGCCACGGCTGCGGTGGCAGTTTATGAGCCAGCCCACCAGCATATACACGATGCCGGCGCCCAGCGCCAGCGCGGAAATGGCCAGCATGGAGGGGTTAAGATCCCGACCGGCGGCGTTGACGATGATGGCTGCAGGCAGTGTGATGCGGATGACGATCTTGCTGAGGACGGTAAAATCCTCTTTTTTGAAGAAGCCGATACGCCGCAGGAAGATGCCAAGCAAAATGATGGCAACATAGCAGCCGGCTTTGACCAGAATGGTTTCCACAGGATCACTTCCAAATATGTTTGATTTATCATAGCACAGTTTCCGGAATTTTGCAAAAACTTTCTGCCGGAAAGGATGGTGTTGCTTTTGCTGCGGCGGTGGGGTATAATGATTGCAAGAGGAGGTGTTTCCCATGAACAAAAAAGAATGGATCCTGGGCGTTTTGTACTATGTGCTGGTGGCGATTTTGTTTTTAGGCGCGCTGGGATTTTGCTCCATGATGCTCAACGTGGAGGGCGGCATTGAAAATTTGGGCCTTGTGATCTTTGTTACTTATGCGTTTATGTTTCTGGCGACACCGGTGCTGGTGGCGGCGGCCATGCGCTTCAGCCTGCTGCGGTGGTACATCGACCCCTTTGCCGCGGCGGAAATTCCGCTGCTGCTGATTTTGCTGTCTGTTTCCAATCAGATGAATCGCGCCGGCATGAGTTTTGCCGAGGCGTTTGCAAAAGTGAACGCGGATAACCTTGCCGAGGGCGCAGCCGGCTGGCTGTTTTACCTGGGCCTGCTGGGGTTTGGCTTGATCTTGTCCTATTCTCCTGCCCGGAGAAACGGCGCAAACATTTCCCACAGATTGGTGAAAAAGTGGTTTGGCGGCGAGAGCGCGCCTGCGCAGGGGCAGCGCCTGAAGTGAATAGTAAAGCCGGCGCTCATTATGAGCGCCGGCTTTTTGTTGATTTATTCCCTAACTAAGCACACGATGGATTCTACTGTCGTACGGTTGTCCAAACATATTTATCAGTACTTGCATCTTCCTTGCATAAATTCCCGAACATCTTCAACCGCTTCTTCTACAGATTCGGGATGCCCGTGAGTATAACTACCATCCGCTTTGTCAACATCAAACACGCCATACAAACCATTGTCGTAAAGCTGAAAACTGCCTGCGGAAGACGAGCCGCACACCACGATATAATCCTCGCCATAATCTTCCTCCCCATTTTCCAAAGCAAAGGTATGGGTCAATGTCAAAGGAAAACTATCTTTTAATGTTTCATAAACCGCCTTAACATCCAAGGGCGTTCGTGTTTTCATGTACTGGTTAATACGCTTTTGAAATTCCCAAACATCCATACAGCATTCTCCTTTTGTCGATATGTTGCTACGCAACTCGATATTTTTGCCTGACGGCAAAATCGATATCCAGCAGCGTTGCCGTTGTTCGATATGTCGCCGTTGGCGACGCGTTCGATAGAAATCCCTTCTTGCCCCGCAGGGCATATCGAGTGCATCGGCACATATCGAGCGCGTTAGCGCATATCGAAAATCCTGTCAGGGATTTATATCGATGAATCTATTGTCTGCACAAGCAGACAATAGATTCCACAGTTGTCCCTTTAGGTAGGGAGTCTACTACCGAATGAGTTTTATTAAAACCAATACTCATTCATCTTTGATAGGAACTCTTTTGTCATGGGGAAACCCGAACTTTCTCCTATGACAGAATCGACACCACAATGAGGACAGATTGCTGTTCCTTCTGTATCTTCAATCCAGTCTGTTATTTTCTTTGGGTCAAAAATCTTTAAACAAAAGAAGCAGCCGCACTTTTGGTCATTCAACAATGCTTTTTTATGATTGGAACAAAATTTATGTGCTTCTATAATTCTGATATCTTCCAACTCTTGTTCCTCCTAACGCAAAATTGTATATCAGACTACTGTTCTTGTGACGCCTTCAAATCCTTCGTCTGAATGGATATGCGAACATAATCATCGGCCTTTTCCCTACTCAAAAGAACAACCGTCTCGCCTGTTGACCCTTTCGGTAGGGAGTCTATCAAAGCATTTTGCTATATTGATATTTATCATTCTTCTATATTGCCTAATTCAATATCTAAAACCTCAGGCATGTTTTTATATAGAATTGTTAGGCAATCCTCAAATTCATGCAAACACAAATTTGCAATAAAACTGTTGTTATCATATATGAACTTATAGCCAACAAAATCTTTTACCTCAAGACTTGAAGAATAAATATAGCCATCATATGTTTCACTAATGAATTTATCTTTTGTTATCCAAACTTCATCCGCGTTAAAAGATTGAGGATTAATAATATACTTTTCGTCAACTTCGCGGAGTTCTTTTAATTGATGTTTCCAAGGGATAAAAACAATGTATAAAGGAGTGTTTAGTGTTCGGTGTGCATATATCGTTTTTGTTTTCCACAAAAACTTTTTCTCATATGAATAGACTTCGTCGTGTGGCCGTTGATATTTACCTAGCAAAATGCCCTTAATAACTCTGCCGTCATCATAGAATTCTATTTGAACCATATTCACATCTCCTTTCTACAGATTATCTCAACATATTCCAGTTTGCCGGTTAGTTCGCCTTTGTTTGCAAATCCTTCGTATGAACGGATATGCGAACATAATCATCGGCCTTTTCCCTACTTAAACAGACAACGCTTTCTACATGGGCGCAGCGGGGGAAGAGGTCGGCGGCGGTGGCATTCAGCAGTCGGTAGCCGCGCTCTTTTAAGAGCGCAACATCCCTTGCCAAAGTTGCCGGATCGCAGGAAACATAGACGATGCGCCGGGGTGCAAAACGCACAAGTGCCTCGATGGCATCGGCATTTAAGCCCTTGCGGGGCGGATCGACCACCACTACATCGACTTTGACGCCGGTGCGCTCCAGTTCCAGCGCCGCAGCGCCGGCATCCGCGCAGATAAATTCGGCATTTTCAATGCCGTTGCGCTTGGCGTTTTCCCGGGCATCTTCCACTGCCTGGGGGATCACCTCGATGCCGATGACTTTGCCTGCGGCGGCAGCCATGGTCAGGGTGATGGTGCCAACGCCGCAGTAAAGATCCAGAACGGTATCGCTTTTGGTGATGCCGGCTTGCTCGATGGCGGCGGCGTACAGCCGCTGGGCCTGATGGTGGTTGACCTGATAGAAAGATCGGGCGGACAGCCGGAAACGAAGATCACAGAGGGTGTCCTCGATGGTGCCGTCGCCGAATAGAGGGATAAATTCGTCGCCCAAAACGGCATTGCCCTTTTTGGTGTTGACGCTTAAAACCAAAGTTGTGAAACCCGGGATCTTCTGCAGACGGGCGATGAGGTCTTTCTTTTTGGGGATCTGCCGGCCGTTGACCGCAAGGCAGACCAAGATCTGCCCGGACACCACGCCACGGCGGACATAGATGTGCCGCAAAAGACCCTGGTGGGCGGTTTCGTCATAGACGGATACGCCGTTTTGGTTTACATAATCTATGACCGCGTCCTTTACTGCGTCCATTTCGTCCGGCAGGATCAGACAGCGCTCATTTTCCACAACTTCGTGGGTGCCTGCCTTGAAAAAGCCGGCGTAAGCGCGACCGTTTTTGATCGCGACAGGATACTGGGCCTTGTTGCGGTAGCCGTGGCAGGTGGGGGCGGCGAGAATGGGCAGTTCCGGCAGGTCTTCGCCTGCCAGCCGGTTCAGGCACTGGCGCACACGGTCGGCTTTCAGCCGTGTCTCTTCCGCATAATCCATGTGCCAAAAATTGCAGCCGCCGCAGATCTTTGCCACGGGGCATTCCCGGTTGATCCGGTGGGGCGAGCGCTCCAGAATCTCGGTCATTTTACCGGCTGCCCATGTCTTTTGCGCCTTTTCGATGCGGATGCGCACTTTTTCGCCCACAATGGCGTTGGGGACGAATACGACGCATCCGCCTGCCTTTGCGATGCCCTGACCTTCTGCGGTGTAGTCGCAGATGACGGCTTCGTAAATCTCGTTTTTGGTCAGCATGTTTCGTCCTCCAGGGGCGTTTCCAGCATGATGTGCCGGGGGCGAAGACCCATTTTCTCATAGAAATTCATGGCGCCATCATTGCCGCACCAGACATTTAAGGTGATGAAGGCGCAGCCCAAGTCCTTGGCGTAGGCGCATGTGTGACGATAAAGGGCGGTGGCAATGCCCTTGCCGCGGCAGTTTTCGTCTACGCAAAGATCGTCGATATACAGTTCCGTGCGCTCGATCTGCACGCCGCTGCCGCGGTAGTTTTTGATGACGCAGAAGCAGTAGCCGGCGACTTTGCCGGCTTCTTCCGCCACGAAGATCGGACGGCTTTCGTCAGAAAGGATCTCACCCAGGGCGGCTTCGTCATATTTCTGCGCGCCGTCGCGGAAAATGTCCGGACGGATATCATGGTGGACCTGCCCCACTTGCCGGAGCAGGTCAAGAATGCCGGGGATATCTTCGGTTTGCGCTTTGCGAATGATCATAGCAAGACCTTCTTTGCGTTTGTAGTTAGATGTGTTTGAGGGCGCACTGCAAGGGCCCCCTTGCCTAAAGGGGGCTGCCGAGCGGCAGCGAGGCTGGGGGATACTTATGCCGCAGAGCGGCATATTGTCCTGCGGACAATTATCCCTCCACCGCTTGCGCGGTCCCCCTCCCTCTAGGCGAGGGAGGCACTTTTATCATACCATAAAAAATGTCCGGGGTAAAGCGGACCGCTTGAGAATTGCACAAAAATGTGGTATAAGTCAAGCAAAGGGAGTGAAACAAGTGGATTATGCAAACTGCAATCTTTGCCCGCGGTCTTGCGGTGTGGATCGCACAGCAGGGGAACTGGGCTTTTGCGGCGGCGGTGATGCCGCGGCGGTGGCCAAGGTCATGCTCCACAAATGGGAAGAGCCTGCTATCGGGGAAATAAGCGGTGCGGTGTTCTTCGGCGGCTGCACTTTGGGATGCCGCTACTGTCAGAACGCTGCCATCAGCCGCGCTCCCGTGGGTGAAAGGGTGGGCAGCGCAAGGCTGCGGCAGATTTTTGAAGACCTGGTCGCCCGCGGCGCGCAGAATATTGACTTAGTAACACCGACGCAATTTCTGCCAACGATCCTGCCGGCGCTGCAGCCGAAACTACCCGTGCCGGTGGTTTATAACTGCGGCGGCTATGAGCGTGTGGAGACGCTTCGGCGGTTGGAAGGACTGGTGGATATTTACCTGCCGGATATGAAGTATGGGAGCAGCGCTTTGGCGCAGCAACTTTCCGGTGCGGAGAATTATTTCAGCGTTGCTACTGCTGCCATCAGTGAAATGGTGCGGCAAACAGGTGCGCCAAAATGGGATGGCGACCGGTTGAAAAGCGGCGTGATCATCCGGCATCTGATCCTGCCCGGATATGTGGAAAATTCTCTCAAAGTGTTGGACTGGATCGGCGAGACGTTCAAAAAGGGCGAGGTTTTGGTGAGCCTCATGCGGCAATATACGCCCATGCCCGGCATGGCTGCGCCCCTTGACCGACGGGTTACGGACGAGGAATATGATGCGGTACTCAGTTGGATGTATCTGAATGATATAGAAGGATTTGTGCAGGAAGATGCGGCGGCGGACAGCGCCTATATTCCGGATTTTTAAAAGAAAAGCACCACCCGGGAGGGTGGTGCTTTTTATGTAGGATTTAGACTTCTGCGGTTTCTTCGGTTTCTTCTTCGGCATCCTCTTCAGAGGTTTCCTCAGTGCAAACTTCCTCTTCTTCCTCAATTTCCTCGGCGATTTCCACTACAGGATCTTCGGTGATCTCGCAGAAAGGCTCTACAGCCGCGGTGGGGTTGATGGTGATATGCTCACAGCAGGGCTCGCCGGCTGCGGCTTTGCGGCGTGCTTTTTTCATGTTGCTGCCGATGATGATGCCCACGACGATCAGCACAAGACCGAAAACGGTCACGCCGGTGCTGATATACGACAGCAGGTTGGCAATGGGGGAAATGTTCACAGGCAGCAGTGTTGCCAGTGCGTCACCCAGAGCGGCGGGCAGGGAAGTCAGACCGCCGGCGATAAAGACGGGCACACCGGCCCAGACCATGGCGCTGCCGGGTCTGCCCCAGTTGGTCAGGAACAGCAGACCGATAAGCAGCAGGCAGGCGGCGATCAGAGCGATGAGCACCGGTGCGGAGGTCACAAAGCGCAGCAGGGTGATCGCCTGGGGTGCGCCTAACACAATGGACTGCCCGGAGAGCAGAGCCAGGATCAGATCCAGACCGTTCTGGAAGTTCTCGTCGGGAATGCTTGCCAGAGGACCTTTGTCAATGGCGGCATCGCCGTTGGTGCCGTGCTCGGGGGAATCAGGGGCAGGTGCGCCGGGCATGGGCGCGACGGGGTCCAGCAGCCCCATACCCTTGTTGATCTCGGTGCGGATGGTAGAGGCGATGTCGCCCTCGGTAAAGGTCTCGTTCAGTACATTTTCGATCTCGGTGACGGCTTCCTCGGGGATCTCGATCTGGAAGGTGTCCTCAATGAGATCCTTGTTTTCCTGGATGACGGTCATGACTTCCTCAACGGTGATGGAAGTGGACTCTTCGCCCAGCAGGGTGTCGCTGACCAGACCGGCCACTTTGTCAGAAAGGAATTCGGGAATGGTGGATTCCTCCATGAACTCCTGAATATCTTCCTTGGTGAAGGGGACTTCTTCGGGGGACTGGCTTGCCACCGCTTCGTAGACAACATCTGCCAGCACATCGGAAAGATTGCTCTCGCCGGAGAGGATATCTTCGAAATTGATGTCACCCAGGTCGATATTGCCCAGATCCAGGTTGCCCAGATCGCCAAGGTTGCCCATGGACATGTCGCCGCCGGTGGTCAGGGTGCTGTCGTCAAGGCGCACATTGTAGCCACCCAGAGTCATGCCCGCAGGAGCATAGACGGGGCGCTCGGCAGGCGCAGAAAAAAGCAGATCCTTGATCACTTGCTGCAGGCCGACTTTGGATGTCAGCAGTCCGACGTCCGCCACCAAAACGGTAACAACGGTGGTCAATAGCAGGCAAATGCACAGCGCAAAAGAAATGATGCCCAGCAGAAAACGGATAAAGCCGGGGATTTGGCGGTTTGTATTTTTCATGGTAAAGACTCCTTTCGGTCGCGTGGATTCTTACAAAGTAAATTTTACCCGAATATGGAGCAATTGTCAATTGCTGTAAAAGGTTAAAAAGAGTGGAAAAAACCTTAATCCGCAATTGACTTTTGGGCATAAAAGCATTAGAATATACTGGAAGCATTATGCTATACAGCAAACTATCTTTGGTCTTGAAAAAACAGAATCTAGGAGGAACAAGAATTGAAGGATTGGGCATTTACTACATCCATCGAGGAGATGGAAGCAGCCACCAATTCTCTGCTGGAAACCGCCAGCAAGGTTGGTGCTGACACCTGGCAGCAGCGTGTTAAGAACCAGACTCCTCATTGCGGCTTTGGCGAGGCTGGTACCTGCTGCCGCATCTGCTCCATGGGCCCCTGCCGCATTACCCCCAAGGCACCCCGTGGTATCTGCGGCTGCGACGTCCACGGTATCGTCGCCCGTAACTACCTGATTTTCACCGCCGGCGGCGCTGCAACGCACTCCGACCACGGCCGTGAGATCATGCATACCCTGCACGAAACCAAGGAAGGCGGCAACTACCAGGTCAAAGACCCCGAGAAGTTGATCCGCATCGCCAAGGAGTGGGGCGTGGAAACCGAAGGCAAGGACATTTACGATCTGGCCCACGAGATGGCTGAGATCGGCCTGCTGGAATACGGCAAGCCCTTCGGCTATCAGCGTTTCACCGAGCGCGCTCCCGAACACACCCAGAAGTTGTGGAAGGACGCGGAGATCTTGCCCCGCGCCATTGACCGCGAAGTTTCTCAGTCCATGCATATGACCCACATGGGTTGCTCTTCCATGGCTGAGGCACTGATCCGCCAGGCGCTGCGCGCCGGCCTGTCCGACGGTTGGGGCGGCTCCATGATGGGCACCGAGTTCTCTGACGTTATGTTCGGCACTCCCCGTCCCATCGACACCGAGGCAAACATCGGCGTTATGGAGAAGGACAATGTCAACATCGTCGTCCACGGCCACGATCCCAGCCTTTCTGAGATGGTCGTGCACTTTGCAAATGATCCCGAAATGATCGCCTACGCCAAGAGCATGGGCGCTAAGGGCATCACCGTTTCCGGTGTTTGCTGTACATCCAACGAAGTGACCATGCGTCACGGTATCCCCATGGCCGGTAACTACCTGAATCAGGAAAACGTGGTTCTGACCGGCGCCTGTGAAGCCATTGTTGTGGACGTTCAGTGTATTTTCCCCGCACTGGGCCCCCTGTCTAAGTGCTTCCACACCAAGTTTATCACCACTTCTCCCATCGCACGGATCCCGGATTCTGAGTTCATTCAGTTCCATGCCGAGACCGCTGACGTCAGCGCCAAGGCGATCGTGAAGATGGCTATCGAGAACTTCAAGAACCGCAAGCCCGAACTGGTGCACATCCCCAACCAGAAGCAGAAGGCAAGAGTCGGTTACTCCGTTGAGGCTATCAAGAAGGTTCTGGATACCGTCGCCAATACGCAGGTCGACGAGTTCGGCACCACCAAGCCTCTGGTCGAGTGCGTGCACTCCGGCGTTATCCGCGGCGCTGTGGCAATGGTCGGCTGTAACAACCCCAAGATCCGTCCCGACACTGCCCACATCGGTCTGATGAAGAAGATGCTGGAAAACGACATTATCGTCATCACCACCGGTTGCTCTGCTCAGGCTGCAGCAAAGGCCGGTCTGATGGATCCCGAGCAGGCCAAGGAGTACTGCGGCGCAGGTCTGAAGCGCGTTTGCGAACTGGCAAACATTCCTCCCGTGCTGCACATGGGCTCCTGCGTGGATATTTCCCGTATGATGATCCTGGCTTCCGATATCGCCAAGGACTGGGGCATCAATATCTCCCAGGTTCCTGTGGTGGGCTGCGCTCCCGAATGGATGTCTGAGAAGGCCGTTTCCATCGGTAACTACGTTGTGGCCACCGGTATTGAGACCTTCCTGGGCGTTGATCCTTACTCCAAGGGCTCTACCGAAGTCACCGAATTGCTGCAGGGTGAGACCGGCATCAAGGAGTGGGTCGAGGCGAAGTTCGTCGTAGACACCGACATCGACTCCCTGGGCGATAAGATGATCGCCTGCATTGAGGCCAAGCGCGCCGCTCTCGGCATCTAATCGCTGGATCTTTTTCTCCAGCCGTGCGTTATTTAAGCGCCCATATGCACAAAGTATAATGACCGCTTAAAACCTTCGCCTGAAGAAAAATCTCTTACCGATTATTCTGAAGAATGTGGATATTGGATATCTCGTATCTCATATCTCATATCTCTTATCTTACATTTTGAGGTTGTTTTCCAATGAAAGTTGCAATCACCGGCAAGGGCGGTGTGGGCAAGACCACACTTTCGTCTACTTTGGCGCGGCTGTATGCCGACGAGGGACGCACCGTGCTTGCTGCCGATGTGGACCCCGATGCCAACCTGGGTTTGGCGCTGGGTCTTACGCAGGAGGAAGTGGACTCCATCGTGCCCATCTCCAAAATGCGTACTCTGGTGGAAGAGCGCACCGGCGCTACCGCCGCTAATAAATTCTTTAAACTCAACCCCTATGTCGCCGATATTCCTGATACCTTCAGCAAAGACATTAACGGTGTCAAACTGCTGGTGATGGGCACGGTGGACGTGGGCGGAAGCGGCTGCGTGTGTCCGGAACATGTGATGCTCAAGTCGATCCTCTCCGCAATGACCTACCGCAAAGATGATGTGGTGATCATGGATATGGAGGCAGGATTGGAGCATCTGGGCAGGGGCACCGCAGGAAATATGGATCAGTTTATCGTAGTGGTGGAGCCGGGCAGCCGTTCCGTGCAGACCTACCACAATGTCAAGCGGCTGGCATCCGACCTTGGCGTCAAGCGGGTGCGGGTGGTAGCCAATAAGATCCGGGACGAGCGGGATGAGGAGTTCATTCGCGGCGCCATCCCCGCAGAAGATCTGCTTGGCATGATCCACTTCAACCCCGAGATCATGGACGCCGATCGCAACGGAAAATCACCTTACGACTTCAGTCCCTCTGCAATTGAGGAAATCCGAAAGATCAAGTTGATTTTAGATCAAGAATAACAGGAGGAAATACCGTGACACTTTTTGACAGAGTTTTCGGCGGTAACGACTACAACTATGCGCGTACCGTAGCCGCCATTGATCAGGCCATCGCCACCTACGGCGAAAGCGAGCCTGTTGCTTTCCCCAATACCGCATATAACCTGCCTTGCTACTACTCCATCACCGGCAAGAAGGTGAACACTCTGGGCGAACTGAAGGCCGCCCTGGAAAATGACATCAAGCCCATGATGACCCGCAACCTCCGTCTGCAGGACGTTTTTGACAGCGGCATCGCTTCTGCTCTGTGCGCAGAATTCTTGGAAGTTCTGAAGTATCTGCACGGCGCTGAGCCCTACGCAGAGCCCGAAATGGGCTTCCTGACTGACGCATTCGTCCGCAATCTGGGTCTGCCCCTGGTTACCGGCGATATTCCCGGTGTTGCCGTTATCATCGGCGGCGCTGAGAATCCCGAAGAGACTGTGGCACTGGCTAAGTCCTATCAGGCAATGGGCCTGCTGGCCACCCTTACCGGCAGTTCCATCAAGGCTTGTGCTGACTCCGGCATGAACCTGGGCGAGGGCGTCCGGGTGGTGCGTCTGGGCTATGAGGATCAGTCCGTTATCCATGTTGTGTCCGTTGCGCTGCGTGCTGCGCTGATCTTCGGCGCCATCCAGCCCGGCGACACCAAGGCACTGTACAAGTACACCATGGATCGCATCCGCGCTTTCGTTAACGCCTACAAGTCCCTGACTGACGAGATCGTTTCCTACGGCGCCGGCGCTATCTGCCTGGGCTTCCCCGTCATCTCCAACGAGACTGAGAACATGTTCCGCGTTCCCAAGAGCCTTATTCAGCAGTTGGACACCGAGAAGTGGAACGCTACCTCTTTGGAAGCCCGCGACATTAAACTGAAGATCACCAAGATCGACATTCCTGTGTCCTACGCCTCCGCTTTCGAAGGCGAGATCATCCGCCGCGGCGATATGCAGGTGGAAGTGGACGGCTCCCGCGTGGACTGCTTCGAACTGGTTCAGACCAAGGAAGTTTCCGAGGTCGAGGATCACAAGATCGAAGTCGTCGGTCCCGAGATCGACGAGATCCCTGTGGGCTCCAAGATCTCCCTGAGTTACACGGTCGAGGTCGCCGGCAAGGCAATGCAGCCCGACTTCGAGTCCGTCATGGAGCGTAAGATCCATGCCTGGATCAACTGCATCGAGGGTGTTATGCACACCGGTCAGCGCGACATGATCCGTATCCGTATCTCCAAGGCCGACTTTGAGGCCGGTTTCAAGTTCCGTCACCTGGGCGAAGTGCTGTACGCCAAGGTCAAGAGCGAATTTGAGGCGGTTGTGGACAAGTGCCAGGTCAAGATCGTTGTGGACGCCGAGCAGAACAAGGCTCTGCGCGCTGCAGCCAACGAGATCTTCAACAAGCGTGACGCAAGACTGGCTTCCATGACCGACGAGTCCGTGGATACCTTCTACACCTGCATCATGTGCCAGGCGTTCTCCCCCAGCCACGTTTGTCTCGTTACCCCCGAGCGTCTGGGTCTGTGCGGCGCTGTTAGCTGGCTGGATGCCAAGGCTACTCAGAAACTGGATCCCCACGGTCCTTGCCAGCCGATTCTCAAGGAAGGCTGCCAGGACGAGCGTCTGGGTCGTTACGATTCCATGGA
>JAZNTI010000004.1:0-10786 GCA_045591725.1 Faecousia sp.
CATGAATTCCTTACTGTATGCCCAGGCTTTGGCAATGAATGATGTTCCGTTTGCTCTGCATGTATATCCCGTCGGAGCTCACGGACTTGCTACTGTGGACTATGTGACCAACGATGAGGTCACTGCTGATGTTGCCCATGCCGGCGATTGGGTGGATGCCGCCCGCAAGTGGCTGAGGATCACGCTTTAATATGTTTGCCCTCCTCGTTTTTGAGGAGGGTAAAATATTGCTTGCAAAGCTTGCAAAAAAGAAGTAAAATATATAGGATCAAATTTTGCGAGGTTATACTATGACCACATTGCTTGAACGTATACTGCCTACCGTGCAGAAGCCGGCACGGTATACTGGCGGTGAATATAACGAGATCATCAAAAACAAAGCGGATGTCCGTGTCCGTGTTGCTTTCTGTTTCCCCGATACCTATGAGATCGGCATGTCCAATTTGGGTATGCGTATCCTTTATGGTGTTATGAACGAAATGGACGGTGTCTGGTGCCAGCGTGTTTTCGCGCCTTGGGGCGATATGGAGGAGGCCATGCGCAAGCATGACCTGCCGCTTTGGGCACTGGAGAGTCAAAAACCCGTAAAGGATTTTGACATGATCGCCTTTACGATCGGTTACGAGATGGCGTATTCCAATATATTGAACATGCTGGATCTTGCCGGTCTGCCTCTGCGTTCCAGCCAGCGTCATGACCTGAAGAACATCGTGTTTGCGGGTGGCGTCTGCGCTTATAATCCTGAGCCGTTGGCGGAGTTTATAGACTTTTTCTGCCTTGGCGAAGGCGAGGATCTTATCCGTGAAGTTGTGGCGCTCTACGATCGCGCAAAGGCTGAGAATTGGAGCAAAGATGCCTATCTGCAGGCGGTTGCCAAAATTGACGGTGTCTATGTACCGTCTTTTTATGAGCATCGGTATAATGATGACGGCACTTTGGCTGCCATCACAGCGCTGAACGGTGCGCCGGAGAAGGTCACCAAGCGCATTGTAGAAGATCTTGACAGCGCATACTGGCCTACCGATATGATTGTGCCGTCCACGGAGATTGTCCATGACCGCGCGAATTTAGAGGTGTTTCGCGGTTGTATCCGTGGCTGCCGGTTCTGCCAGGCCGGTTTTACCTACCGTCCGGTGCGAAAGAAGAGCCCGAAGGTTCTGTTCCGTCAGGCGGTGGATACGCTGGAGAATTCCGGTAATAATGAGATCACGCTGTCCAGCCTTTCAACTTCAGATTACCGCGGTCTTAAGGAATTAACGGATCTGATGATCCCGTACTGTGCGGATCATAAGGTCAATTTGTCCGTTCCCAGTCTTCGTGCGGACAATTTCTCCCGTGAACTTATGGAGAAACTTCAGACTGTCCGGAAGAGCGGCCTGACCTTTGCTCCCGAAGCCGGAACGCAGCGCCTGCGCGATGTGATCAACAAGAATCTCACGGAAGAGGAGATCCTTACGACCTGCGCCAACGCGTTCTCCGGTGGCTGGAACAATGTAAAACTCTACTTTATGCTGGGCCTTCCTACGGAGACCGACGAGGATGTTTTGGGCATTGCTGAACTGGTTTACAAGGTCATTCTGACTTGGAAGGAGCACGCCGTGAACAAAAAACGCGGTCTGCGCGTTCATGTTGCAACGGCATATTTCGTTCCCAAACCCCACACACCGTTCCAGTGGGAGAAGCAGATCGAGCCTGCTGAGTACCTGCGGCGCTGCCGTTTGCTGAAGAGTTATTTGTATTCCCGCAGCGTGGAATATGACTATCACGGCCCGGACCTGAGCCGCTTGGAGGCGGTTTTTGCCCGTGGTGACCGTCGATTGGGCAAGGTCATTGAGACCGCTGTGAGAAATGGCGCAAAACTGGACGGTTGGGATGAGTATTTCAACTATTCCAAGTGGTTTGATGCGTTCAATGAATGCGGCATTGATGCCGATTTTTATACTGTTCGCGGCTACGGTGAAAGCGAGATCCTGCCGTGGGATACCATTGATGTAGGCGTTAATAAGCAGTTTTTCCTGCGTGAGCGCAAGCGTGCCTATGATGGCGTTGTTACGCCGGACTGCCGGGAAGGCTGCGCCGGATGCGGCGCAAACCGCCTGCTCAGGGAGGTGCGCTGCGATGAGTAGATTGTTGTTTGAAAAGCGGGGGAGTGCTGTTTGGATCTCGCACCTGGATCTTATGCGGCTGTTCCAGCGTGCATTTAAGCGTGCCGGATTGCACCTTACCCATACCCAGGGATATAACCCCCGTCCGTCGGTTTCCATTGCGCTGCCGCTTTCTGTGGGCGTGCAGAGCGTCTGTGAACTGCTGGATTTTGAACTCGACGGCGATCATCTGAGCAATACAGAGATCGCTCAGCGGCTCAACAATGCCCTTGTAGAGGGCGTGCGAGTGCTGCAGGTTTATGATGGCGGCGCGAAGATCAAGGATCTTGCGTATTTATCCTGTCTGGTGCAATTGGAGTATGACAGCGGTGTGCCTGACGGGGCAGGGGATGCTATCTTGAATTTGTTTTCCCGGAGCGAACTGACCGTCCAGAAGAAGGGTAAAAATGGCGTTCAGGAGCAGGATATTATCCCCATGATCCGTAGTTTGGAAGTTAGGCAAAATGATGCGCATACGCTTATAATTTGTGCAACTGTTTGCTGTCAGAATCCATCGCTGAACCCTGCGCTGCTTGTTGCGGCGGTGCAGCGTTATCTTCCGGAATTCGCGCCGGATTTCAGCACCTGCTCGCGAATGGAAGTTTTTGATAAGAATATGAAGATCTTTCGTTAAGGAGTAATTATGGAACAATATGAATTGGAGATCTGCCCCTGTTGCCGGGGGGCAGGCATGATCATGCACGAAGGCGGCTGGAATGTTCAGGTCGAGTGCGCCGATTGCGGCAGCCACACTGTGTTCATTGAGTACGAAAATGAGCAGGAAAAACTGGAGGCTGAGCGCAAGGTCGTGCAACTTTGGAATATCGGCAAAGTGATCAAAGCCAACCCCGGAGAATAAAATTTAGAAATTATGAAAATAATGCTTGCATTTTTCGTCAAGGTATGTTACTATACTTTGGCGTTGAGAAAACGCAAGCATATTTCCGGGTGTGGCGAAGTTTGGTATCGCGCTTGAATGGGGTTCAAGAGGCCTCGAGTTCGAATCTCGACACTCGGACCAAGAAAAGCATCGAAATCGTGAGATTTCGGTGCTTTTTCTGCTTTGAACGGGAAGAACTCGAGGCCGCTTGATTGCCACCCCCGAGCGGTTTCCGCATAGCGGAGAGCGAGTGGGGGCATTTGCCAATAAGCAGCGCTATCGCTGCTTCGAGTTCGAATCTCGACACTCGGACCAAAAGCAGGAATGAGCAAATGCTCGTTCCTGCTTTTTATTTATGAATGCTTGACTGCATATTTTATCTTCTCCCGTCAATCCTAACTCCGGAAGGAGTTGAGTTTATGATCGAGCAGGATACGATCAAATTGCTGCGTGAGTGCGATGCGGGCATCAAGATGGGCGTTGCGTCTATTGACGATGTGCTGGACAATGTCAGCAATAAAGCATTTAAGCAGACTTTGCAGCAATGCAAGACTGAGCATGAGAAGCTGAAATCTCAGGTGCAGCGCCGGCTGGAGGATTTCCATGACGAGGGAAAAGACCCCAACCCAATCGCCAAGAGCATGTCCTGGATGAAGACCAATATCATGATGGGCATTAAGGATTCCGACAGCACCATTGCCGATCTGATGACTGACGGCTGCAACATGGGCGTCAAGTCCTTGAATCGCTATTTAAACCAGTATAAGGCTGCAGATGAGCACACAAAGGACATCACAAAGCGCTTGATCAACCTGGAAGAGAAATTGACGGTGGACATCCGCCAGTATCTGTAACCGCAGGAATTCCTGCGGTTTTTCTTTTTATTGACAAAACCGGTGAGTGGTGTTATATTCGTGTTATAAACAATGAAATTTAACATGGAGGACAACAAAATGTTTCGAATCCGTCAAGAGCAGATCCGGGATTACATTGAGAAGAACAATGTTGTGACCATCAAGGAGTTACAATTGCTGTACCCCGATGTGTCCCTGATGACCATTCACCGGGATCTGGATGCCCTATCTGAAATGGGCGTGATCGTCAAGGTACGCGGCGGTGCCAGGGCGGTGCGGCATACCGGTGATTTTGGTTTTGATATTCGTCTGCGCGAGAACAATTCTGCCAAGCGCGCTGCAGCAGCCAAGGCGCTGGAATTGATCCAGCAGGGGAGTACGGTATATTTTGATTCGTCTACAACGAATCTGACCCTTGCCCGTTTGCTGCCGGATATGGATCTCAGCGTATTTACCAACGGCCCCAATATTGCAATGGAACTATGCAGGCTTCAAAATGTGAATATTTCCTTGTGCTGCGGCACATTGAATCGGAAAAGCATGGCCCTTTCCGGTCAAAATACACTGGATATGCTGGACAGGATCAATATTGATATTGCTTTCATCGGTGTTTCCGGCTGCAATCCAGAAGCGGGCTTCACCTGTGGCACGGAAAGCGATATGATGGTCAAGCGCAAGGTCATCCAGAAAGCGCGTACTACGGTGGTCATGTGCGATCAGGCAAAGTTCAGCCGTCTGATGCCTTATACATTTGCAGTCTTTACAGATGTGGATTACCTGGTTTCCGATGGGGAGATACCGGAAGGAATCCGGGAAGCGGCGCTGAAGGCCGGCGTAAAAATCCTGTAACTTGAAACACTTCCGTCAAAGAGTGAAAATTACTATTGACGGATGTGTTATAAAATGTTATAAATAACATGTGATAACATGCCAATAAGGAGGAACTATAATGGCGAATGCAGTGATCATGCCCAAGGCCGGTATTACCGTTGAAAGTTGCATCATCGGTGAGTGGAAGGTCAAGGTCGGCGATCAGGTTAAGATCGGTGACATCCTTTTTACTTACGAGACCGATAAGGCCGCTTTTGAGTGCGAATCCACCGCCGAGGGCGAAGTTTTGGAAATCTTTTTTGAAGAGGGCGACGAAGTGCCCTGTCTTGTGAATGTCTGCGCCATTGGCGCAAAGGGTGAGGACTGCTCCGCACTGAAGGGTGGAAGCGCTGCCGATGCACCTGCCGCTCCTGCTGCTGCACCTGCCGCCGCTGCACCTGCCGCTGCCGCAGTTGCCTGCAATACTAAGGCGCAGGCTGTTATTATGCCCAAGGCTGGAATTACCGTTGAAAGTTGCATCATCGGAGAATGGCTGAAGCAGGTGGGCGATCCCGTCAAAGTGGGCGACATTCTGTTTACATACGAGACCGATAAGGCCTCTTTCGAGTGCGAATCCACCGCCGAGGGTCAGTTGCTGGCCATCTTCTTTGAAGAGGGCGACGAAGTACCTTGCCTTGAAAATGTCTGTGCCGTCGGTCCCGAGGGCGAGCCTACCGACTGCCTGAAGCCCGGTGCTGCGCCCATGGTCGTAGCAGAGGCTGCGCCTGTTGAGGCAGCACCCGTTGCTGCTGAGGCTGCTCCTGCTGCTGAAGTCAAGGCCGGCGCACCCGTTTCTCCCCGTGCTGCAAAACTGGCCAAGGCTCATGGCATCGACCCGACGCTGGCAGCCGGTACCGGTCCTAATGGCCGCATTATCGAGCGCGATGTGCTCAAACTCATTGCCGAGGGTGTTCCTGCAACCGTTAAGGCTGCGCCTGTTGCCGCGGATAATGAGTATGAAGATGTGAAGTTCAGCGGCATCCGCCGTGCGATTTCCAAGAGCATGCATACCAGCCTTTCCACCATGGCACAGTTGACCCATAATACCTCCTTTGATGCTTCCAATATTCTTGCTTACCGCAAGGCTTTGAAGGCCGCCGGCGGCGAGTATGCCGGCATTACCTTGGGCGATATCATTTTGTATGCGGTATCCCGCACACTGCTGAATCATCCCGATCTTAATGCCAATATGCTGGATGATCAGTCTATCCGCAAATTCAAGCATGTCAATCTGGGCGTTGCGGTTGATACCCCCAGAGGCCTGATGGTTCCCACCATCTTCCACGCGGATGAAATGAGCCTGCTGGAGATCTCCAAGGCTGTCAAGGATCTTGCTGCACAGTGCCGCGACGGTGCCATCAGCCCCGACAAACTTTCCGGCGGCAGTTTCACTGTTTCCAACTTGGGCAATATGGGTGTTGAGAGTTTCACCCCCGTCATTAATCCTCCTCAGACTGGTATCTTGGGCGTCTGTGGAACCATTGACCGCGTCCGCAAGGCGTCCGACGGCTCTATTGAGATCTATCCTGCTATGGGTCTGAGCCTGACTTACGATCATCGCGCTGTTGACGGCACGCCTGCAGCCAAGTTCCAGAAGGAACTGGGTCAGAATCTGGAAAACTTTATGACCTTGCTTGCCAAGTAAGAGGGAGGAAGAACTATGCCTAAATCTTTATTTGTCGATCCCAATGAAGTCCGTGCACCCGGTAAGGTGACCTTCAATGAGATCCCCGTTAACCAGTATAATAAGACCATTAAGGAAGAACTGGACTCCGGCAAGTTTACCAAGGAAGACTTGATCCGTATCTTCCGTGATATGACCGTTCTGCGTGAGTTTGAGACCATGCTGAACCTCATTAAGACCCAGGGTAGTTACAATGGTATCGACCATACCTATCCCGGTCCTGCCCACCTTTCCACCGGCCAGGAGTCTGCCTGCGTTGGTCAGGCGTATCTGCTGGATGAGAACGATTTTGCTTTCGGCAGCCACCGCAGCCACTCCGAGATCCTTGCCAAGGCGCTTTCCACCATCAATAAGATGAGCGATGAGCAACTCATGGGCGTTATGGAAAACTTCCTGGAAGGCAAGTGCCTGCGTGCCACTGAGAAACTGGGCAAAACCGAAAATGTCAAGGAACTGGCCATCCGTTTCATTCTCTACGGCACACTGGCAGAGATTTTTGCCCGTGAGACCGGTTTCCACATGGGCATGGGCGGCTCTATGCACGCGTTCTTCCTGCCTTTCGGCATTTACCCCAATAACGCCATTGTCGGCGGCAGCGGTACGATTTCTACCGGTGCGGCGCTGTATAAGAAGGTGAATAATAAGCAGGGCATCGTCGTGTGCAATATCGGCGACGCATCCATGGCCCGCGGTCCTGTGTGGGAAGCGCTGAACTTTTCTGCCATGGATCAGTATAAGACCCTGTGGGAGAGCCATAATGATGGCATGCCCATTCTGTACAACATCTTCAATAATTCCTACGGCATGGGCGACCAGACCCGCGGCGAGACCATGGGTCAGGGCTGCATGAGCCGTATCGCATCCGGCGTCAGCCCCACCCAGTTCCATGCGGAAACCGTTGACGGTTTTAACCCTCTGGCTGTTATCGACGCCATGGAGCGCAAACTGGAATTGCTGCGCAACGGCAAGGGCCCCGTGATGCTGGAAACCCTTACTTACCGTTTCTCCGGTCACTCCGTTTCCGACCAGAACGCCTACCGCACCAAGGAAGAGATCGATGCCTGGAAGGAAGTTGACCCGATTATTACTTATCCTGCCAAACTCATCGAAGCCGGTGTCTGTACCCAGGAGGATATCGACGCCATTCTGAAGCAGACTTCCGAGCGCATGACCATGATCTGCAAGGCCGCTGCCGATCCCGAATTCAGCCCCTATTGCGACTTCAAGAAAGATCCTGCGGTGGTGGAGCGTCTGATGTTCTCCAATCAGAAGGCAGAGAAACTGGACGATCGTGAACCCGAGGTCACCATTCCTAAGGAAGAGGCTGAGGGCTACAAGAAGATCAAGTCCAAGGAGCGCAGCCCCTTTGATAAGGACGGTAAACCCGTTTCCAAGATGAAACTGTATAACCTGCGTGACGGCCTTTCCGAGGTCATTTGGGACCGGTTCTATGAAGATCCCACTTTGATCGCTTATGGCGAAGACTGCCGCGACTGGGGCGGTGCATTCGCTGTTTACCGTGGCATGATGGACGCGTTGCCCCATTGCCGTTTGTTTAATTCTCCCCTGGCTGAGGGTGCGATTGTGGGTACTGCTGTCGGTTACGCACTTTCCGGCGGCCGTGCGCTGGTGGAACTGATGTACGCTGACTTCATCGGCTGCGCCGGTGACGAGATTTTCAACCAGATGTCCAAGTGGCAGGCAATGTCCGCCGGCATTCTGAAGATGCCCCTGGTGCTGCGTGTTTCCGTTGGCTCCAAGTACGGCGCTCAGCACAGCCAGGACTGGACGGCTCTGTGCGCCCACATTCCCGGTCTGAAGGTCTGCTTCCCGGCAACGCCCTGGGAGGCAAAGGGCCTCATGGAGACCGCACTGAAGGGCACTGACCCCGTTGTCTTCTTCGAAAGCCAGCGTATTTACGATGTGGGTGAGCAGTTCCGCGAGGGTGGCGTGCCTGAAGAGCGTTATGAGATCACCATCGGCGACACCAACAAGGTGCGCGACGGTAAGGATATCACCATTTTGACCATTGGCGCTGCGCTGTACCGCGCTGTGGATGCTGCCAAGCAGTTGAGCGAGAAGTACGGCATTGAAGCCGATATCATCAATATCCATTCTCTGGTGCCGCTGGATTACACCAAGATCTTCGAGTCTGTCCGCAAGACCGGCAAGGTGCTGCTGGTTTCCGATGCCTGCGCCCGCGGTTCTTACCTTAACGATGTGGCCAAGACCATCACGGAAGTTTGCTTTGACGATCTGGATGCACCTCCCATTGTGGTCGGCGCAAAGAACTGGATCACACCTCCTTTCGAATTCGACGAATTCTTCTTCCCGCAGGCCAATTGGATCCTGGATGCCATCAATGAGAAGATCATTCCTCTTGCCGGCTACAGCCCTGTCAACTCCTGCGATGAAGCGGAGATCATCCGCAGATCTAAAGAAGGCGTATAATTTTTCTGAAAACAGCCTACCTTAAGTGGTAGGCTGTTTTTTGCTCCGAATTGCGTAAAAAAGCGTATTTTTCATGAAAAAAACACTTGATTTTTGAAAAAGTACATGCTATAATACAGCGGTCTGAAATCAAGGTGAGTCCTCTGCGTAAGATTTGACGCATGAACGCCTAATATATAAGGAGGACAAAATTATGGATCTTTTGAAGGCTCTTAACAGCCAGTACATGAAAGAGGAGTTGCCCGAAGCAAAGGTCGGCGACACTGTTCGTGTGCATGTTCGTATCAAGGAAGGCTCCCGTGAGCGTATTCAGGTCTTTGAGGGTACTGTCATTGCCCGTAAGCATGGTGGCATCGCTGAGACCATTACCGTGCGCCGTATTTCCTACGGTGTCGGTTGCGAGAAGGTCTTCCCCCTGCATTCCCCCAATGTTGCGATGATCGAAACTGTCCGTAAGGGCAAGGTTCGCCGCGCAAAACTGTACTATCTGCGTGACCGTTTCGGCAAGGCTGCCAAGGTCAAAGAGAGAGTTTAACAGAAAACAGAAAAAAAGAGGGCTTGCCCTCTTTTTTTTTGTTATCTTTTCGTATATAATGAGGTTAATATGAAGCAGTATGCTTTGGAGGTGCACAAATTGGAAGAGAAGGATTTCAGCCTTTCTGAAAAGAATCAGCAAGGGCTGGAGGAAATGCTGGGCGATGGTTTTTTTGATGACCTGGAATTCCTTTCCAAACCGGAGCAGGAGAAAAAACCGAAAGTGAAGAAAAAGCGCGTTTCTCCTTACGCCAACGCACTCAGTTATTTACATGATCTTGTATGTCTTTTGAGCGTCGTGGTCGTGGTGTTTTTGCTTTGTTTCCGTGTGGTGGTGGTTTCCGGTGATTCCATGCGGGACACATTGGTGGACGGCGATTATCTGCTGTTGAGCGGTGAGATCTTCTATCAGCAGCCGGCGGCCGGTGATGTGATCGTGATCAGCAAGGCGGATTATGATAACGGCCTTCCGCTTGTTAAGCGCATTATAGCCACCGAGGGGCAGTGGGTGGATATTGATTTCCGCATGGGCGTCGTTTATGTGGGAGACAGTCTGGATTCTTTGCAGCCTCTGGACGAGCCTTATACACGCACTCCTACCAATTTGTTTGAGGGCGTGGAGTTTCCTCTGCAAGTACCGGAAAACTGTGTGTTTGTCCTTGGCGACAACCGTAATGATTCCAAAGACAGCCGCAATCCCCAGATCGGCTTTGTGGATCAACGTGAGATTCTTGGCAAGGTGATATTCTTGTTCTATCCCGGTGCTGATCCGGTATCGGACGAGCAGGATTTTGGTCGGATCGGAGTGGTATCCTGATGGAAGGAAGAGAAATGAATATCCAGTGGTATCCCGGTCACATGACCAAGACCCGGCGGCAGATCGAAGCAGATCTGAAACAGGTCGATGCGGTCTGTGAGATCGTGGATGCCCGTATTCCTCTTTCCAGCAGAAATCCCGATATTGCGGCAATTTGCGGCAACAAGCCGAGGATGATCATTCTCAACCGTATCGATTTGGCGGATGCGGAGATGACCTCCCGTTGGAGCAATTATTTCAGGGCACAGGGCTTTGCTGTTCTGTGTACCGATTGCAAGAGCCGGAAGGGAATTGATAAATTTGTACCCACGGTGCGGGAGTTATTGGCGGAAAAGCTGCAGCGTTATGCGGAACGTGGCTTTGTGAACAAGCCCCTGAAGCTCATGGTCGTGGGCATTCCCAATGTGGGAAAATCCACTTTTATCAACCAAATTGCAGGTCGTAAGGGTGCCAAGGCGGAAAATCGCCCGGGTGTAAAGTCGGAGGCCAAGCGGTCTTAGGAAGACAATGTCATAAATCAACTCCTTGGCTCACAGAACGACATGGCTACGA
>JAZNTI010000005.1:0-23204 GCA_045591725.1 Faecousia sp.
CAAAGATCTTTGATACCGCATACTTCGCTGAGAACTTCCACTACGACGGCGACGATCTCGGCGCAACCATTAACGACAACGGCACCACCACCTTCAAGGTTTGGGCACCCACCGCATCCAAGGTGGTGCTGAATCTATTCACCGCCGGCGCCGATGTGGACGCCTATAAGACCGTGGAAATGGTCAGGGGTGATAAGGGCGTCTGGTCTCATACCGAGGCTTGTGGCCATGGCACTTATTATACCTATACCGTTACCACCTCCGTGGGCACCCAGGAAGCGGTAGACCCCTACGCCAAGGCAGCCGGTGTCAACGGCAACCGCGGCATGGTGGTCGACCTGAGCCTGACCGATCCCGAGGGTTGGGAAAATGACAAACTGGAAAATCCCATTGGCAGTTATGGCGAAGCCGTCATTTGGGAAGTCCATGTCCGTGACTTCTCCAATAAGATCGCTTCTTCCCAGTATAAGGGCAAGTACCTGGCTTTCACCGAGACCGGCCTTGTCAACGAGTTTGGCCAGCCGGTTGGCGTGGACTATCTGAAGCAGTTGGGCATTACCCATGTCCACTTGCTGCCCGTTTATGATTACGCAACCGTAGACGAGAGCGATCCCGACGCGGAATTCAATTGGGGCTATGATCCCAAGAACTATAATGTTCCCGAGGGCAGTTACTCCACCGATCCCTTCAACGGTGCTGTCCGTATTACGGAGTATAAGCAGATGGTCATGGCGCTGCATGAAGCTGGTATCGGTGTTATCATGGACATGGTCTATAACCATACCTACGATGGCAACAGTTCCTTCAACCGCATCGTTCCTTATTACTACTATCGCTACACCAGCACCGGCGCAAACTCCTCTGCCAGCGGCTGCGGCAACGATACCGCATCCGAGCGCTATATGTTCGGTAAGTTTATGGTGGATTCCACCGCTTACTGGGCCGAGGAGTATAATCTCGACGGCATGCGCTTTGACCTGATGGGTCTTCATGACCTTGCCACCATGCAGGAAGTGGAGAGCGCTGTTCATACCATCAACCCCAACGCCATCATCTATGGCGAAGGCTGGACCATGGGCGCTACTGTTGACGGCAGCGCGCAGGCAAACCAGTCCAATATCAGCCAGATCGTCCCCACCGGCAGTGCCATTGGTGCTGTGGCGGTGTTCAACGATACCATTCGCGACGGTCTGAAGGGCAGCGTGTTTGATAAAGTTTCTCAGGGCTATATCAATGGTGCGCCCAAGGCCAACTGGATCAAGGTCCTCTTCGGCATCAAGGGCGGCTCCGGCTCCGGTGCCACCTGGAATGTCAAGGATGCCATGGTCATCAACTATATGAGCGCCCATGATAATAATACGCTGTGGGATAAATTGCTCCTTTCCAACCCCACCGCATCTGAAGATCAGCGCAACGCCATGAACAAATTGGGCGCCGGCATTCTGATGATCTCCAAGGGCACGCCTTTCTGGCAGGCCGGCGAAGAAATGCTGCGCACCAAGGACGGTGACGAGAATAGTTACAAGTCCAGCGATGCCATCAATAATATTGACTGGTCCGTGCTGCAGGAAGGCACCCGCCAGTATGAGACCATGCTCTATTACAAGGGCCTTATCGAAATGCGCAAGACTTATAAGATCTTCTCCGATGTGACCACACAGGTGGCCAAGGTGGAGGAACTCAGCAGCGGTGTTGTCCTTTTGACTTTGGACGATGGCAACGGCGGTCAGGCGCTGGTGGTTATCAATCCCCATAATACGGGTCTGCCCTGCACACTGGAGGGCAACTGGAATCTGGTGGCCGACGGTGAACGCGCCGGCAGCGCAGTTTTGGCGCAGGAAAGCGGCAATATCACCGCCCCCGGCATCAGCATTCGTGTCTATGTCAACGATGCATTGGTAGGTAAATAATGTTTGATCTTAATGCCGCCGGCACAGCATGTGCCGGCGGCAGAATGGAGTTTAATATGAAAAACTGCAAAAAAGCCATTGCTCTGCTGTCTCTTTTTGGTTTGCTTTTGGGTTTGTGCGCCTGCGCACCTGCTGAGAGCGGCAGTTCCTGGAAGCCCAACGTCAAAGAACTGGATGTGCAGTCCGATTCTCTTTATGTGCAGAAGGTTGAAAATTTGCCCGAGGATTTTATCATGGGCATGGATGCCTCCTGCGTTCCCGCGCTGGAAGCCGGCGGCGTCAAGTATTATGACCATGACGGTGTGGAGAAGGATGTCTATCAGATCCTTAGTGAAAACGGCATCAATTATATCCGCGTCCGCGTTTGGAATGATCCTTTCAATGCCGACGGCAAGGGTTACGGCGGCGGCAACTGTGATATTGAGAATGCCATCGCCATTGGTAAGCGTGCCACCGAGTATGGCATGAAATTGCTGGTGAATTTCCACTATTCTGATTTTTGGGCAGACCCTGCCAAGCAGATGGTGCCTAAGGCCTGGAAGAATATGAACATCGACCAGAAAGCCGATGCACTTTATACATATACCAAAGAATGCCTGCAGAAACTCCGTGATGCCGGCGTGGATGTGGGCATGGTGCAGATCGGCAACGAGACCAACGGTGCCATGGCCGGCGAAAACAGTTCTTCGCTGGGTGGTTGGAAGAAGATCACGCAACTTTTGTCCGCCGGCTCCAAGGCCGTGCGTGAAGTGTGCCCCGGCGCGCTGGTGGCGGTGCACTTTGCCAACCCCGAGAAGGTCACCAATTACGAAAGTTACGGCAAAAACCTGGAATATTACGGCGTGGACTATGATGTTTTCGCTTCGTCTTACTATCCTTTCTGGCATGGCACGCTGGAAAATTTGTCTCAGGTGCTTACTAACATTGCCACCAAGTATAACAAGAAGGTCATGGTGGCGGAGACTTCCTATGCTTTCACTGCTGAGGATACGGATTTCTATGGCAATACCATCGGTGAAGGCGGCGGCATCGTGAAGGATTATCCTTTCACCCTGCAGGGCCAGGCCAACCTTGTCCACGATGTTATCGATACCGTGGTCAATAAGACTGTAAACGGCATCGGCGTCTTCTATTGGGAGGGCACTTGGATCAGTGCCGGCGGTGCCGGTTGGGAAGAAAATTCCGCTCTTTGGGAGCGTTACGGCTCCGGCTGGGCGTCCTCCTATGCCGCCGAGTATGATCCCGATGATGCCGGCCAGTGGTACGGCGGCTGCGCTGTGGATAATCAGGCGTTCTTTGATTCTGACGGCAAGGCCACCGAGGCACTGAAAGTCTTCGCGCTGGTCAGAAACGGCAATGCGGTCACCAATAAGGCCGATGCCATCGAGGATACCAATCTGATTTTCGATCTTAACGGCGAGATCACCATGCCCGAAACTGTTAACGCCGTGATGCTGGATAATTCCAAGAAAGCGATCCCTGTCCAGTGGCATAATGTGGACATCGAGGCTATGAAGGCTGGCGGCGTTGCCAAGTATACCGTTACCGGCACTGCCGACGGCATGACTGCTACATGTTACATCTCCATGGTGGAATATAATTATCTGCAAAACTGGAGTTTTGAAGACGGTGATGCCGGCTGGACCGCAACCGCCAATAAGTCTTTCGATGAACTTATGGTGGAAGATAAAGTCACCGATTCTCTTACCGGCAACAAGCATTTCCATTTCTGGGGCGCCGGTGAAAATGTGGTGGAGTTTACGCTGGAGCAGCAGATTTCCGACCTGCCCGCCGGCAAGTATAACTACACCATTTCCATCATGGGCGGCGATGGCGGCGAGACCGAGATCTATGCCTATGTAAAAATCAACGGCGAAACGGTGGCAACCGCACCGCTTCAGATGACCGTCTATAACGAGTGGCATACCGCCACTGTGGAAAATATCGAGTATGCCGCAGGTGATACCCTCACTGTTGGCATCTATGTCAAGTGCGCAGGCCCCAATGCCTGGGGCAAGATCGACGATGCGCTGCTGAATTCTGTGAAGGAGTAAAGTGGCTATGAATATGAAAAAGATAACTGCTCTCGTGCTGGCTCTGCTTTTGAGCGTTTCGCTTTTTGCCGGCTGCACCGGGGAGGAGGAACTTCCTGCTATGGCTGACCCCGTAAACGACAACTTCAGAACCTTTTATCAGATCTTTGTAGGCTCTTTTTCCGATGCCAGTTCCGACGGCATTGGCGACCTGCGGGGCATCATCAATCATTTTGATTATCTCAATGATGGCAATGTCAATTCTTCCAAGAGCCTGGGCGTTCAGGGCATATGGCTTTCGCCCATTTTCACTTCGCCCTCTTATCATAAGTACGATGCCAAGGATTATTACGAGATCGACTGGCGTTTCGGCACGGAGGAGGACCTGAAAGAACTCATCGAACTGTGCCACAGCCGCAATGTCAAGATCATTCTGGATCTTGCCATCAACCATACTTCCAGCAAGCACTATTGGTTTGAAGGTTTCAAAGAGTCCCGCATGAGCGGTCAGACGGACCATCCTTTCTACGATTATTATTCCTGCGTTACCACCGCGGAGAAAGTTGGCGGCGTGACCTATCAGAAGATCGCCGGTGTGGACTGCTGGTATGAGTGCAATTTCTCCGGCGACATGCCCGAACTGAACTTCGATAACCCCGTGGTCCGTGAGGAAATGCTGAAAGTCGCCAAGTACTATCTGGACCTGGGCGTGGACGGTTTCCGCTTCGACGCCATCAAGTACATTTATTATGGCAACACGCCCAAGAGTGTAGAATTCTGGGAGTGGTATATGGACGAATTGCGCGCATATAAGTCCGATATTTATTGCGTAGGCGAGTGCTGGTGCGGCGAGACCGAGATCCTCGACTATTATTCTTCCATGAACTGCTTCAATTTTGCCATGAGTCAGGCGGAAGGCGTCATGGCTTCTGCCGCCAAGGGTCAGAATATTCTGAAGTATACGCAGTACATTTCTTCTTTCCAGCAGAAGGTGGCAGGCAGGAATCCCGAGTCCATGGTCATGCCCTTCCTTTCCAACCATGATATGGACCGCATTGCCGGCACTTTTGTCACCGACGGTCATATGAAAATGGCTGCAAACCTTTATTTGCTCAGTCCCGGCTCGCCGGTAATCTACTACGGTGAAGAGATTGGCATGCGTGGCTCCCGCGGCGGCGAAAACACCGATGCCAACCGCCGGCTTGCCATGTTGTGGGGCGACGGTGATTTGATCCGCGACCCCGTAGGCACAACTTATTCCAAGGATAAGCAGATCCAGACCACCGTGGCAGACCAGTTGGAAGACCCCAACAGCCTTCTGCGCTATTATTGCCGTCTTCTTTCCGTGCGTCACAGATATCCGGCCATTGCCCGGGGCACCTATACCGCGCTGGATTGCGGCAAGAAGAATCTGGGCGGCTTCTATATCGAGTACGGCGAAGATTCCCTGGCAATGTTCCACAACACCTCCACAGAGGAGATCACATTTGATATTTCCAAATTGGATCTGCGTGTGGAGAAACTTGCCGAGGTCATCGGCACCGGCACTGCCAAACTCGACGGCACAATGCTGACGGTCAGCGGACAGACCAGCGTTATTTTGAAATAAACGGTGATCAACATGGACAATAAATTGATCGTTAATATTATCCACCGCCCGGAACTTTCCCCGGAGTATGCCGAAAAGGCGCTGGGCAAAAGTGACGGTGTGCGGGATGAATCTGCGGATATTTTCCGCTTTCAGCAGGACTGCGCCCATAAATACGGCTTAAAGACCACCATTCAGATCACCTACGCGTCGCTCTTTTCTGACGAGATCGTCCGTCAGGCCAAGCAGGAGCATGAGCGCTACGGTGACGAGATCGGTCTTTCTCTGCTGGGCCTGCCTTGCCCGGAGTTTAAGGAAAAGTATCAAACCGAGGACTTTTGCATATGGATGTTCGACAAGGAACGCAAGGAAAAAATCATTGACGATGTCTTCGGTAAATTCTATGAAAAATTCGGTTTTTATCCCCAGTCCACCGGCTCCTACTTTTTGGATGCCTATACTATTAATTATATTAAGGAAAAGTATCCCAGCGTAAAATGCGCCGTAGCCACCTGCTGGGAGGAGGGTCCCAAAGCCTACCATACCTGCAATAATTCCTGGTATACCTTCATGGACGGCGGCCCGTGGAATCCCTGGATCCCCAGCAAGGTCAATTCCCATTGTCCGGCATCTGACGCGCGCGACGATTCCGGCATCGTGGCCATTCCCCATCTTTCCCGGGATCTTATGGCCTGCTTTGACGGCAACGGCTCCAATTTCGGCACTCATCCCCAGAATGTCCTTCGGGGCATGATCTATTATAATGAGGACGGTCAGTTCGAGTATCCCTATCTTTATAATCTGGTGGACCAGTACCGCCATTTGGGCAAGTACAACGACGGATACAGTTATAATATGATGTTTGTTGGTCCGGGCTGGCTCAACCGCCGGGGTCGCTGGGAAGCGCCCTATGAACTGCTTGCCAAGTCCTATGACGATGGCATGAAGTACTATGGCAAATTGAAAGCCGAGGGCAAATGCATCGATATGACCATGTCGGAATTTGCCGATCACTACCGCGCCACCCATCCGGATTACAACAGGGGAGAGTGTGCGCTGTGGAAAGACATTCTCTATGGCAGCAATAAGCAGTATTTCTGGTATGCCGATCCCAGTATGCGTACTTGCCTTGACTTCAATCAGGGCGGCGCCATGATCGACCTGCGTCCTTATGTTGCCCGAATTCCCCAGGAGACGGGCATTGGAACGGAAAATGTCTACGATGCGTCTTATCCTTACCTGATCCAAATCAATTACCGCGCCGGTTATTTTACCCATTATGCCGGCGCCGGCACTGTCAAATCCTGCCGCATTTCCTGCCGGGGTGAAAGTGCGGATCTGTGTCTGTGCCGCACTATGGCCACTTATGAAAAGATCCCCGGCGGCGTACGCCTGACCGCTGATCCGGTCACCGTTACATTGGGCGGCCTTGATATCAAGATCCAGTCGGTCTTCACCTTTGAAGAGGGGAGCGGCCGTGTTCTCACGGAGCGCAAGATCCTGAGTGATCTCGGCGGTGAAGAGGTCACTTTTGAAGAGTACTTCACCGGCGCTTTCGGCACTACGGAGTATCAGGCGGACATGATGGGTATCACCCTTGCCGTGGACGGTGAGCAGATGCAGTATTCCTATCTGGGCAGAAAACTGGAAAAGCGCAACGCCCATAGCGCCTGCGTCACCATTCCGGATGTCTGCACTGCGGTGGCAATGGGCGGCGATAATGATGTGGCAGTGGTGGAGGAAGGCATCGCTTTTTCTCCCGTCTATCATATTCGCCTGCGCAAAACTGTGAAAGAAGGAGGCGTGACCACATGGCTCAGTCTACAAAAGGCAAATTAAATTATCGCTGCCCGTCCTGCTTTATGCGCGATATCGACATCGACATGTTCTTCGACGAGGAGAAAAAGGAGTATTATTGCCTGCGCTGCGCCTTCTCCGGTCCGGAAGAAAAGGTGCTGCAACTCAATGAGATGGCGCGTTACCGCTACCGCGCCATGTGTATGCGCGTGGAAGATTTCGGCGCGGACAATGAGCCTGTCAAATTCCGCGCCCACAGGGGAGGAGAGCAATGATCCTCGGAATCGACGTTTCCACCTATTTGGAGGAATTGGAGCACGGCGCAAGGTATTTTGCTGACGGCCGGCAGATCGACCCGCTGGATGCTTTCATTGCCAACGGCGTGGATGCTATGCGCATCCGCGTGTGGAATGACCCTTCTGAAAATGGTGAAGCCTACCTTGCCGGCAATTGCGATATTGCCGAGTACATCAAGTTGGCGACCTTGGCCAAGAGTAAGGGCTTCCGGCTGATGATGGACCTGCACTACAGCGATTTTTGGGCAGACCCCGGCAAGCAGATGATCCCCAAAGCATGGCGTGATCTTGATCTTGCCCAAATGGCGGATGCGGTTTATGGATTCACCTGTGATTGCCTGCGCGCTGCCAAAGATCATGGCGTCGCGCCGCACTGGGTGCAGGTGGGCAACGAGATCACCAACGGCATGCTTTGGCCCATGGGTGCTTTGCAAAAGCCCGATGGCACAAGAGGGAATTATGACAATTTCTGCCGCTTGGTGGATGCCGGCTGCCGGGCCTGCCGCGATGTGCTGCCGGAGGTGAAGATCGTGCTGCATTTGGAGCGCAGCAACGACCGGGCGGTCTATCAGGAATTTTTTACGCATATGCTGGAAGCGGATATTGATTTTGATGTCATCGCCGCGTCCTATTACCCTTACTGGCATGGCACGCCTGAGGAACTGTTCGCCAATTTGCGGGAGTGCCGCCGCTTTGGCAAGGAACTGATGGTGGCGGAACTGGGTTACGGTTTTACCACAGATGCCTATGTGCAGGACGGGGGGCATAAGCGCCTGGTCATCGACAGCGAGCGTGCTTATGTGCCCGGCTTCACGGAAAAATATCCTTTGACGCCGGAAGGTCAGCAGAATTTTGTTAAAGATTTTCTGGCTCTTGCGCGGGAGAATGCCATCGACGGTGTTTTTTATTGGGAGCCTCTTTGGATTCCCGGCGAGGGCATTTGCTGGGCATCCGAGGCCGGTCAGCGCTATATTCACGAAGAGGGAAAATCCACCTCAAACGAATGGGCGAATCAATGCCTGTTTGATTATCAAGGACAAATGCTCCCTGCATTTGGACAGTTCAAAAATGTTCCACAAAAATGAGCGTTTAAAGTGTCAAAAAATGGTAGTTGCTTTTGTTACAATTGCCGAAAAAACCCCATAGCGGTTGACGGATAAGTAATCAAAAGTTATAATTCGTTAAGGATGCAAAAACATTGCAACCTAAATTTAAGGAGGAAAAACAGATGAAAATGAACAAGATTTTGACTCTGGTTTTGGCCCTGGTTATGCTGGTTTCCTGCTTGGCAGCCTGCACTCCCGAGGTTGAAGACCCTGCCGCCGGTTTGGAAGGCACCTACAATATTACTATGTGGGTTTCCGAAAAGGACGGCGTTGCTGCTCTGACTCAGCAGCAGATTGATGCTTTCGAAGCAGCATATCCCGGTATCGTGATCAATGCTGAGATCGAAGGCGTTACCGAAGCTGACGCTGGCTCCAAGGTCGTTGCCGACGTTGCTTCCGCTCCCGACATCTACTGCTTCGCACAGGACCAGCTGGCCCGCCTGGTGCAGGCTGCTGCTCTGCTGGCTCCCGGCAAGTCCGCCGCCGAGACTATCAAGGCTGGCAATGATGCCGGTTCCGTCGCTGCGGCCACTGTGGCTGGCACTCTGTATGCCTACCCCATGACCTCTGACAACGGTTACTACATGTACTACAACAAGTCCATCATCTCCGAAGAAGACGCTGAATCTCTGGAAGCCCTGATCGCTGCTTGCGAGGCTAACAACCTGAAGTTCCGCTATGCTCTGGAGAATGCATGGTACACCGCTTCCTTCTTCTTTGCTACCGGTTGCCACAGCAACTGGACCATGAACGCTGACGGCGAGTTCATCGCTGTTGACGACGACTTCAATTCCGCTGCCGGTCTGGCTGCCATGAAGGGCATGCAGAAACTGGCTCAGTCCACCTGCTACGATTCCAACGCTGACATCTTCACCGACGCTGGCGTTATCGTCACCGGCATTTGGAATGCTACCGCTGCTGAAGAGCACTTCGGTGAGAACTTTGCTGTTACCGATCTGCCCTCCTTCACTGTTGATGGCACTTCCTACCACCTGGGCTCCTACTCTGGCCAGAAGCTGATGGGCGTCAAGCCCCAGACCGATGCCAAGAAGGGTGCTGTTCTGTCTCTGCTGGCTCAGTTCCTGACCAACGAGCAGTGCCAGCTGGAGCGTTACAACCAGTTCCAGTGGGGTCCCTCCAACAAGGCTGCTCAGGCTTCCGAGGCTGTTCAGGCTAACGCTTCTCTGGCCGCTCTGGCTAAGCAGAACGAGTACTCCATTCCTCAGGGCCAGATCCACGGCTCTTGGTGGGATATCGCCAAGCTGCTGGGCGCTGACGCTAAGAACGCTGCTGACGATGCTGCTCTGCAGGCCGCTCTGGACGGCTACAAGGCTGCTATCGACGAACTGTTCCGCCTGACTCCCGAGCAGAGAAGAGCCTTCACCGTTATCGGCTCCGTTGGCAACACCAACTGGGATACCGACTTCGAGATGACCGAAGAGCCCGAGAACACCTGGACCTCCGTCGCCATCGAGATGAAGGCCGGTCAGGAATTCAAGGTTCGCCAGGGTCTGTCTTGGACTGTGAACTTCGGCGTTGACGGCGCTGCTAACGGCGGCAACATCATTGTCGAGGCTGATGGCACTTACCAGGTCGTCTTCGTTTGGGACGGCGCTGAGACCTGCACTTCCATCACTCTGGTTCCCGTTACCGAGTAATTTAGATATTTCCGTGTGTGAGGGAGCCCTCGGGCTCCCTCCACCGTAATCAAAGGCATTGTTAGCCGGCGCACAAGGACAACAGTTGTCTTGTATAGCGGCAAACAATGCCTTATATATTTAGGTAGGAGTTCATATAAACCTGGTTTATATTGTTGCTTATGAAGAAACTTAATGATTTAGAGTATTTGAAACTCAGTAAGTTTCAGGCTTTGATCTACAACCTGAAACTCTTCATCTGGGCGATTCCGGGCTGGCTCTTGAACTTGCTTAAGATCATCTGGGGCGGCATCAAGTCTGCTGCTTTGGCTGTTAAGAATGAGTTCCTGGATATCGGCCGTACATTCAAGAACGGCAATTGGGCGGTAAAACTGTCCTTCTTCATTTTTGGCGCGGGCAACCTGTATTACGGTCAGATCCTGCGCGGCATTTTGTTCCTTGTATTCGAATTGGTGTTCATTGCGTATATGCTGGTTCCCAGCGGCGGCATTTACTGGCTGGCCAAGGGCAACTGGTTCCAGGTGGGCGCGACTGTTGGTACCCAGCAGGGCGGTTTCCAGTATGATCCCATTTTCGATACCGATGTTTGGGTGGCCGGTGACGATTCCGTCAAGGTCATGCTCTATGGTCTGCTGACCATCGCCTTCATTGTTGCCTTTATTGCTACCTGGCGCATGCAGATCAAGCAGTGCAGCATCTGTGTGGACATTGTTTCCAAGGGCAAGAAGGTCGTAAGCGGCAAGGACGATCTGCGTTCTTTGCTGGATGACCAGTTCCATAAGACCATGCTGGCTCTGCCTTTGACCGGCATCATCTTCTTCACCGTTCTGCCCATTATTTACATGGTGCTGGTGGCTTTCACCAGTTACGATGCTGCACATGACGGTTATTCCAATCTTTTCAGTTGGGTTGGTTTCCATCACTTTAACGAACTGACCAATTTCAATAAAGGCGGCTTGGGTCTTGCATTTGGTGAGATCCTCAGCTGGACGCTGATGTGGTCTTTCTTCGCCACCTTTACCAACTATTTCCTTGGCATGTTCGTTGCCATCATGATCAACAAGAAGGGCATTAAGATCAAGAAATTCTGGAGAACCGTGCTGGTCATGACCATCGCGATCCCTCAGTTCGTTTCTCTGCTTTATGTTTCCAAACTGTTTGATTCTTCCGGCATTATCGGCAAGTTGCTTGGCCAGATCCCTGCGATCGCTGAGTATCTCGATATCAACAACTATATCTCCCTGTGGGATTCTCCTGTTGTAGCGAAAATCCTCGTTATCGTCATCAATATCTGGATTGGCATTCCTTACATTATGCTGATGGCAACCGGTATTCTGATGAACATTCCTCAGGATCTTTATGAGTCTGCCCGTATCGACGGTGCAAATACTTTCCAGCAGTACACTAAGATCACGCTGCCTTATATGCTTTTCGTTACCGGTCCGTATTTGCTTACCAGTTTTGTGGGCAACCTGAATAACTTCAATGTTATTTATCTGCTTTCTGCCGGTAATCCGCTGAATTCTGAACTCGGTAGGCCGGGTGGCGCATCTGTGGGTCATACGGATCTGCTGATCACCTGGCTGTTTAAGATGACGCTTGGCAGTACCGAGTCCAAGTATTACATGGCCTCGCTTGTGGGTATTCTGATCTTCGTTGTGGTGGCGGTCCTGTCGCTGATCGTCTACAATGTGATCCCGTCTACCAGAAATGAGGAGGATTTCAAGTGATGAAGACGAAAACTAATGAAAACCGCATCAGAAAGACCGGTATGGGCGCCCGCGCGAGCCGTATTATCAGCAATACCGTGGTGTACATCATTCTGGCTTTAATGACGGTCGTTTGGCTGTTCCCGTTCTTCGGCATTGTGCTGGAATCCTTCCGTGTGGAGACCCGCATGCAGGTGGGTTATCTGTGGCCCAAGGAATATGGTTTTGATAACTACATTCGTCTGTTTACTGAAACCGATTTTATGACTTGGTTCAAGAATACTGGTTTCATGGGTGTTGCCACCGCGTTTTTCCAGACTTTCTTTATTCTTTCCATGAGTTATACTTTGTCCCGTCTGCGCTTCAAGGGCAGAAAGACCCTGATGAACTTCATGCTGATCCTCGGCATGTTCCCGGGCTTCTTGACCATAATCCTGATCTACAAGGTCTTCTCGGATCTGGGTCTGACCATGCAGATGGCACCTGTGGGACTTGTCATCGTCTACTGCGCCAGTTCCGGCATGGGCTATTATGTGTCCAAGGGCTTCTTTGACACCATCCCGTCCACTTTGGATGAGGCTGCCCGGGTGGACGGTGCGACCCGTTGGGACGTATTCCGTAAGGTTATTATGCCGCTGTCCAAACCCATCATCATCTATACCATTTTGATGGGCTTCATGGCACCCTGGGGCGATTTCATGCTGGCAAGTTACATTGTCCATGAAAACAGCGCCGGCATGAGCGTTGCCGTGGGTATGTACGAGTGGCTTTCCAAAACGAATTTGAACACCCATTACACCATGTTCTGTGCCGCGGGCGTTATTGTTGCGATTCCCGTTGTGACAGTGTTCCTGTGCTTGCAGAAGTATTATGTTGAAGGTGTAACTGGCGGTGCAGTGAAAGGATAAGAGGAAGAAATTATGGCTAGTGTAAAATTAACCAATGTTAAAAAGGTCTACGGCAAGGACACGGTCGCGGTTCAGGATTTCAACCTCGACATTGCCGACAAGGAATTTATCGTTTTCGTCGGTCCTTCCGGCTGCGGCAAGTCTACCACCCTGCGTATGATCGCCGGCCTGGAAGATATCAGCGCCGGTACTGTGGAGATCGACGGTGTTGTGGTCAATGACCTGCAGCCCCGTGACCGTGATATCGCCATGGTTTTCCAGAACTATGCGTTGTATCCCCACCTGACCGTTTTCGAGAACATGGCGTTCTCTCTGCGCCTGAAGAAGGTGCCTCAGGACATCGTTTATGAAAAGGTCACTGCCGCTGCAGAGATTCTTGGCATCACCGAGTACCTGACCCGTAAGCCCCGTGCTCTGTCCGGCGGTCAGCGCCAGCGTGTTGCCATCGGCCGCGCCATGGTCCGTGACTGTAAGGTCTTCCTGATGGACGAGCCGCTTTCCAACCTGGACGCCAAACTGCGTAATCAGATGCGTGCTGAGATCATTCTGCTGCGTCAGAAGATCGATACCACCTTCATCTATGTTACCCACGATCAGACCGAGGCTATGACCCTGGGCGATCGTATCGTCATTATGAAGGATGGCTTCATTCAGCAGGTCGGCACTCCTACCGAAGTGTTCGATTGGCCCACCAATCTGTTTGTCGCGGAGTTCATCGGCGCTCCCAAGATGAATACCTTCAAGACCAACCTGATCCGCGAGGGCGACAAGTACTATGTCACTCCTTACGGTGCAAAGATCGAAGTCACCGGCAAGAAGGCGCAGATGCTGGCTGCTAAGGGCATTGATTCCCGCGAGATCGTGCTGGGTGTCCGTCCCGAGCACCTGACTCTGGCTGAATCCGGCGATGCCGCTGCAATTCCCTGCACCGTCACTGTTAACGAAATGATGGGCAGCGAACTGCACCTGCACGTGGTCGAGGACAATGGCGACAAACTCATCGTCCGTATACCCACAGTGGGCCTGGAAGACGAGCAGCGCACAGCGCTGGTCTATGGCAGCACCATCTATGTGACCTTCGAAGGCAAGGTCATGCACTTCTTTGATCCCGAGACCGAGCAGAATCTGCTGGCTTGATATCAAAACAACAAGAGACAAATGCCGCAAGGCATTTGGCTCTCTTTTTGTGTATAAGATTTGGTGCCGATGGCCGGACTCGTTTTTTTGCGGAAGAGCCGCCTTTCGAGTCCGTCCTCATTAGAACAATAAAATAAGGGATACCCCGGATGGGGTATCCCTTATTTTGGTGCCGGTGGCCGGACTCGAACCGGCACGCTGTCGCCAGCGGTGGATTTTGAGTCCACTACGTCTACCAATTCCATCACACCGGCAGGTGGTTTGCTGGTAGCCTTAACAGTATAGTATAGTTTTAAGAAAAAAGCAAGTAAAACTTTTAACTTATTTTCTCCAGCAATTCTTCCAGTTGCCACAGATGCTCGATCTCGTGATCGGGGCTTAATTCTTCCGGAGCGATTTTGTGCTGCGGGTTGACCCAGCAGGTGGCGATTCCGGCGTTTTTGCCGCCTTGGATGTCAGAGGTCAGGCTGTCGCCCACAATCATGGCTTTGTGGGGATCAAAATCCGGGATCTGTGCAAAACATCTCTCGAAATATGTCATGGATGGTTTGTCCGCGCCGATCTCCTCGGATACGAAGACTTTTTCAAAATAGCGGTATAGATTGGCGCTGGTCATTCTGCCAGCCTGCACCGATGCCGTGCCGTTGCTGGCAAGAAACAGCCGGTACTTTTTACTGAGTCTGTCCACAGCATCTTCCGCGCCGGGCAGGAAGTAGTGACCGATGCCCAATAGACGCTCGTAATCTTTGGCGATGCCCTGCGGATTTGCATCCACGCCCAGTGCTTCAAAGAATCGGGCAAAGCGGTTGACTTTCACCTGTTCCCGGGTGATCTCACCGCGCTCCAGCATTTCCCATTGCAGTTTGTTGATGCCGCTGTACAGGGCGATATTTTCTGCGTTGGGATCAATGCCCACATTTTTCAGCGCTTTTGACAGCGCCACAGATTCGGATTTTTTAAAATCCAGTATCGTATCGTCAAGATCCAGAAACAGAAATTCAATCATTGTTCAGTCTCCTTGCCACGGCGCCCGCAATGGCGGCGAATGCGGCTATATCCAGAGTTTCACCGCGGACATTTTCCGGCAGACCGCAATCGGCGATGACAGCAGCCGCGCCGTCCTTGCCCAGTTGGGGGAAGGCGGAAGCAAGCCCGTTGCTGAGTTTTTTGCGGCGCATGGCAAAACTGCCTCGCACTACCTTAAAGAACAGATTCGGATCGGGAATGTCCCAGGGGCGCTCCTTGCGAAGCCGCAGGGTGATCACTGCGGAGGTGACCTTCGGCTGGGGCAGGAAACAGTGCGCCGGTACATCAAACAGCAGCTCCGGCTCTGCATAATACTGGCAGAATACTGTGAATGCGCTGTAATCTGCCGAGCCGGGCTTGGCCGCAATGCGCTGGGCCACTTCTTTTTGCACCATCACCGTCACGCATTCAAAGCAGTCCGCCTCCAAAAGCGCTGTTAAAATGGGGGAGGTGATGTAGTAGGGCAGGTTGGCGCAGGCCATGGGCCGCAGGCCGGGGAATTGCTCTTTTACTAATGCCGGGATGTCCAGTTTCAGCACATCATTCCAGATGATGTTCAAATTATCGAATTCACCCACAGTGATGTCCAAAATAGGCTTGAGCCGCCTGTCCAGTTCCACAGCGCAGACCTTTCCGGCGCGCAGGCAAAGTTGCTGGGTCAGCGGGCCGATGCCCGGACCGATTTCCAGCACACCGCAGTCGCGCTGCACGCCGGAATCTTCCGCGATGGATTCCGGCACCCACGGGGCGATGAGAAAGTTCTGACCTTTTGCCTTGGAAAAATGGAAGCCATGACTCTCCAGCAGAGGTTTCATGACCTGAATATCGCAGACACGAACCATAAAAAATAACCGCCTTTCTTTGCTGCTATGATAGCAGAAGAAAGGCGGTTTTGCAACAAAAGAATATTATTCGAGGATGTACACTGTGCAGTCACGCACGCCGAAGATCCAGCATTCGTCGAAGGTATCAAAGTATAGATCTACTTTGTAGCCTTTGATGGAGCCGCCGATGTCTTCAGCAACTGCTTCACCGTAGATGTACTGACCGTCGTTGGTCAGAATGAACATCCGGGTACCCAGCGGGATCACGGTGGGGTCAACGGCGATGGCGCCTACACGGGCAGGTGTGCCGCTGTAGGTGATGCCGGGCTCACCGTTGCAACTGTAGGCGGTGGCGACCATGTTGTAGCAATCGGTAAAAGTCAGTACCTTGCCGTCGGCGGTGATGATGGTGTTTCCGGTGATAATGGGGGCGCTGCCGAAATTAATATTGGGTTCTTCCGGCATGGGAGGGGTCTTGCTTGTCTCCACATACGTACCCACAGCCACCACACGGCTGACAGGCTGCTTGGTCACTACTTGAGAGGTCACCGTGCGGCTGATCTCCTGACCGTTAATATAGTTGACAGTGGCGGTGCAGAGGATCTCGCCGTCAGCGCCTTCTGTGAGCACCAGTTCTTCACCCTGGGGCAATGTGGCGTCATAGCAGTAGACTACATCCCGAGGCAGAACTTCGGTGTAAGTCTGCACGCTTTGGGTGGCGCGGCTGATGCGCAGTACCATGCCGTTGTAGGTTTGGGTATTCATGGGCACGGCGACGATATCGCTGTCCAGCAAAATGATGTTCAGCCGGCGCAGGAGCGCGCCAACGGTCTCGCCGTAACTGGTGACGTTAATAATTTTACCTGCGTGGATGATGGTGATGGCTTGCTGCCGCTGCACCGTGATCTCGGACATGCCGGAGGAGTTTTGTGTGATAAAGGTATCTTCCTGTCCCAACTGCAAACCTGCTTCTGTCAGGATTTGCGCAGGGTCGGTTGCGTAAGTGGTGTAGATCATAGTGTTTTCGCCATCGTTGATCAGATATGTGTTCCGGGCGAAAACCGTCTGCGACAGCAGCATGATGATGCACACGACAATGAGAGTCAGTGCGGTGTAGCGCGACAGCAGGGTCATTTTTTTCTTGACATAGCGATTGCATTCCAGCATGGGATGGACCTCCTTTCGCAAAGGGGTTGCGCGTTTGAATAATCGAACAAAGTTTACACTAAATCTATGTGCTGTAAAGTGTGAATATTATAACATTTTTGCACTAAAAGTCAAGATATTTCGCCAAAATTCCATAAATCGACAACTTTTTTGCAAATAATAGAAATGGTTTTTATGTCAACTTTTTTACGAAATATACGAACAGAATTGGCATAGAAACACAATATCTTGTGTGGTAGGGGAGGATCTGTTTACATAAAACATCCCCGGATTTACAAATAATTATGGAATACATTTTTACCGTTTTCTTAATAAAAAAGTGCGATATCTCAGAGAACTTGCTCCACGGGCATTGACTTTTTCCGGCGTTTGTGATAAATTCACTCCATAAGCAAAGGCTGTGACGAAGATCACGGCGTGAGGAAAGATGCTCAGAGAGGGATCCGTTTGGTGCGAGGATCCTGCAAACCTGCCTTGCGTTTACCACTTCCGAGCCATCCGGCGGAAATGCCGGATCGGGTGCGCCCGTTAAAGCGCCAATGAGTGGCTCTGCGTGCGGAGCAACCAGGGTGGAACCGTGGAATACTTTGTATCCCACCCCTGATTTTTCAGGGGTGGGATTTTTGTCCTTCCCCGTATCAAAAGGAGGAAAAACCTATGGAAAACGAAAATCTGTACACTTTTGAAAACCCTGATTACCGCAAGACTTACTGGCATACCTGCTCCCATATCATGGCGCAGGCAGTCAAGCGTCTGTGGCCCGAGGTGCAACTGGCCATTGGCCCTGCCATTGAGGAAGGCTGGTATTACGACTTCGATGCACCCTTTGCCTTCACGCCCGAGCACCTGGAGCGAATTGAGGCGGAGATGAAGAAGATCTGCAAGGAGCGCATCCGCCTGGAGCGTACCGAGAAACCCCGCGCCGACGCCATCGCCTATATGGAAAGCCTCAACGAGCCGTATAAGGTGGAACTGATCAACGATCTGCCCGAGGATGCTGTGATCTCTTTCTATACCCAGGGCGATTTCACCGATCTGTGCGCCGGCCCTCATGTGGATCACACGGGCCGCGTGAAGCATAACGGCTTTAAACTTACCAAATCCTGCGGCGCATACTGGCGCGGCGACTCCAACCGCAAAATGCTGCAGCGTATTTACGGCATTGGCTTCCCCAGCAAGGAGGAGTTGGATGTTTATCTTGAAAAGCAGGCCGAGGCGCTGAAGCGTGATCATAATAAACTTGGCCGCGAACTGGAATTCTTCACCACTGTGGAGGAGATCGGCCAGGGCCTGCCCATCCTGCTGCCCAAGGGCGCGCGGGTCATTCAGACGCTGCAGCGCTGGGTGGAAGATGAGGAGCAGAAGAGAGGCTACCTGCTGACCAAGACGCCCCTCATGGCCAAGTCGGATCTTTATAAGATCTCCGGTCACTGGGATCATTACTTGGACGGCATGTTCGTGCTGGGCGATCCCGCTGATGAAAGCAAGGAGTGCTTCGCTCTGCGCCCCATGACCTGTCCTTTCCAGTATCAGGTCTATCTGAACCGCGCCCGCTCCTACCGCGATCTGCCTATGCGCTTGGGCGAGACCTCCACGCTGTTCCGCAATGAGGATTCCGGCGAGATGCACGGCCTGATCCGTGTCCGTCAGTTCACCATTTCCGAGGGTCATTTGGTGCTGCGTCCCGATCAGTTGGAGGAAGAGTTCCGGGGCTGTCTGGAACTGGCAAAATATTGCCTTGATACCGTTGGCATGCTGGAAAACTGCTCGTTCCGCTTCAGCCAGTGGGATCCCGCCCGTGCCGGCATCAAGTATGAGGGCACCGCTGAGCAGTGGGAAGAAGCCCAGCGCGTCATGGGTGAAATTCTGGATAATCTGGGCGTTGAGTATGAGATCGGCATTGATGAAGCCGCATTCTATGGTCCCAAACTGGATATTCAGTACAAGAATGTCTTCGGCAAGGAAGATACCATCGTCACCATCCAGATCGATATGCTGCTGGCGCAGAAGTTCGGCATGGAGTATACTGATGCCGACGGTCAGAAGAAGACCCCCTATATCATCCACCGCACCAGCCTTGGCTGCTACGAGCGTACGCTGGCTTATCTGATCGAGCGCTATGCCGGCGCACTGCCTCTGTGGATGATGCCCACGCAGGTCAAGGTGCTGCCTATTACCGACCGTGCTCATGACTATGCCAAGGAATTGGCAGTTAAACTCAATGCAGTGAACATCCACGCGGAGACTGACTGCCGCAGCGAGAAACTGGGTTATAAGATCCGTGAAGCCCAGATGCAGAAGATTCCCTATATGCTGGTCATTGGCGACCGGGATATGGAGAACGGCACTGTTTCCGTCCGCACCCGTAAGGGCGAGGATCTGGGCGCTATGACGCCCGACGAGTTTGTCGCCAAGTGCCTCATGGAGATCGCCACCAAGAGCAAAGAAGTCTGATTTAAGCCAAGCAAGCCACCCTTTTGGGTGGCTTGCTGTGTAAGGAGAAGCCTATGTATTTGTGGATCGGCTGCAAATTGCCGGAAAACTTCGAAAAAGAATTGCGCACCCGCTGCCTGAAGTTTAATGAAGATATCGGCCTGGATACCGTCGCGTTTTCGCTGCCCCAGCATATTTCTTTGAAGATCAGTTTCGAAACGGCACAGCCGGATGCGGTGCTGGATGACTTAACGGAATTTTTATCTTCTCAGCGCCCGTTTTCAGTGTGCCTGTGCAGTGCTGAGCAAGCCGGAAAGATCCTTTGGCTGCCGGTGGCGGAGAATGAAACCTTGCGCCACCTCCATGATGCGCTGGATCAGCGCCTGGAGCGCCGCTTCGGCGTGCCGCAGCATGAATTTGACAAGGCATTCAAGTTCCATTCCACGCTATTTATCGATGATGATCTGCAAAAGGTCAGCGCCATGTACCGTAAACTTTCGGAATATCCCATGGACCGTGAACTGCCCGTCGATACTTTTTTGCTGGGCGCATCCGAAACCGGCAAAGCCGGCGATTACCGCATCGTCCGCGAAATCCGTTTGTAAAAAATTGCAAGACACCCGTTTGGGTGTCTTGTTTTGCATTTTGCGTTGTGCTATAATGTAGAAAAAGAGCAGGGGAGGGCGATACTGCGTGAAAAGTGTATTTAAGGCGTTGAAGTGGCTGTTGCCGTTGGTGTTTTTGATCTTCGCCCTGTTTTTCTATTCTGGCATCCATGGCCATAGTTTTCTGGGCCTTACCTGCCTGGGCCTTGCCGGTGTCCATCTTCTGTATCTTCTTGTTGGTCTTTTCAATGATAAGCATATCGCTGTGGCAAAAACGCTGCGGCTGATCCTTTCTGTTGTGGTTGGACTGGGTATTTTCTGTTTTGCCGTTACGGAGGCGCTGATCATCGAGGCTTCTTACGGTGATTCCGATCCCGGGAGCGATTATGTCATCGTTCTGGGCGCCAAGGTCAATGGCACAGAGCCTTCTGTTTCATTGGGTGACCGTATTGACGCAGCTTACGAATATTTGAAAGAATATCCCGATGCTGTGGCGGTGCTCTCCGGTGGCCAGGGCGAGGACGAGGATATCTCTGAGGCCCGGTGCATGTACGATCAACTCACCGCCCGCGGTATCGATCCCGACCGCTTGTGGCTGGAGGAGCAGGCCACATCCACTTGGGAAAATCTGCAGTTTTCTTTGAATATTATTGAAGAAAAAACCGGCGCGCGGCCGCAGACCGTCGGTCTTCTTTCCAGCGAGTATCATCTCTTCCGCGCCGGACTTTTTGCCGAAGCCTGCGGTGTGGAGGCCAAGGGCGTTCCTGCTCCAACCTCGTGGATTTCCATTAAGATCAATTACTTTATGCGGGAAGTTGCCGGCGTGTGGCACTACCTGATTTTTGGAGGTTAACTTATGATCGAACGCAGATACGCGGAATACGCATGGGAAAAGACCCAGACCCTGCTGTCCATCGATTCTCCTTCCGGCTATACGGATAAAGCCGCCGTCTGGGTCAAGGAGTCTTTTGATAAATTGGGTTTTTGTGCCGAACTTACGCAGAAGGGCGGCGTGCTGGTGGACTTGGGCGGTGAAGACCGGGAAGATGCATTGCTGCTGGAGGCCCATGTGGATACTTTGGGCGCCATGGTGGCGCAGGTCAAGGGCAATGGCCGCCTGCGTGTTACGCCTTTGGGCGGCATGAATGCCAATAATGCCGAAACGGAAAATGTGTGGGTCTATACCCGCAGCGGCAAGGTCATCGACGGCACGCTGCAATTAAGCAATGCGTCAGTGCATGTCAACGGCGACTATTCCTCTTCCAAGCGTGACTGGAACGCTATGGAAGTGGTGCTGGACGAGGAAGCCGATTCTGCCGATGCGGTGCATACTTTGGGCGTCGAGGTGGGCGACATCGTCTGCTTTGAGCCCCGCACCCGCCGTACTCCTTCCGGTTATCTTAAGAGCCGCTTTTTGGACGATAAACTCTCCGTGGGTATTCTGCTGGGATTTGCCAAGTATCTGAAAGAGAGCGCCGCGGTGCTTTCCCGCCGCACCTATGTCCATGTCACTGTTTACGAGGAAGTCGGTCATGGCGGCAGTGCCTCTTTACCCAAGGGTGTCACCGAGGCCATTTCTGTGGATATGGGCTGCGTGGGCGACGGACTGCAGTGTACAGAGCGTCAGGTCTCCATTTGCGCCAAGGATTCCGGCGGCCCTTACAGTTATGAAGTGGTGGGCAAACTCATTGATGCCGCCAAGCGTGCGCAGGCGGACTATGCTGTGGATGTCTACCCTTACTACGGCTCTGATGTGGAGGCAACATTGCGCAGCGGCGCGGATATTCGCCACGGTCTCATCGGTGCCGGTGTCTATGCCAGCCACGGTTATGAGCGCAGCCACATAGATGGCGTCTATAATACGCTGAAACTTATCGCAGCCTATTTAAATGTATAAGAAAAAGCGACCCAATCCGGGTCGCCTTTTTATAGTTTTACGAGGACACCCTGCCGAAGTTCCATGCTGTCGGGAGCAACAGCGCAATCCATCGCCAAAATTTGAACACCCGATTCTGCTGCATGCCGCAGCGCAGCGCCAAATGCCGGGTCGGTCGCATCGTTGGGGTGCAGATATTTCACATCCGCCATTTGGATCACGAACAGTACATAGGCACCGTATCCCTCCTGTGCCGCTTGCGCAAGACCCTTCAGATGCCGCGCACCTCTATCGGTGGGTGCGTCGGGAAACGCGCAAACGCCGTCATGCTCCAGGGTCACGCCTTTTACTTCCAAAAAGCATTGCTTCCCGTTTTTTTGGAATGCAAAATCGAATCGGGAATCCCCGTGCCGGACTTCTGCGCGCAGATCTTCGATCTCGCCCAAACCGCCGTTTGTCAGCCATTGCCCGGCGGCCTTGTTGGGCGCTTGGGAATCCATGTTGATCAGCCGGTCACCTTTTTGCACAGCGATGAGATCGAATTTGGTTTTGCGGTGCGTGCCGTCAAAATGCTGACACCAAACGCTGGCGCCCGGGGTCAGGAGTTCTTTGCAGCGCCCGGTGTTTTTAACGTGACAAATTTCGACCTTGCCGCCGATTTCAATGTGTGCGATAAATCGGTTGGGCCGCGCGAGGAAAATGCCCTGCACCATATTTTCGTAATGCATACGTTCACCTTCTTTCTTATATGGTAGCAGATTTCTGCGATTTCGCAAGAGGGAAGAAAATGGGGTTGACAAACCCTTAAATTGTGGTATAATCCTAACTGTTCCCAATATGGAGGCTTAGCTCAGCTGGTTAGAGCGCATGCTTCACACGCATGAGGTCACAGGTTCGAGTCCCGTAGTCTCCACCAGAAAAGAAACACCATTTGTCTACCAGACAAATGGTGTTTCTTTTCAACGAAATAAATCCCTTGCGGGATTTGTGAAATGCACTTCGTGCGTGAAATGTTGCTTCGCAATGTGAAATGCCTGCGGGCGTGAGTGGATTTATTTCATTTCACATTCGGTGGCACACCGAATATTTCACAATGACCGCAGGTCATTATTTCACATCCGAAGGATATTG
>JAZNTI010000006.1:0-97713 GCA_045591725.1 Faecousia sp.
ATCTCCACTGAGGCTCGACGTAGACTATGTCGTTGATAGGTCAGAGGTGTAAGTGTGGTAACATATTTAGCTGACTGATACTAATAAGCCGAAAGCTTGATCTAAAGCAGGCTCAGTGTTGACCAAAATCAGAATTGCAAAAAGAAAACAGTGTTCAGTTTTCAGGGTATATGCCTTGAAAGAAGACCTGCACCTTTAGCTCAGTTGGTACTAGCCCGCAAGGCTGTGTCGGCGGCTAACCGCGCAGCGGCACTTAAGCCGCCGGCGAGCAACATATTGCGACTGTAGGCGTAGGATGTTGGAGGAGCAGAGCAAAACTACAGAAGACCTGCACCTTTAGCTCAGTTGGTAGAGCAACTGACTCTTAATCAGTGGGTCCCGGGTTCGAGTCCCTGAAGGTGCACCAACGGCCCATTGGTCAAGTGGTTAAGACAGCGGCCTCTCACGCCGTTAACATCGGTTCGAATCCGGTATGGGTCACCAAAGTTCGTGTTGATTGTCATGTGGGTCCACCTGTTCCCATCCCGAACACAGAAGTTAAGCACATGTACGCTCACAATACTTGGCGGGCGACTGCCTGGGAAGATAGGTAACGCGAACACACAAAGCCTCCACCAAATGGTGGAGGTTTTTTCTTTTTGGGGTGGAACAGGTGGTCCACCTGTTTCCGTTTGCGGTGTCCTGTGGTCGCCTCGGCGACAATGCGCCTTCGTTGCCCACAGACCGCTGCACACGCTGCGCCCTCGCTGTATCTGCCGCCGGCAGCGCTCGGGTTCGCGGCCAACCCGAACACAGAAGTTAAGCACATGTACGCTCACAATACTTGCAGGGCTATGTTGCGGTGCCCGATAAAATCTTCGGGCTTACGCTGATCCTTGATTTTATCGACCGCTGCCACTCGCTCACCTCACTTTACCCGCCACCGGCGGCGGTCGGCTCGCTCCTCTGGGAAGATCCGTAACGCGAACACACAAAGCCTCCACCAAACGGTGGAGGTTTTTTCTCGCCTAAAACATGCCCACGGCATGTTTTGAACGGCGTGCACAATACTTGGCGGGCTATGTTGCGGTGCCCGATAAAATCTTCGGGCTTACGCTGATCCTTGATTTTATCGACCGCTGCCACTCGCTCACCTCCCTTTACCCGCCACCGGCGGCGGTCGGCTCGCTCCTCTGGGAAGATCCGTAACGCGAACACACAAAGCCTCCACAGAAATGTGGAGGTTTTTTCTCGCCTAAAACATGCCCACGGCATGTTTTGAACGGCGAGCACAATACTTGGCCTACCTGGGAAGATCCGTAACGCGAACACACAAAGCCTCCACCAAACGGTGGAGGCTAAAATTTTTATTGACAATGAATGATTGCGGATGTATAATCGCATAAACATGAAAGGAGAGGTGACAATGTTCCGCTATATTGCAAAAGCAGATATTAAGAAGTCCGGTTATCCTGTGCGTTGGCACGGCATCGGGCTTGCATTGTCATACTCTTTTTAGGTTGGTAATTATCGATTTATTGTAAAGATTATGCAGTGCAGGCTTTCATCAGTGAAAGTGCTGCACTATTTTTATTTGGAGGAAAGAATTATGGAGACTTTACAAGCACTTACGCAGTATTACGGCAGTTATGATGAGGATGGACGTCTTACGAGCCGTTGTGGCTCAGTGGAGTTCCTGACAACTTTGCGTTATATTGAAAAGTATCTCCGTCCCGGTATGCAAATTTTGGAGGTTGGCGCTGCTACCGGTAGATACAGCCACTACTTTGCGCAAAAAGGTTATCAGGTTGATGCTGTAGAACTGCTGGAACATAATATTGAGGGCTTTAAGAAAAATACATTACCCGGTGAGAATGTTCGCGTTTTACAGGGAAATGCAAAGGATTTGTCCTGTTTTAGTGATGAAACATACGATATTACCCTTGTTTTGGGACCGCTGTATCATCTGTTCACTGAGGAGGAAAAACTTCAAGCATTATCAGAGGCAATTCGTGTTACGAAAAAGGGCGGCGTGGTTTTTTGCGCGTATTGTATGGGCGATGCGTCTGTTTTGATGTATGGGTTTATCCGCGGTGAAATCCATAATATTATTGAAAAATGTATGCTTGATCCTGTGACATTTAAGACTTTTTCCAAGCCTTGGGATTTGTTTGAACTGCATCGTAAGGAGGATATCGATGCGCTGCGCGGTCATTTTGATGTGACGCAATTGCATTTTGTGGCTACGGATGGCTATGCGCATCATATGAGGCAGACGCTTAATGAAATGGACAAAGCAACATTTGAACTCTTTTTGCGGTATCATTTTGCCACATGTGAAAGATTGGATCTTATCGGCTATTCCAATCATACATTGGATATTTTCAGAAAGGATTAAATATGAATACGATCATTGATATTACCGAAGTGGTGTTGACCACGGAGCGGCTGATTTTGCGGCCGTGGTGCGAGACGGATCTCGAGGATTTTTATGAGTATGCCCGGGTTGACGGGGTCGGTCAGATGGCAGGATGGATGCCCCATAAGGATATTGAGGAATCCAAAATGATCCTTGAGAAGTTTATCGCCGGCAAGGACGAGTTTGCCTTGGAGTATAACGGCAAAGCCATCGGCTCATTGGGCGTGAAGAAATACAGTGAAAAGGATCATCCGGAGTTGGCGCAGTTGCGTGGTAGGGAGATCGGTTATGTGCTGTCCAAGGACTATTGGGGACGGGGTCTGATGCCGGAGGCGGTGAAGGCTGTTATAAAGTGGCTTTTTGAAGCCGAAAAGTTGGATTTTATTATTTGCGGGCATTTTGACTGGAATGACCGTTCCCGGCGGGTTATCGAAAAGTGCGGTTTTCAGTACCTCAAAACCGTAAAATTTGAGACCAAATGCGATACTATTGAAAACGCCATGGACTATATTTTGTACCGCAAATAAGAAAAACCTCCTGCTGGGCAGGAGGTTTTCGTTTTACATATTTACCACATTGACGCGGTTTCCGTCGATAAAGCCCTGGATGCTTCGGGTGGTAATGTCCAGAATACGCTGGCGTGCCTCCAGCGGTGCCCATGCGATATGGGGCGTGATGATGCAGTTGGGAGCGGTGAGCAGAGGAGAATTTGCATTGATCGGTTCTTGATTCACCACATCCACCGCTGCGCCGTAGAGTTTGCCGCTGCGTAGAGCGTCGGCAACGGCCTGCTCATCGATCAGGCCGCCCCGGGCAGTATTGATGAGTATGGCGCCGTCTTTCATTATGGCGATGGTTTCGGCATTGATCATGCCGGCTGTTTCCGGAAAGAGGGGGCAATGCAGGGAAATGACGTCGGATTTTGCCAGCAATTCAGGAAGCGTGACGAAATCCGCACCTTCCTTGGGGGTGCGGCTGTAGGCCAGCACCTTCATACCCAGGGCTTTTGCGATGTTTGCCACTGCGCTGCCAATGGAGCCGTAACCGATGATGCCCAGAGTTTTGCCGTAAAGTTCCATTTGGGGCGCTTTCCAGTAGCAAAAATCGGGGCAGGCGGTCCATTCGCCGCTATGGACAGAGGCGCTGTGCAGACCGACCTGGTGGCAGATCTCCAGCAGCAGGGCGAAAACGAACTGCGCCACGGAGTTGGTGCTGTAGCCGGGCACATTGCACACGGGAATGCCGCGTTTGGCTGCGGCGGTACAGTCGACCACATTGTAGCCGGTGGCGAGGATGCAGATCAGTTTCAAACTGGGACATTTTTCGAGGATCTCCCCGGTGATTTGTACTTTATTCAACAAAATAATATCGGCATCACCGATGCGCTCGACCACCAATTCACTAGGGGTACGGTCATAGTAGGTTACGTCGCCGAACTGCTTGATGCAGTCCCAACTCAGATCGCCGGGGTTCAGTGCGTGGCCGTCAAGAATAACAATTTTCATGGATGATCCTCCTTGTGCTTGAAAAAAGAAGTGTATTTTGGTATGATGAATAAAAATCCGGGGGTGGATTATGGAGATTTTATATTCTGATAACGATATAGTGGTCTGCATTAAACCGGCCCGGGTGCTTTCTACTGATGAGCCCGGCGGCATGCCGGAATTGCTGCGGCAGCAGTTGTGCACAGAAGATGTGCGGACGGTCCATCGGCTGGATCGGGTGGTCAGCGGCGTGATGGTGCTGGCGCGAAACGCCAAGGCAGCATCGGAATTGTCCCGGCAGATCCGCGAGGATGGCTTTTGTAAAGAATATTTGGCCGTTATTCATGGCTCGCCCGAGTGGGATTTAGGTAAATTTTATGATCTTTTGGTGCGCGATAAGGCTCGAAAAATGACATTTGTTGCACACGAAGAGGGCAAGGGTGTTCAACCGGCGTCTCTCGGCTACCGTGTGTTGAGCAGAAAGAATGGTTTGAGCAAGGTGCGCATTGAGTTGGAAACCGGTCGCACGCATCAGATCCGGGTGCAGTTTGCAAGCCGCGGCTTGCCTCTGGTGGGAGAACGGAAATATGCGCAGTTGGAAGACCCCTGCGAACTGGCGCTTTGGTCTTATGCGGTGGAATTTGATCACCCGGTAAGCGGCAAGCGCATGCGCTTTTCAAAAGAGCCGCCTACGGAATACCCATGGGACATTTATTAAGCATATTATAGCATAAACCTGCGGAAAAGCAAATTGGATTTGAGGTGCGTTATGGCAAATTACGACTTTTTTCAAAATAAGGAATGTGAATATTATCCTTGCCATAAGGGTGCGGACCCGGAGCATTTCAGTTGTCTCTTTTGTTACTGCCCTTTATATGCGCTGGGTGACCGGTGCGGCGGTAATTATTCCTATACCAAGGACGGTATCAAAGACTGCAGCGGTTGTTTGAAACCTCATCGTCGGGAGAATTATGGGAAGATCATGGATCAGATGCCGGCAGTGATGGAACTGGCAAAGAAACGGCAGGAAAAGCCTTGATTTTTATGGCATAAGTTGATATAATGACCAGGCTGAAACGGAGATGTACCCAAGTGGCTGAAGGGTGCGGATTCGAAATCCGCTAGGCGTCGAAAGGCGTGCGGGGGTTCAAATCCCTCCATCTCCGCCAAATAAGAAAGCACCCCTTGTGGGGTGCTTTCTTATTTAATGTGACGGGAGGGATTTGAACAGACTAAATGCAACAGTCCGGTGGACTGTTGCTTGCCGGCGGCTGGACGACGGCAACACAATGATTGACTCAAATCCCTCCATCTCCGCCACGAAAGAAACCTCTTTTGTCTACCAAGGCAAGAGAGGTTTCTTTCGTCCTGTTGAAAAAGAGATGCTTATGTGATATAATATTCAAAAAGGTGGTGAAATTATTGAAGAGTATTTGCTATGAGTGTTATGAAACAGGTTGTATAACAGAAAAAGAGATATATGATATTGCTCAATTTGTAACAGTAAAGAAATATAATGTACTATATTCTGAGGAATTGCCCCGTTTTAGAAAACAGCCTCTTAAAATATATGCACTTCCATATGATGATCAACCTGATAAGACTTATAATGGAACAGGCAGAATGGGACTTGATTTAGGGGATAAACAACGCAAAAAACTTACAGACTTACAAAAACACCTTTCTAAAAAGTTTCTCGATGATTTCAATTTTGCAGATGAACTAATGCAAACGGAAAGCACCGCATTACAGTTTGTTTCTTTGTTCGAGGAGTCCGATAATTTCGAACTGATTTGGGTGCGCAATAGTGGAACAAACCATGCTATCCCTGAGGGTTACCAATTTATTGGTTATGATATATCATATCCTTGCGATTATTCCGGCAGCTTCTCCATTATTTGTGATTGTATGTTTATTTGCCGCTGGCATGGCTGCGATGAAGAAGGCGTACTCTTTATGCCTGAGTTTAGCAAGTTGAACGACAATGGATTGTTTGATAATTGGAAATCCGCACATGATTACATGGTAAAATACTTGTCTGAAGAATGGACGGAGCGTGGAGAATACTGTATTCTTGAAATATTCAAAAAGTTGGATCGGTAAATCAGAGCTGGTTTACACTACTTTTAGTCTCTCTTACCCCTATTTATACTACTTTTAGTCGCTCTTTCGCAACAGAAAAAGACTCCCAAGGGGAGTCTTTTCTTTTGCTCAAAGTGGGATAATTTGGAGGGGTGCGTGCAATGACCGGCTTGTTGACAATGATTTTTGTATGTGGTATGATTTTTTTAGAAATATGCTTAAAATGAGGAATTTTCATGTCAAAACAGAGGAAATTGTTGCTTCTTGGCGGATCCCGTTATTTGATCCCTGTGATTAAAGCAGCAAAAGAAATGGGGATTTATACCATTTCCTGTGATTATCTGCCGGACAATATTGCCCATAAATACGCGGATGAATACTGCAATGTGAGTATTATAGATAAGGATGCGGTGCTGGATGCCGCACGGCGTTTGAAGGTTGACGGCGTAATGTCCTTTGCCTGCGATCCGGGCGTGGTCACGGCTGCTTATGTTGCCGAGCAGATGGGTCTGCCGTCCTGCGGACCTTACGAATCTGTTTGCATTTTGCAGGATAAGGCGCGTTTTCGCCGTTTTCTTACGGAGCACGGTTTTTCTGTGCCTATGGCCAAGGGTTATTCTGATCCGGAGGAGGCTATCTGGGATGCAGAACTTTTTCACTGGCCGGTGATCGTCAAGCCGGTGGACAGCGCCGGCAGCAAGGGCGTGATCAGAATCGACGCGGCGGAAGATCTGCGCAGAAGCATCGACTATGCACTGTCGTTTTCCCGCAGTAAGCAATTCATTGTCGAAGATTATCTTCAAAAAGTTGGGCATTCTTCGGACACTGATTCTTTCTCAGTAGATGGGAAACTGCAATTCGTTTCTTTTTCTGCACAGCGTTTTGATGAGAAGGCCGGAAATCCTTATACGCCAGCGGCGTTCAGTTGGCCGGCTACCATTTCTCAGCAGCATCAACAGGAACTGACAGACGAGATCCAGCGGCTGCTGGAACTGCTTCATATGCGGACCTCGATTTACAATATTGAGACCAGAGAGTGCACCGATGGTAAAGCGTATATCATGGAACTGTCTCCCCGGGGCGGCGGCAACCGCCTGGCGGAGATGCTGCGCTACAATACGGGTGTGGATCTGATTAAGGCAGCGGTTTGCGCTGCGGTGGGAGAGCCCGTGACGGATGTGCAGCAGCGCCCCTATAACGGATGCTGGGCAGAGATCATTCTCCACAGCGCCCGGGCAGGTGTTTTTGACCGGCTGTGGATCAGTGAGGAGATCGCCGGCAATGTGGTGGAGGAAGACCTTTGGATCGAAAACGGCACGACCGTGGGTGATTTCTCCGGCGCTAATGAGGCAATCGGTACGCTGGTACTGAAATTCGATGACCCTCAGCGTATGGAAGAGGTCCTGAGCCATCAGGATGCTTATGTAAAAGTACTATTAAAGTGAGTGATTTTTATGGTGAATTTAGCAGGCAAAAAATTGTTGGTGATGGACAGAACGGCCCTGGCTGCCTGCGCGGTCAGACGCGCCAAGGAACTGGGCGTGAAGACAGTTGTTGCCAACTTCTATCCCGTGGAGGCATCGCCTTCCAAGCAGATCGCTGATGAAACGGTGGATATCGACATTTCCAATATCGATGCCATGGTGCAACTTATTCGTGATATGCAGATCAACGGCGTTTTCGTGGGTTGGACGGATTCGCATTTGCCCTTTTATGCGCAGATCTGCCAAAAGGCCGGACTGCCTTGCTGCGGAACGCCGGAGCAGTTTGAGATTTTGTCCAACGATAAGCGGCGCTTTAAGGATGCGTGTTTGCGTTACGGTGTGAGCGTACCCCGGGAGTATAAACTTTCTATGGAGTTCAAGGCGGAGGATCTGGCGCAGATCCGCTATCCCGTGCTGGTCAAGCCGGCGGATGAAAGCGGCAGCCGCGGTATCCGCAAGTGCAGCAATGAGCGTGAACTGATCGAAAATTACACATGGCTATTTAATCGCTCCACCAGCAAGAAGATCTTTGTGGAACAATACATTGAGAGCGATAAGGAGATATTCCTGCACTACACCATGCGTGACGGAGAATTCAGCCTTTCTTCCGGATTTATGAAGCATCGCGCTGTCAGCGAGGGCGAAGTGGCCGCTTCGGCGATTTTGCATGTATTTGGCTCGTCTTACATCGACCTTTATCGGGAAAAGGCGGAGCCTGCGGTGCTTGACTTCATGAAGCAGATGGGTCTAAAGAACGGCATTGTGATGTTCCAAGGTTTCATCGACGGGGAAGATTTTTATTTCTATGAGTCCGGCCTGCGCATGGGCGGCGAGCAATTTTATGTGTTTGCCGGTCCTTTGAACGGCATCAGTTCCCTGGATCTGATGATCGAATTTGCTCTGACGGGCAGCATGGGCAGCGCTGATGTGCTTAAACTGGATAACCCCAAGTTCAGCAAAAGCTGCGTCAATTACTATGTGACATTGAATCCCGGTAAGATCTGCGCCATCAGCGGTATCGAGGAAGTGGAGCAGATGCCGCAAGTGCTTCAGAATGCTACATTTAAGGCTATCGGCGATGTGATCGAACCGTCCAATAATTTGGATCGGGTGATCTATCGCCTTCATGTGATGGACGATACACCGGAAAAATTGGCGATGACTCTTGAGAGAATCAGCAACATGTTGCGGATTTTGGACGAAAAGGGTAACGAGATGCAACTTGAGCATCTGACTTATGACCGCGCGTTGGAAATGCTACGCAATTCTTAAAAAGAAAAGACCCCCGATGGGGGTCTTTTTATTTTTCTGTGAGTAATTCCAGGGCGCGGCGGGCGTAGGGGGAGAGGGTACGGTCTTTGCGGTAGGCCACTGCCGGGCGGCGGAAAAGGGTGTCCTGCGGAAGTTTGAAAAAACGAAGGTCGTTTTCGTTTATAAGTTCGCCGGTGAAACTGTTGGGAAGCAGCACAGCGCCAACACCGGCACGCGCCAAAGAGACCGAGGACAAAATGCCCACCACTTCCGCAGCGATCTCCGGCTGGAATCCGGACGCTGCGCAAAGACTCTCGAACATTTTGCGCAATTCCTGTTTTCCGGAGAGGACAACAAAGGGAATATTGGCACAATCGGAAAGGGCAATGGTTTCTGTTTGCTCCGGGATATGTTTGGCAAATCTTTTGGGAATTGCAAGCATCAGTGATTCCGGCATGAGCATCCTGGTGGCAAGAAGCGCTTCGTCCACCGGCAGATTCATCACAGCCAGGTCAAAATCTCCGTCAGCGGCGCCTCGATGCAGGGCGGTGCTGGATTCTTCTCGAAGGATCACCTGCAGACCGGGAAACTCATCCCGGAGTTTGCGCACCACTTCCGGAATGCGGTAGGAGCAACGGAAAGGGGAGATGCCGATGACCAGTTGTCCGCGGCGGCCGTCTTTAAAACTGTTCATCACCAGGCGCAGACGGTTTTCCTTATGCAGCAATTCCCGCACTTCCTGAATAAAGGTCTGCCCCGCGCCGGTGAGGGTGAGGGGGACGCTGCTGCGGTCAAATAGCTGCACGCCAAGTTCCTCTTCCAAGGCGCGGATCTGTTTGCTTAGGGTGGGTTGGGACATGTTCAGTTGCTGGGCGGCCTGGGAGAAATTTCGGGTCTGCGCCAGCGTTACGGCATACTCTAACTGCTTAGTATTCATAAAATCACCTTCCTGATGCCATAGTAACACAATATTCTTTAGATTTCAACAACATTATTCGATTTTGGAATAGTTCGTTGACGGAAAAATGAAATATTTGTAAAATACGCTTGTTGCGTTAATTCGCATAAATAACTGATTGGGAAGTGAAATTATGGAATCTTTACTGTACCTAGGCGTCATGCTGGTCGTGATCTGCGTGTGGTTCCTGGCCTTCAAGCGTCCTGTTTATGAGGCGGTTTTGCTGGCTTTCGTGGTGCTGCTGTTTGTTACCGGCACCTGGAGCAATGTACTGGTTTACATCGATGAGGGTTTGAGCACATCGCTGCTTTACTCTATGGTGGCGTTTGTTGCCATGTCGATCCTGTTGACCAAGACCAAGATCGTGGATAGTTGTATCGCTGTTATTTTGTCTTTGATCGGCCGTATCAGAGGCGGCGCAGGTTACACTGCCGTTATCGCCAGTGCGTTTATGGGCGCGCTGTCCGGTAGTGGTCCGGGTAACGTTATGGCCACCGGTTCTTTGACCATTCCTTCCATGAAGCGCACCGGTTTCCCTGCGGAACTGGCTGCAAATATCGAGTCTAATGCCAGTTATCTGGGCAATATGATCCCGCCTTCTTCCAATATTGTGGCTGCTATGGCAGCATTCACCACTTTCGCTGCCGGTGCAGGTATTGCGGATGTGACCCAGGGTCAGTTTTGGATCGTTCTTTGGGGCATTGCTCTTTGGTTTGTCGCTCAGCGGCTTATCATGGTTTGGGCATTCTGCAAGTACTACAAGGTCAAGCCTATGAGCAAGGAAGAACTCCCCAGCCTAAAGGAGACCTTTAAGGCCGGTTGGCAGGCAATGCTGCTGCCCGTGATCATTTTGCTGCCCTTTATTCTGGATGCTGCGTTTGCTGACAACTTTTTTGTGGATCGCTTGGGCACCAATGGTGCGAAGTACCTTTCTAAGTCTGTTCTGCTGTTCACCGCCGGCATTTCTTCTATCTATGCTTGCCTGATCACCAAGGACAAGTCTGCTATTACCCCTCAAAAAATGGCAAAAATGTTTGCAGACGGTGTTAAATCCATTTCTCCTGCCATCGGTGTTTGCGTGTTCGGTTATATGATCGGCGCTATGTTTGAAGATCTGGGCGTTGCGCAGGCTCTGGGTGTCGTGATGGCTACCTGGAATTTCGGAAAACTGGGTATGGTCTTGGCGATCTGCGCCATCACCTGCGTTATGGGCATGGTGGTTCCCGGTTCTTCCCAGGTGGTTATCTTTGGACCGGTGTTTATCACACTGCTGGCCAATGTGGGCGTCAATCCGCTGCTGGCTGCTGCAATGCTGCCCTGCATCTGCGGCGTTATGTGTGGCATTACCCCTCCGCTGGGTCTGGGCATGTATGCCGGTATGACCATCGCCCAGTCGGATTTCAGCAAGACTTTTAAGAATAACCTGTGGTGGGTTGCTGCCCAACTCATTTTGCAGGTTGCCGTTTTGATGGGCTGGCTGCCTATTCTGGGTCTGTAAGGAGGTAACAGTATGAAAGAAATTTGCAAGAAGATTTCGGCTGTTTTGAAGACTATTTTTGGCTACGGCATTATGATAATGCTGTTTGCCGGCGGCTTGACCTTTTTCGGTTATTTGGCTGCACTGATCATCGGCGGCGATGTGGCCGGACTGATTTGCACGGTTATTTACAAGGATATCATCCCGGTGATCATCTACATTTCCGTTATTTTGGTGCTGCTGGGATTGGTAGCCATGTACCTTAACGGAGAAGTCGCACTGACACCTGAAAAGAAACAGGCAAAGAAACACGAAGGCGAAGTGTGATCCCGCTTTAAGCCAAGAAGGCACTTGATTTTTCCGTAAAAAATAGTACAATGGGAGCATCTTCCTAAAAGGAGGCTGCTCCCATGAACTTTACTTACATACCGGAAGGCTATCGCCCTTTGCTGGATGCTTATGATACCCAGCGGGCTATTGCTTACATCAAGACTACGTTCCAGGAGGAATTTTCTTCCGCGCTGAACTTAAAGCGAGTGTCTGCGCCGCTGTTCGTTACGGAACAGTCGGGTCTTAACGACAACCTCAGCGGCGTGGAGCGTCCCGTGAGTTTTGATGTACCTGCGGTGGGCGCGGATGCCCAGGTGGTGCATTCACTGGCAAAATGGAAGCGCCTTGCCCTGAAGCGCTACGGATTCAGCATCGGCAATGGCTTGTACACGGATATGAACGCTATTCGCCGGGATGAGGAACTGGACAATATCCATTCCATCTATGTGGATCAGTGGGACTGGGAGAAGATCATCACTAAAGAAAACCGGAATCTGGATTATTTGAAATTAATTGTTCGCTCCATTGTCAATGCCATTTGCAATACCAATGACCGGCTGCATGTGCGCTATCCCCAACTGCGCGTGGAACTTGACAGGGAAGTGGCGTTTATCACCTCTCAGGAACTGGAACAACTGTACCCCGATCTGACACCCCAGCAGCGTGAAGACGCTTTTACCCGGGAACATCATACCGCTTGCATCATGCAGATCGGTGGCGTTTTGGCTTCCGGCAAGCCTCACGGTACTCGCGCACCGGACTATGATGACTGGGATCTAAACTGCGACATCCTCTTCTGGAATGAATTGCTGGGTCATGCGCTTGAGATCTCGTCTATGGGTATCCGCGTGGATGCCGCGGCGCTTGAAAAGCAACTTAAGATTTCAGGCTGTGAGGAACGAAAAGAATTGCCGTTCCATAAGATGCTGCTGGACGGCCAGTTGCCGCTGACCATCGGTGGCGGTATTGGTCAAAGCCGCCTCAGTATGCTGATGATGGGCTGCGCCCATATCGGCGAAGTGCAGTCCAGCATCTGGGATGAGGAAACTGTGCGCATCTGCGAGGATGCAGGTATTCCGTTGCTGTAAAATTCAAAAGCACCACCTTTTGGTGGTGCTTTTTGCATTAAAAAAGTTTTAGTGGTACTTGATATATTCAAAAAATTGATGTACTATAAAGAAAATTCGCGGCATTATGCTGCAAATAGTGAGGTAGAACTATGACTGCTGTTATTAATGCGACTCTGGTCATGCGTGATCATCTGATCCCCGAAGCGGTACTGTTTATGGAAGACGGTGTGATCACCGGTTTCGGTGAGATGCGCAATACCCCCGTTCCCGAAGGTTCGGAGATCATTGATGCCAAGGGCGCGTTTGTGGGACCCGGTTTTGTGGATATCCATACCCATGCCGGCGGTACTTACTGGGTGCATGAGGATGCTGATAATTGCGCACGGGTGCATTTGGAGCATGGTACGACCTCTATGCTGGCGACGCTTTATTTCAGCATGCCCAAGGACGAATTGGTCGCCAATACCAAGTACATTCAGGAGGCCATGAAGCGTCCGGAATGTGCCAACATCGTCGGTTTCTATACCGAGGCGCCCTATATGAATCCAAAGTTCGGCGCTGACCGGGAAAATAACCCCTGGCAGGGCCCGATTGATCCGGAGCAGTATATGCCCGTGGTGGAGCAGATGGGCAGCGATGCTGTTGTCTGGGTGGTTGCTCCCGAGCGTGAAAATATCGAGATGTTTGTGAAAGACTGCAAGCGCGTTAACCCCAATGTGCGTTTCGCGGTAGGCCACAGTGAGGCATCTCCTGCTCAAATCGAGAAACTGATCCCTTACGGTCTATGCATTGGCACTCACCACACCAACGCCACCGGTGATCTGCCCAAGTACCCCGAGTGCCGCGGTGTTTGTGTGGACGAGACCGTGAACTATAACAAAGATATATATGCGGAAATGATCTGCGACAGCAGGGGTATTCATGTGGATCCGTATATGCAGCGCCTTGTGCGCCGGATCAAAGGCGAGGATCGGCTGATGCTGATCTCCGATGCCTGCGTTTTTGACGGCCCGACTCCTCCCGGTTATGACGGTGTCAACGACATCAACTTTGACTGGGCAGGTGAGATCGCCGGCTCGAAACTGACACTGAATGTCGCCTGCCGCAATATGATGGTACATACCGGTGCATCCATTGTGGATGTTTTCCGTTATGCGTCGTTTAACCCCTCCCGTGCGGTGGGATTGCTGGATCGCGGTGAGATCTGTGTAGGCAAGCGCGCGGATCTGGTGTTTGTCGATCACTGGATGAATGTACAGCAGGTCATTTTTGCAGGCAAGACCATTTGACGCAATATTCGCATAGTAATGGAGTTTGTGTGATGATCTCGCGCAAACTCCATTTTGCTTTGAAACATCTGCTTTCGGAGGTGAATTATGAAAATCGTAATTAAAATCGGCACATCGACCCTTACTTATGAAAACGGCTGTGTGAATATCCGAAGGATCGAAGCACTTTGCAAGGTTGTGGCGGATCTGATGAATGCCGGAAATGAAGTTATTTTGGTGTCGTCCGGTGCTATTGGAATGGGCGTGGGTAAACTGCACTTAAAGAGCAGACCTGCAGACATTGCCATGAAACAGGCCTGTGCCGCGGTGGGCCAGTGCGAACTGATGCACACATATGAGAAGATCTTTGCGGAGTATAACTATACTGTGGCGCAGATCCTGCTTACCGCCCCTGACCTGGAATGCGAAGACCGCCACGGCAAGTTTATAGATACCGTTAATGCGCTGCTTTCCATGAATGTACTGCCGGTGATCAATGAAAATGATACCGTTGCTACGGCGGAGATCGTTTTTGGCGATAATGATACGCTGGCTGCGGAAGTTGCCGTGAGCGTGGGGGCAGAACTTTTGGTGTTGCTCTCGGATATTGACGGACTTTATACTGCTGATCCCCATAAAGATCCGGAAGCAAAACTTATCAGCGAAGTGTTTGAACTGGATGAGAAGGTACTCGCTCTGGGCGGTGGCGCAGGTTCGGGTCTGGGCACCGGTGGTATGGTAACGAAACTGCGGGCGGCCGGCATCTGCATGGCAGGGGGTACGGATATGCTCATTACAAACGGCGCGACCCCGGAACGGTTGTATGCGCTGCTGGACGGCCAGCAGGTGGGCACGCGCTTTTACGCAAAGGAGCGCAGATGATGGAAAATTCGACGATCTGTGTTTGCCGCAAGGCTAAAGCAGTGGCACCTGCGCTGGCGGTGCTTGGTCACGACGTGATCAATGATGCATTGCATCGGATGGCGGATGCGCTGTTGGCGGATGCTGATACTATTATTGAGGCCAATGGGCTGGATATGGAATCCGCATCGCAGACGGTGAGCGCTGTGATGCTGGACCGGCTGCGTTTGGATGAAGGACGCGTCATGGCTATGGCCGACGGTATCCGTGCTCTGACTTCGCTTGAATCTCCTGTGGGAAAAGTTTTGGAAACGGTGGAGCGCCCCAATGGACTGCTGATCAGCAAGGTGGCTGTGCCTTTGGGGGTGATTGCCATTATTTATGAAAGCCGCCCCAATGTAACCTCCGATGCGGCGGCGCTGGCGCTGAAAAGCGGTAATGCCTGCGTTTTAAAATGCGGCAAAGAGGCTTACCGTACTTCACGCGCAATTGTAAATGCCATGCGCAGGGGTCTGCGTGAGGCCGGTGTGCCGGAAGATGCGGTTTCGATTCTGGATGATTGCTCCAGAGACGGCGCCAATGCTTTGATGCGGGCATCCGGTCTTGTGGATCTGCTGATCCCAAGAGGCGGCCGGGGGTTGATCCGCGCATGCGTGGAGGGTGCGACCGTTCCGTGCCTGGAGACCGGTACGGGCATCTGCCATGTGTATATCGACAAAGCGGCCAATCTGAAGATGGCGCTGGATATTCTGGAGAATGCCAAAACTTCAAGACCCTCGGTGTGTAATGCGGCGGAGGTGTGTTTGATCCATCGGGATGTGGCGGATGAATTGATGCCTATGCTGGCTAAGCGGCTGGTCGATGACCGCGTCGCATCCGGCAGAAATGCGGTGGAATTGCGGCTTTGTCCGGAACTTTTTGAGAGATTCTCTATGGGTTTGGAAGCGAATCCTGAAGATTTTGACACAGAATTCCTGGATTATATATTGGCGGTAAAAGTGGTTGATAGCGTGGAAGAGGCGGTAGCGCATATCGCACGGCATTCCACCGGTCACAGCGAGGCGATTATCACAAATGATGAAGAGGCGGCGCAGTATTTTACTGCGCGCGTGGACAGCGCAGCGGTGTATGTCAATGCGTCTACCCGGTTTACCGACGGCGGCGAGTTCGGTTTTGGCTGTGAAATGGGCATTTCCACTCAAAAGATGCACGCCCGTGGTCCTTTGGGGATTAAGGAACTGACCGCATATAAGTATGTTATCCGGGGAAGCGGACAGGTCAGATAAGGAGAAGAATATGAAGATCGGTTTTATAGGATGCGGTCACATGGGCAGCGCTTTGGCGCAGGCCATCGGTGGCGGTAAAGCGCACGAACTATATATCGCTGACCGGCATCCACAGCGGCTGGATGCGCTATGCGCTGCCACCGGTGCGTTGCTGACGGATGCGCAGAGCGTGATCCTGGGATGCGATTTTGTTTTCATTGGTGTGAAACCCCATGATATGCCCGGTTTGCTTAGGGATCTTCAGAGCGCACTGACGCACAATCCCAAGGTGGTGCTGATCAGCATGGCAGCCGGAATCACGGTTTCGGCTATTCGCCAGATGCTCACAAGTGCGAATCCGGTGATCCGCATTTTGCCCAATACGCCGGTGGCGCTGGGGGAGGGCATGACGGTTTACACTGTCTGCGACAGGCTGAAACAAGAGCAGGAAATGTCCTTTGCGGAGTTGATGCGTCCGACCGGTCGGCTGGAGCGTATTGATGAGACGCTGATCGATGCTGCTTGCGTGGTAGCCGGCTGCGGCCCTGCCTATGCATATCTGTTTGCGGACGCGCTGGCTAAAGCCGGAGAAGCAGCCGGACTTTGCTATGAAGATGCAAGGGCTTATGCGGCACAGATGCTGCGCGGTGCAGCAACGATGATGCTGCAGACGCAGAAATCTCCCGAAACTCTTTGCCGCGAGGTATGCTCACCCGGCGGAAGTACCATTGAGGGTGTGCGTGTTTTCCAAAATGAGGGGCTATTTGAATTGGTGCAGCGTGCTTTCGATGCATCGTATAAGCGGACCGCAGAATTGGGGCAAGTGAAGAAATAAATAAAGCCGAGTGCTGATGCACTCGGCTTTTTGCTTATTCAAAAGTGAGTTCGCCGAACTGGTCGGGCGTGTGGAAGACACCGGCGCCCATGCGGGTAATGGGATTCCAGCAAAGGTAGTGGCTGGGGGTCTTCAGATCGGAGCAGGCATAGAAATTGGCGCGGATGCGCTTGCCGCTAAACACAGTGAAATCCGGGAAAAAGCGGCGGATAAAGGAGTAGGGGATGCGGTAGGTGACGCTCCATGTTTCGCTGTCTGTGGTACAAACGGGGCGGAAAGTGAAGACGGTGCCGTTGCCTTCTTCCTCCTCGGGGATCATGCGGGTCAGGTCGGATAGCCCGGTGCCCATACCCAGATACAGGCACAGATTGGGGTTAAACTCCAGATTGAAGTAGCGCTTATCGCCTTCCATGGGGCAGAAGAAGAACTCCAGGCAACTGTCGCTGCAGGGGGTGCCCACCGGGCCGGTCTCCTCCGCGCGGATGGCGCCCTCCTTGGCGCTTAAGCGCAGGTGCAGGGCTTCGTCATCGTAGCCGATCTGCGCCCAGGCGGTTACATCGGTGGGCTTTCCGTGCAGGGGTTCATTAATGGCGACGGTGTTTACATTGTTCCAGTCGATGATCTCTTCAACCCGGGAAATTACTGCTGTTTTCATGGTTATCTGTTCCTTTCGCATTTCTGTTCTACGCTTATTTAACACGGATTTTTACTGCTTGTCAAGGGGCAATCCCCGCAAGATGATACTTGACAATTTATGCGCACATAATATAATGGATTTATCGCGATGGCTGTACCGACGGCGTGAAATATGGAGGATATACTTATGGCAATGAAACGCAGACCTGCTCTTTCTGAACTGACTCTTCGCGAAAAGATCGGTCAGACTTGCCAGGTGCAACTCGGTTATTTGATGGGTATTGAAAATTTGGAGGAATGGCTGGCGGAAAACCCCATCGGCAATATCTGGCACACCTGCAACGAGATGATGACTACAGTGAATCTTTCGAGCACGCTTATTGATGAGCCGCAGGACAGCACTTTCTATCGTAAGTGGACCCAGAGAGTCAGTAATGCGCTTCGGATTCCGCCTCTGTTTACCCAGGATGAGCCGGGTGCTACCCATGGTACGGACCTTTTGAGCCTTTGCAGCGTGCCTGCTCTGGGTGCCAATAATTCCGAAGAGGCCATGGAAGAGTATGCAAAATTGCTGGCGCTGAACGGTAAGTCCCTGGGTTGCAACTCTACCTGGGCACCCAATGTGGATCTTCCTCCGCGATTTGCAGCTGTGAACATCATGCGCACTACCAGTAACGATCCGGATACCCTGATCAAACTGTCTTTGGCATTCATCCGCAGCGCTCAGGCTAACGGTTTCGGCGTTTGCGCCAAGCATTTCCCCGGCAGAGATAAGCGCGAGTACCGTGACGGTCACTTTACCAATACCTACACCGGCAGCACCATGGAAGAGTGGTGGGCCGCTCAGGGCCGCGTGTTCCAGGCGATGATTGACGGTGGCGTGCTGTCCATTATGCCCAGCCACGAAGGTTTCCCGGCGGTGGATAATTCCCGTATTTACAACTATTTCACACCCACGACCCTTTCTAAGAAGGTCATCACGGGCCTTCTGAAGGAGCAGATGGGCTTCAAGGGCTGCGTGGTCACCGATGGCATCAACATGGGCGCTCTGAAAACTGCGTACCCCGATCCCGAGGATCTGTTCGTGGCGCTGTTGAATGCCGGTAACGACGTGCTGCTGAGCGTGCGCCGTATGGACTACATCGACATCATCGAGCGCGCGGTCAAGGATGGCCGGGTTGCTGAGAGCCGCATTGATGACGCCTGCGAGCGTGTGCTGTACATGAAGGAAAAACTTGGATTCTTCGAGCCTCAGGAAGAAGTGGTCATGACCGAGGAAATCCGTCAGCAGATCCGTGATTTCAATACCAAGGTGGCGGAGAATTCTCTTGTGCTGCAGTGCGACAACAAGAATCTGCTGCCGTTGGATCCGACCAAGATCAAGAGTGTTGCGATCATTTGCTCTTCCCATGTGGATACCTTCCACGTGGAAATGCAGGCCATGGCTCAGGAGTTTGAGCGCCGGGGCATCCGTGCCCATGTACAGCGCTGCCTGAAATCCTACGAGGAAATGGAGAAAATTGCCGCCGAGTATGATCTGATTTTGTATCCGTCCTTTGTCATGCCCCATATGCCTATGGGCGGCTCGGGTCTGTTCTGCGAAGAGTGCGCACACTTCTTCTTTGCGCTGACTGCCGGCAAAGAAAAGTCTATCGGCATTTCCATGGGTTCTCCGTATATTTACTACGATTACTGCATGAATATGGATACCTATATTCACGCATTCAGCAAGACTCCTGAGACCCAGAAGGCCATCGTCCGTGCGCTGTTCGGCGAGATCGGTTTTACCGGTACTTACCAGTATGAAGAGCCCTGGAAAGATGAACTGAAGTGGCTGGAGCAGTAAATCCATATCAAGCGCCGCAGGTATTTACCTGCGGCGCTTTTTGCTTTTATTTAATAGTTAGGCATATTATGTAAGAAATTGGCAAGAAACACATGGAAAATATTTGATTTCGTAAGCAATAAATTATTTTGTTTTTTCCGTCACCGGAATATCCACGATTTGGATGTTTTTGTGGCGGATTATTATTCGAAATAACCCGAATTCGGGTAACTGCTATATATTTTGAGGTTATCATTATAATAACCTGCACTAGGGTAAATTCATCAATGAGGGATTGCGCATGGACTACTCGATGATTTATGTAAAACGAATCAGACAATTATGTAAGGAAAGAGGATTTGCAATAAATCATCTTGCTAAACGCGCGGGACTAAATCAGTCTACACTAGACAATATTGTTCGCGGCTTGACAAGGGATGCGCGTGTATCAACATTGCATAAGATCGCGTTTGCATTCAATATGACTTTGGCTGAGTTTCTTGATTTTCCGGAGTTGAACGATTTTGCATTTGACGAGGATCACGATGTTGATTGATTTTCGTTTAGGTATTTTTGCTTGAAAAGCGATTTTTGTTAAAGGTGGGAAATAGCATATGAGTAAGAAATTGATCGGTTTATTCCTTGCAATCGTGCTTCTGACCGGCGTTGTTTTGGGCAGTGTTTTCGCTGTCGCTGCCGGATCTGAAGGCGGTCAAGTCCTGGCGGCTGAGTCCGGTTCTGTCCAGATCGTCCAGCAGCCTCATTCTGCTTCGGCGGCGGCGGGTGACGGATTAACTGTCCGTGTTGTTGCCAGCGGTGAGGGACTGACCTATAAGTGGTATTATAAGAACCCCGGTGCGGAGAATTTCAAATATACCGACACCTTTACTGGGGATACTTATACCATTAGTTCTATGTCGGCTTCGCGTGACGGCCGCCAGATATACTGCGTCATTACGGATAAGTATGGCAACAGTGTTACCACCGACACCGTTATTTTGCGTTTGGGCGCTCCTGTTAAGATTACGCAGCAGCCGCAGTCTGCTGCCGGTTTTGATGCAGAGCGTGTGACGGTTACCGTTAAAGCAACGGGCGAGGGCCTTACTTATCAGTGGTTTTATAAGAACGCTGGCGATACTGCGTTTGCGCTGACCAGTACATACACAACGAATGTGTATTCTGTCCCTATGAATGCTTCCCGTGATGGCCGGCAGATATACTGCGTCATTACGGATAAATATGGCAACAGCGTTACCACCGATACGGTTACGCTGTCGATGAAGCGCGCCGTTAAGATCGAGAAACAGCCCACTTCTGTTTCTGCCCTTGACGGTACGCAGGCGACCGTCCGCGTAACCGCAAGCGGTGACGGACTGACCTATAAGTGGTATTTTAAAGATGCGGGCAAGACTAAGTTCTATCTGACCACATCCTTTACCGGTCCGAAGTATGTCATCAAAATGAATGCAGAGCGCGCAGACCGGCAGGTTTACTGCGTCGTTACGGACCAGTACGGCAACAGTGTTACCACCGATACTGTTACGCTGAAAATGGGCGTTGCTGCGCAGATCACCCAGCAGCCCCAGTCTGCTTCCGGATTTGACGGCGAAAGAGTGAAAGTCACCGTTGGCGCCATTGGCGACGGTTTGACTTATAAGTGGTATTATAAAGATGCAGCGGGCAAGGACTTTGCTCTGACTACTACTTATACCACCAACACTTATTCTGTTCCCATGAAGGCCTCCCGTGACGGCCGTCAGATTTACTGCGTGGTTACGGATCAGTACGGCAACAGCGTTACTACGGATACCGTAACGCTGATCATGAAGAAAACCGCGCAGATCACCCAGCAGCCTCAGTCTGCTTCCGGATTTGTTGGCGAGAGCGTTACAATCACTGTTGGGGCTTCTGGTGACGGACTGACCTATAAGTGGTATTTCATGAATCCCGGTGACTCCAAGTTCTCCGCTACCGGCACATTTACAGGGGATACTTATACCATTAGTTCTATGTCGGCCTCGCGTGACGGACGCCAGATCTATTGCGTCATCACGGATATGTACGGCAACAGTGTTACCACCGATACTGTTACGCTGGGTATGAAAACGGCTGTATCCATCACCAAGCAGCCTGCTTCCGTGACCGTGCTGGAAGACTCCAAGGCGACCATTACCGTGGGTGCAGTTGGTGACGGACTGACTTACAAGTGGTATTTTAAGGACGCCAATGGCAAAGAGTTCGCGTTAACTACTACCTATACAACCAAGAACTACACAGTCACTGTGAATGCTAAACGCGCAGGACGGCAGGTCTATTGCGTCATTACGGATAAATACGGCAACAGCGTTCAGACGGATGTGGCTACCTTCAATATGATCCATGTGCACAAGTTGGGCAACTGGGTCGTTATGCGTCAGCCTACCCCTGAAGAAGAAGGTATGGAACGTGCGGATTGCTCCGGCTGTGATTACTATGAAGAGCGGCAGATCGCAAAGATCCCCGCTGTTTGCTACATCACCATCGATTTGGGCAACGGCCAGACGCAAAAGATCGGCGTGGGCAGCAATGGCATTTACCGTCTGTCTGATCCCACCAGAATCGGCTTTAACTTCAAGGGATTTGTGGACATCAATGGCAAACCCTTTGCAGCAAGCGGCACCACCAGCAAGAATATTTCCATCGCTGCCGTGTGGGAGATCGACGGCACTGATACCCTGGAGGAATTGCTGGAGCGCGCTGATCTGGGCGCTACCGATATTCTGATCACTGCGGATATTATCGTTGATCAGCCCATCTTTGTGCCTTATGTTACCAAGATCTATTCTGACGGTGATTTCAGCATTATCCGCGCTCCTGAATATGAAGGCGACATTTTCGTGCTTGGCCGCAACAGCAAGAATGAATCGTCTGTTGTGAACCACCATCAGGCCTGTCTGACTCTGGGCGGCGGCAAAGGCACGCTCACTATTGATGGCAACCGCGACAATACGATCATTACCGTTAAGGGCAGTTTGATCTATGCCGGCGACAGTTCTTTGCTGAAAATTTATGACGGTGTGCGTCTTGTGAACAACGAGAAGTTGGGCAATAAGCGTGCGCTGGAAACCGGTACGAAGAGTACCGGCGGTGCGGCTATTGCCATCTACAATTCCACCGTTTGGATGTACGGCGGCGTAATTGACAATTGCGCGGTGGCGACCACGGCTACCCAGGTGGTCAATGAGGACGGCACAGTTAGCAACCATGAATACAACGGCTGCGGCGGCGCCATCTTTAACCGCGGTAACTTCTATATGTATGGCGGCGAGATCACCAACTGTGTCGCGCTGCGCGGCGGTGCGATCTACAACGACCGCTATATCTTCCTGGATGCAGGTACGATCTCTTACTGCAAGGCTTATACTTACGGCGGCGCAGTTTCCTCCTCCTCCAGCGCCAATGCGGATACCCACTTCGGTAATACTACGGGCGATGCAAAGATGCGCTTTGTCGGCAACTACTCTGTGCGTGCCGGCGGTGCATTCTACTCCAACACCAACAGCCCTCTGGTCGTTTGGGGCAATACCGAGTTTATCGGCAACCATTCTGACTCCAGCGGTGGTGCCATCTATACCGGTGGCGGACTGACTCTGCGCGGCACATATTTCGAGGGCAACTACTGTAATTACAGTGGCGGCGCGATCTATCATCATTTTGCAAATGCCGACCGTGTTCGCCGTTTGCTGAGCATTGAGGACTGCGTGTTTGAAAACAATACCGCCAGCCTCGGCGGTGCGGTGATCCTCAGCAGTAATGTTGCGGAAGGTGGTACTTATGCAACCATTAAGAACACCCAGTTTACCGGAAACCATGCTCTGAAGAACGAGCATAATGCCGGCAACGGCGGTGCTCTGTACATCACTCGTTACAGCGAAGCAACCATTACCGGTTGTACCTTTACCAACAATGAGGCTACCACCAATTCCGGCGCTGTGTCGATCCACAGTTCTGCCAAGGTGAAACTGTCTGATTCCGATTTTACCGGCAATACGGCACAGTTCGGCGGTGCAATGTATATTTCTTCTGATTCTCAGGCGACCATCACCAACGTAGATTTCATCGGCAACAGCGCAAACTGCAATGAAAACGGTGGCGGCGGCAACGGCGGCGCACTGTATTTGGCAAATGTAGATGTTTCCCTTAAGAATATCAATCTGCTCAACAACACCGCAGGCAATAACGCCGGTGCGGTTTATATGCAGAACATTCAGTTGGAACTGGATTCTACTGTCAAGATCGAAGGAAATACCGCAGGCAACCACGGCGGCGCTCTCTACCTGACTTACACAACCAACGAAGATGGCACAAAGTCCGGCTCCCGTCTTGTCCTGCGCAACATGACCTTGAAGAATAACACTGCTCTGGCAGGCGGTGCGATCAGCGCAAGATCGGCGTCTGAAGTGGTTATTGAAAATGTGCAGTTCACCGGAAATTCCACCCCCGGTGCCATGGTCAGCACAGAAAATGGCGGTGGCGCTATTTACTCCAACAACTCCACCGTTACCATTAAGGATGTGACCTTCGACGGCAACATGTCCGGTTATTACGGCGGTGTCATGCGTCTTGTCTACTGCCAGACCGTTATTACCGACAGCGTGTTTACGAATAACCAGGGCGGTACCGGCGCGGTAATCTATGCTCCCGGCGGCGATCTGACTTTGACCGATTGCGAGATCAAGGACAATACTTCCTCGCTGAACAGCATTATTTATTCTTCCGCCAAGGAAGTGAAACTGAGAAATGTTACCGCCAGCGGTAACACGGCAGTCAACGGTGGTGTCCTTTACACCAGCGGAAGCACGGTGGCAACCGTTGAAAACTGTAACTGGAGCTGTAACAGTGCCTCCAGCGGCGGTGCGATCTACATCGGAGGCAATTCTTCTGTTACCGTTACCGGTTCTACCTTCGAAAACAACAGCGCCCGGGGCCAGGGTGGCGCCATCTATGTCAACGGCGCGAAGTTGTATGTGGGTGCAGGTACCGTCTTCACAGGCAACACGGCCAACAGCAATGGCGGTGCGATCTCTGCTATTGACCTGGTAAACGAGACTACCGGCGAGAAGACGGGCTCGACAGTTACCATTACCGGTGCGATCTTCACCGGCAATACCGGTGCTTGTGGCGGTGCGGTGTACCTCAATGACAGCACCTACTCCATTACTGACAGCCAGTTTGTTGGCAATACCGCAACTTCTACCTCTTACGGTGGCGGTGCTGTTTACAACACCGGCGCTAGCGGTGAACTGAAGCGCGTGGTACTGAAGGACAACGTGGCTCTGCGCGGCGGTGCTGTGGCACTGTATACCAAGAGCAGTATGACCGTTGAGGATGTGCAGGCAATCGGCAACACCGCAACGGCTGACGGTGGTGCGTTCTACAACAATAACTGCGAACTGAAACTGCTGGGCGAAGTTGTGCTGAATGAGAATACCGCCAATAATGGTGGTGCGCTGTATCAGCATAATGTTGATATGGATCTTACCAATGTCCAGTTGAATGACAACGCTGCGCTGAATAACGGCGGCGCAGTGTACATCACCGGTGCAACTTTGAATATTACCGGTGATGCTACCCAGATCAGCGGCAATACTGCTGCAAATTACGGCGGCGTGATCTACGGCTCTTACGTGACTGTTGAGGACGTGAAGAATGGCGCTACCATCAATATTACCGGTGTTACGCTGAATAATAACAGCGCGTTGTACGGCGGTGTGATCGCAGGCCGCACCAACACCTCTATCAACCTGACGGATACCATCCTGAGGGATAATAATACCGAACTGGCGACTCAGGCTAATGAAGCAGGCGGCGGCGCGATCTATGCGAACAACTCCGTGCTGACCATTTCCGGTTGTGAATTTATCGGCAACTCTTCCGGTTATTACGGCGGTGTTATTAAGACTGACACTTGCCAGGTTGTTCTGAAGGATGGCACCAGATTTGAGGGCAACTCCGGCGCAACCGGCGCAGTGCTCTATCTGAGCAGTGGCAGCAGCATGACTGCTTCCGATGTGGAAGTTGTGAATAATACTTCCGAAACCAATGGCCTGCTGTACCTTAACGGTACAAACTTTGACATTGATAAACTGACGGCTACCGGAAACAGCGCTGCCTGGAACGGTGGTGTGCTGTATATCAACGGAGGCAAGACCAATGTTACCGTCACCAACTCCTTGCTGAAGGATAACACCTCCGGCTCCGGCGGTGCCATCTATGTTGGCAACGGCGAGTTGACCCTGCGTGATACCTGTATTGAGGGTAACAGTGCAGGTAAGGGCGGCGCGATCTACGCTGTGGCAGGTAATATACTGCTTGACGGCACGACTGTTCTGACCGGCAACTCCGCTTCTGATGGCGGTGCGGTTTATGCCATGGACAAGGCCCAGGTTACGGTCGACGGTATTACTGTGCAGAATAATACTGCTACCGGCAACGGCGGTGCCATCTACATCCGCGGCGCGAAACTGACGATTTGCGGCAATGCGACCTTCACCGGCAACAGCGCGGCTACCGGCGGCGCGTTGAATGTCAACGATTATCTGTATCTGGCAAATCCCAACGACCTGGAGCAGACCAGAGTTGAGGGCTTTGCGGAGATCACCGACGCAGTGTTTAGCAACAACACTGCAGGCCGCGGCGGCGCGGTGTATGTGAACAATGTGGAATACACGGTTACCAACGTGGAGTTCAGTGATAATATCGCAACCGCTGTGGATTACGGCGGCGGTGCGATCTACAGCACTCTCGGTGTCGGCCAGTTGGAGAATGTGACATTCACCGGTAACTCTTCCGTTAAGGGCGGCGCGGTTGCGCTGCACACGGACAGCGTGATGAGCATCGATTCCATTACTGCCACCGGTAACAGCGCTGTAGCGAATGCAGACGGTGGTTATGGTGTTGGCGGTGTGTTCTATGTGAATGATGCAGATCTGATCATTACCGATTCCGACGGCCTGAGTGTGCTGGGCGAAGAAGGGAAGGGTAATGCCGCCGTATCCGGTGGTGTGATCCAGGCCGAAAACGGTGCTGTGGTCAACCTGGCGAATGTTCAGATCGAAGGCAATAGTTCCTCTCAGAACGGCGGCGCGATCTATACAGGCAATTCTCAGGTCACCATTAATGGTGTGTCCTTCGAGAGTAATACCGCAGGTCTGGCCGGCGGCGCGATCTATGTAAGTAAGTCTAAGATTACCGTTGGCGGCGTTACCTTTAACACCAATTCTGCGACGGTGACCGGCGGTGCAGTTTACCTGAACGCTTCTGAACTGACCAATACAGGTGATGTGACCTTTACCGAGAATACGGCTGCCGAGCACGGCGGCGCGATCTACGCCACCTATTCCGGTAAGGACGCCGATAGAGTGGGCTCTGTGATCAATATGACCGGTGGTAGTTTCAGCGGCAACAAGGCCATGGCCGGCGGTGCGGTGAGCATCCGTTCCGATTGCTCTGCGACCTTTGACGGCACGGTCTTTGCCGGCAACTCCGTTACCGGTTACGCTGATAAAAATGACGGCGACGGTGACGGTGGCGGCGCAATCTATGTCGGTTATGGCGAAGTTACGCTGATCAATGTTACTGCAACCGGCAATACCGCAGAAGGTTACGGCGGCGTGATCGATGCAATGAGCAGTGATGTTACTATTACCGGCGGCGTTTACAGCAAGAATACTGCCGGCATCAGCGGCGGTGTGATCTTCGCCAGAAGCGGCAGCAAGGTCAATATTTCCGGCACCGAACTCAGTGAAAATGAGTCTACCTATGTTAATACAGAGTATGACAATAGCATTGGAGGCGGTGCGGTCAATATCAGCGGCGGCAGCCTGAGCATTAAGGATACTGCTCTGACCGGCAATAAGTCCGGTTATTACGGCGGTGCGGTCCTTGCCAGCGGCGCGGAAGTGACCATTAACGGCGAAACCGTCATCAGCGGCAATACCGGTGGTACCGGTGCCGCACTGAATTTCAAATCCGGCTGCACAGTTGTGCTTGACGGCATTACCGTTAACAACAACATCTCTTCCAGAAACGGCGTGATCTACGCAAATGGCGGCACTTTGACCATGGTCAATGTGAATGCCTTTGAGAACAAGGCTGTTTCCGGCGGTGTGCTGTACTTAAGCGGTTCTTCGACAGTCGTTACCGTTACGGATTCCACCTTCACTGACAACTACGCTAATAACGGCGGCGTTGTGTATATGGATGGCCCGACCGTTACCGTGCAGGATTGCACGCTTACGGGCAACGATGCGGAAAATGGCGGCGCATTCTATGAAAATGCCGGCAACCTGAGCGTGATCGACGGCACTGTAGGCGGTGCAACTGCTACCAGGGGTGGTGTCGTGTACGCTGCGGGCGGCATTCTGCAGATCGCCGGTACCGAGATCAGCGGAAATACTGCACTTCACGGTGGTGCGGTCTATGCAAGCCAGACCGAGATCACCATGAGCGGTACGGTGGTTGAAGGCAATAATGCTACAGCAAACGGCGGTGCGATGTATGTCGTTGGCTGCAATGTCACCATTACCGATAACTGCGTATTCACAAAGAATACCGCGGCTGATCATGGCGGCGCGCTTTACGTGGTGTATTTCACCGATGAACTGGAAAACAAATTGGGCACTGTGCTGAATATGACCGGCGGCAGTTTCATTGAGAATTCTGCGCTCAACGGCGGTGCGATCAGCGGCCGTACCAACTCCGTGATCAACCTGACCAATGTGCAGTTTACGGACAACAATACCGATGCTGCAAGTGTAGATAACAAAGCCGGCGGTGGCGCGATCTATTGCAACAATTCGCAGTTGACGCTGACCGGCTGTGAATTGACCGGTAACTCTTCCGGCTATTACGGCGGCGTGATCAAGACTGATGCGACGCAGGTTACCCTGGATTCTACTGTTATTTCCGGCAATACCGGCGGCACGGGCGCTACACTGCATATTTCCGGCGGCGGTCTGACGGCAAATGGTCTGACGCTGACCGACAATATCTCTAACGCTAACGGTGTTGTATATCTTAAGGATGCTGAAGTAAATATCAGCGATATGACTGCCACCGGCAACAGCGCCGAATGGAACGGCGGTGTGCTGTATATCAGCGGTACAAAGATCAATGTGGTCATTGCCGATTCCGTCATTGAGAACAATACTGCGCCCAGCGGCGGTGCGGTTTGGATCGGCGGCGGCAGTCTGCGCATTGAAAATACCCGGCTGTATAAGAACAGCGCGACTAACGGCGGTGCTGTTTACGCCGCTGCCGGCAGCGTGACGCTGGACGGCTGCACGGTGAGCAAGAACACTGCTACCAAGGAAGGCGGCGCGGTTTACAGCACCGGTGCTGTTATCAATACGGTTAATGGCAGTTTTGCGGAGAATACCGCAGGCAACGGCGGCGCGATCTATATTGAAAGTGCAGCCCTGACTGTCAACGGTACGACCTTCACCAATAATGCTGCAAGCAATGGCGGTGCTGTGATGCTGCGCAATGAGGCATCTGCAGAAATTACCGGCGCGAACTTTGCTGATAACACTGCAACCTCCGGCGGCGCTGTGAATGTCAGCGGTGCAACGCTGACGATCCTGGAGGGTACGACCTTTACCGGCAATACTGCAACCGGCAACGGCGGCGGTGTGTGGATGGGTAAGTATACTTACAAGGAGAATGAGACCGATACCGAGTCCATTACTCTGGACGCGACTGCCAGTGCTGACGGCGCGGTGTTTACCGGCAATACTGCACTGCAGGGCGGTGCATTCTATGTGACGGGCTGTAACTATACGCTGAAGAATACCGAGTTTACAAGCAACAGCGCGACCAGTCAGACCCATGGTGGCGGTGCTGTTTATAGCACCAGCAGTGTGGGTCAGATGGATAATGTGACGCTTACCGGCAATACCTCTCACAGAGGTGGTGCGGTCGCCTTGCATACTAACAGCGTTTTGACCGTAACTTCCCTGACAGCAACCGGCAACAGCGCGACACTCAGCGATGAAGGTGAATTGGGCATTGGCGGTGCTTTCTTCGTCGGCGGCGCAACGCTGAACCTCAACGGAACTGATGGCTCTATCGTCCTTGGCAGCGCTGAGTCCGGCAATACTTCCGTTTCCGGCGGCGGCGCGATCCGTGCTGAGAATAATGCGGTTGTTAACATTTCCGGCGCGGTGTTCACCGGCAACACCTCCTCCGGCAGCGGCGGCGCTGTGTATGGCATCAACTGTGTGCTTACGATCAGCGACACGGAGTTCGTAGATAATACTGCTACAAGCAACGGCGGCGCGATTTACATCAGTTCCAGTACGCTGGTGTCTGAGAACAACACCTTTACTGGCAACAGCGCAAACCATGGCGGCGGCGTTTATGTCAGTGGAACCGAAACGACGCTCAATGGCTGCACCTTTACGGAGAATACCGCTACAAGCAACGGCGGCGCGATTTACATCAGTTCCGGTACGCTGGTGTCTGAGAATAACACCTTTACCGGCAACAGCGCAAACCATGGCGGCGGCGTTTATGTCACCGGAACCGAAACGACGCTCGATGGCTGCACCTTTACGGAGAATACCGCTGCAAGCAACGGTGGCGCGATCTACCTGCTCGCTTGCGAATTGAGCGGTGAAAATAACAACTTCACCAGCAATAGCGCAATCGGCCACGGCGGTGCGATCTATGTAAATTACAGCAAGACTACTGTTGAAGAACAGACTGTCTATGTTCCCGGCGTGCTGACTCTGACAGGCGGTGCCTTTGAAGAGAATACAGCGCTGGCAGGTGGCGCGGTGAGTGTTCGCTCCTATTCTACTGCTACCTTTACCGGTACAACCTTCATCGGTAACTCTGTTACCGGTTTTGCCGGTGAAAATGACGGCGACGGTGACGGCGGCGGTGCGATCTATGTGGGCTACGGTACGCTGAATATGACCGATGTTACCGCAACCGGCAACACCGCTGAGTACCATGGCGGCGTAATCGATGCTGCGGGCGCAACGGTTAACGTTACCGGCGGTACTTTTGGTGAAAACTCCGCTGAAAACGGCGGCGTGATCTACGGCACCTCCGGCTCCAAGGTGACATTTATCGGGGCTACTCTGAAGGATAACTCCTCCACCTACGATGTGGCGGTTAGTGGCTACAACAACAGCATGGGCGGCGGTGCCATCAACATGTATTCCGGTACGCTGACGCTGGACAGTGCAATTTTGGATGGCAACACTACCGTATATTACGGTGGCGCAGTGCTGGCTGATAAGGTTACTGTTACCATTAAGAACAACACCGAGATCAAGAACAATACCGGTGGTACCGGCGCAGCGCTGCTGTTTAGGGGCGGCTGCAACGTGACCATTGAAAACAGCAGCATTACAGGAAATACCGCTACTGCTAACGGTGTCATCTATGCAAACGCCACTACGATGACCATGACGGGCGTTACCGCTACCGGCAACAGCGCTAATAGCGGCGGTGTGCTCTTTGTCAGCGGCAGCAGTTCGGTGGTCAACGTAGACAATTGCACCTTCCGGAGTAACTCCGCTAAGAATGGCGGCGCGATCTCCATTGATGGCGGTGCTCGTGTAAATGTGAATGGCGGTACGCTGGATCAGAACACTGCAACCGGTGTCGGCGGCGCAATTTATGTTGCTGATTCTTCTACCGCCAATACCGCGGCGACCAAATTGACTATGGTGGGCGTGACCCTCAGCGGCAATACCGCTAGTCAGGGTGGTGCACTGTCGACAGACACTGCCAGCGTGAATCTGATCATCGATGTAAGCAACTGTACCTTTACCGGTAACACCTCTACCAAGGGCGGCGGTGCCGTGGAGATTCAGAACGGTAACTGCGCCAGTGCAACCGATCCCGAGGTGGTGACCATTGTGTTTACAAACTGCACCTTTACCGATAATACCGCCGGGACCACCGGTGGCGCTATTGAGATCCGCACCAACAGTTGCGCCAAGATCGACGGCATTACCGCTACCGGTAATAAGGCTACCCAAAATGGCGCGGTTGTCTATGTGACATCCAACTTCTCCCGGGCATACCTGACCGGCACGGTGACTGTCAGCAACAACACTGCGGCCAGCGGTAATTTCATGTACCTGTACAATAGCAATTACACCAATCCTCCGAAAATCTACACTACCCACAGCAGCGATGCCGCGTGGGTCAGCATGGTTGGCGGCAATAAGACCAATGTTGCCTATGACCTGATCACTTTGCCGTAAGACAATGAGGTGACACATTATGAAAAGAATCAAGATTATTATCATAAGTGTTTTGGCGCTTGTCCTGATCCTGGGTGGGAGCATTGCTCTCACTCAGGCGGCCACCGCGCTCCCCAGCGAGACAAATTCCTTTGTTTCCAATTTCTATATTGGTGCAACGGATCAGAATGCTCCGTTTTTCGATGTGATACTGCCGCAGATCCGGGAGAACATCAAGAAGAATAACGAGCATACCATTACACCTTACTATGACAAGATGCCCGTAGCCAATAACCCGGAGAATTTCCAGGGTCTTGGCTCCACGACCTATGCCAATATCAACGGTCAAACGGTGACCGCTGAGGGTTTTTACCGGCTTAAAAATGAGTCGCTTCATGACCCCAACTATGGCCTGGGCCTGATGATCTATCAGTGTATCCTGTATAAGCAGGCACATCCGGAGGAGGATGTAAAGATCACATTCTCCTCCTACAGAACTTCCTGTACTGCTGCAGTTTGCGTTATTCCGGAGAGCAAGTATTACGGCTACATGCGCTCTCTGTACGGCACAAACTATGATGAGCATGGATTCGTCCGCATCTCCTTCTTGCTCACTGAGGCTGCAAGAATGGGTATTGAGGTCACCATGGTCAATCAGCTGAACTCCTATGCAGTTAAGCAGTATGATCCCAGTACCGGCAAACTGACGAGCAGATCTTCCTTGAATTTCAAGACTTATTTTGACCGTGCGATGAAGACGGAGTGCTATGATTCCTATGCGCCCGGTAAGAAGGTCTCCGATTTCATGAACTGCGTGAATGTGGGCTGGACGGTTTCTGATCAGACTCAAAACATGCAGCATGTTAAGAGCGGTTCTGTATCCCATTACATTGCAACTGACGGAACAGAACACCGGAATACTGTGTACTTCGGCAGTGCGAACCTGGATGACAACAGTTATATCGGTGCCAACGGTAACAACAATTCCCAGTCCGGCGTGATCGTTTCCGATCACAGCGAACTGTACCGCGTGACTTATAACTACACGCAGTTGATGGCGAAATATTCCGGTCAGGAAGAGATGCAGGAACTGCGCCGCGTGGTTATGCAGATGAACGACGAGCAGATCGCCCTGATCAAGGCGGGCAGGGGAGACGAGATCCCCAGCGATCAGCAGATCGTTTACCTGGGCTCTGAGACAGACCCCGTTTTTGAACTTTATTTTACGCCTTTTGGCGGTTCTGCTGACTCGTGGGACATCGAGAAAAATCCTATTTGCAAGTATGTCGATAAGTTCGGCCAGTCCACAGGCTATGTGGAACTGATTTGGAACGAGTTCGGCTTTGGCAATTGCCATATCGGTGATGTGATGTCTGATATGGTGGAGGATGTTTACTGCAGCAACCCCAATATTAATAACAAGATCGCACTTCGTGTTGACGATTTTGACACTTCTGCCATTCAGAAATTGGTGTTGGGAAGAGATATCGGTTACCGCAGCATTAATGACGGCACCGGTATCCATTCTAAGGACATTCTCTTAAGTTACGAAGAAGACGGCGTGCGGCACAATGTTTGCCTCATGACTTCCTGTAACTTCTACATGATCGCCTTCAATCACCGCACCAATTCCTTGCTGGTCATTCATGAGACCGAAGACACCGACGGTGATTTCTACGGCATGTTCAGCCAGAAGTATTCCTACGGCATGAACGATGCGGATCTGATGACCGATCCCATTAATCTGCGGTTGGAAGAGGGCGAAGAGTATCAGATCGAAGCCAAGTATTCCGGCAGCGCTGCGCTGACCTGGACCAGCAGCAATGAAAATGTTGCCACTGTGGTGAATGGCTTGGTTACCGCCAAGAAGGCCGGCACTGCCAACATCACTGTGTCTGACGGAAAGAACAGTTACGTCACCAAGTTGACTGTGGTTGCGTGCGCTGATTGCAATGAAAACGGTGGTTTGACCTGCAGCACGGAAGACCAGTATGTGTTGGATAGACAGCTCAATGGTTTTCCGATGAGTTTTGACGCGGAATTTACTCTAAATGCAGCAGATCTTAGCAGAAGCGTTACCCTGATCGGCAATGATGGAAGTTTCGATCCGGCTGTGGTTGTGGGCGTCAATAAGGATGGCTGCCCGTATCTAACAATCCGTGCAAAAAGCGGCTATACCAAGGCTACTTATGTATTTAAAGAGGTCAATGTTGCTACCGGTAAACGGGTGCACCTGACTATTGCGATCAACCTTTCTCAGAATAAAATCAATTGCTTTGTTAATGGCTCGTTTAAACAGTCGATCACAGGATTGCAAACATTTACACCCTATGAAATGAAACATAATTTCGTTATCGGCGGCGACCATCTCAACGGCAACTCGACGGCGTTCCCCGGTGTGATTTATCGGGTGGCTATGTGGTCGGATCTGCGCGTTTCTTCTGAGATCAAGAATGATTACACCAACGGTCTTGACACCACGGATAAGAATCTGCTGTTTGCTTACGATTTCACTAAGTGTGAAAAGTGCAATCAGGGTGATTTGTCCGGCAACGGCATTAAGTTGGAGTATATGGATTTCTGGATGGATGAGGATGAAGTGGATCCCGTGGGCGATTATGATTATTCCTTCGCTGTTGTGGGTGACACCCAGTGGATGATGGAAAATGACCCCGAAGCGGTTGATGCGCTCTATGAGTGGATCCTTGCCAATCAGAAAAAGCAGAAGATCGAACTTGTCCTTGGTATGGGCGATATCACCAACCACAGTAAGGATGTGGAGTGGGAGCGCGCCAATTATTCCATTTCCAAACTGAACGGCAAGATCCCGTATGTGCTTGTTCGCGGTAACCACGACGACTGGGATGATTTCAACCGCAATCTGCACAACGGTTTCTATGAAAATACCCTTGACGGATTGATGATTCCCGGCGATATCGAGTTGACTGACCCTGATCAACCCGGTTTGATTGAGGTTATACAGCCTGACGGCTCCGTTGCTATCCTGACCAGAGAAAAGGATGAGCCGGAGGGCGGCACAGTCAAGGGCGACCTGACCAATTCTTATCGCTATATCACCATTCAGGGAACGGATTATCTGATCCTGACCCTGGACTTTGCCCCCAGCAGTGCAATCTTGGATTGGGCCAACTCTGTGATCGAGGCACATCCGAATCACAAGGTGATCGTGGTTACCCATGCATATATGTACCGCGATGGCACCACCATCGATTCCGGCGATTGCTATCCGCCTACCTACTACAGCGGTTATGATGATGCGCAGAATGGTGACGATATGTGGGAGAAGTGCTTCTCCAAGCACGAAAATGTGCTTATGGTCCTTTCCGGTCATGACCCCTGGCAGCATGTGGTGTACCGTCAGGATGAGGGTGAGAACGGCAACACCGTGACCCAGATGCTCATTGATGCCCAATATGTGGATCTTTACAATGGTGCTAACGGCATGGTGGCCATGTTCTACTTCTCCAATAACGGCGAAACACTGACTGTTCGGTACTACTCTGTTGAGCGCGAGTGCTTCGGCTCTCCGCTGAGCCAGTTCACTATTGATCTGACCTAAAATTCTCTGAAACGCCCCCCGGTTTCCGGGGGGCGAATTCTATTTATAGGGTATATTAATTTTTTGTGAATTAGCGAAATATAAATCAAAAAATTATTGAAAATCACTTGCTTTTTCTGTATACTTGAATCATAGGAAGAAGGTTCGACTTTTCTATTCTCGCTGAGGAGGGATTTTAATGAAAAGAACAGAAAAAAGGTTATCGGATCGACTGATCGCGCTGCTTTTGAGCGTGGTTATGGTCTTCTCCATGGTACCGGCTATGTCTGCAGCCGCTGCAGTTGCGAGCAAGGTCGCAGATCCCAGCACCATGGATTCCTGGAAGGACTTTTTTGATCCGCTGAATCCTGATACGGAGCACGCTGGCGGTGTGTGGACGGACAAGTCTGTCTTCGCGTCCGTTGATGCGAACTCTGTTTTTGAAGATGCCGGCATTTCACTGGCTGATCCTACCGAGAACTTCCTGGTGGTGCTTTCTGCACTGGCGGCAAACTCTGTGCTGACCGGTCAGAATTCCACCCCAACGGATGTTGTGTTTGTGCTGGACATTTCCGGCAGTATGAACAACAGCGGCTTTATGGACGACATGGTGTCGGCTGCCAATGAGTCAATCCGCACTCTGCTGGCCAGCAACCCCCACAACCGTGTGGGCGTCGTGCTGTATTCCGACGAAGTGCATGAACTGTTGCCGTTGGACCGCTATACCGGCGTTACCGTTAACGGTCAGCAGCAGTATCTGATGCTGCGCAACGGCGCTATTTATGCAGGTGCACGCGTTTATAACCGTACGCAGTACATCACCAACAGCGCAGGCAAGAGCATGCAGGGCTCGGTTACCACCGGCGGCGGTACTTACATTCAGGGCGGTCTGTGGAAGGGCTATGAACTGTTTGATGCGGCAAAGAACACTCTGACCGGTGCTTACGCCAAGCAGGTGCCTGTTTTGGTGCTGCTCAGCGATGGCTCGCCCACGTATGTTTCCACCGATTATAACGATGTTGATGAAACCGATTATACCGATGGTGCCGGCAGCTCCAGCTACGCCGGTGACGGTCTGCTTACCCAGTTGACTGCATCCTATGTTAAAGACCGTGTCCGCGACATTTACAATAATGCCGGTGCATCCGATACTGCTTATTTCTACACCCTGGGCCTTGGTCTTGACCAGATCGATAATGATCGCGACAAGGCCATTGCCAAGGCAGTTTTGGACCCCGTGGGCAGTGCGTATACAGATATTACCAATTTGTGGGATATCTATAGAAATCTCAATGCCGGCGGCGTAATGGATATCGCGGTTGGTTACAGAGGAACCTACTCGACCGGCGTTACCACGGCTACCATTACCGCGGATAAGTCCATAACCAATGTGGCGTATGTGGACAAGTATTTCCCTGCAGCGCAGGCTTCCAGCCTCAGCGCCGCGTTCCAGAACATCGTTAATGAAATCAATCTGAAGTCCGGTTATTATCCCACGCATTTGGATGATGGCGGTTCCAATTACTCCGGCTATGTGACCTTCGTTGATGAACTTGGCAACGGTATGCGCGTTGAACAGATCGAAGGCATTATGATCGGTGAGGATCTGTTTACAGGCAAATTGCTGGCGGAGGCCATGTATATCACCGATTTGATCGTCAATCACGGTGCAGATCCCGATAATTATTCTCCTGACCAGTATCTGCATGACGGCAATGAGTCTACGACACTTGGCGATAATGTTGCGTGGGCCATCGGCCAGCGACTGGACATCAGCAATACTGAGGCACAAAGCGTGCTTTCCGAGGCTTGGGCCGACGGACAGATCCGTTATGACCCCGCGACCGGCGAATTCTCCAACTACATCAGTTGGTTTGGCGATGTGGACGGAAATTATCTCGGCTTCTGCGACAAGGATGAGGCAGAGCGCGTTGTTCCTGCCGGTGCAGTGCGCATCAATTACTGCTACGAGATGCTGGGAGCGACCGCTGCAGGTCAAACCCACAATGTGGCGGATATGATGTATGTGGTGGTGCAGGTCAGTACCGAGATCGCCACCGGTAAGCAGATGGTGGTATTCCGCGTGCCGTCTTCGCTGCTGCCTGTGGTTACTTATTCCATTGACATTGACAGCGACACCATTGAGACCAGCACTGAATTCAAGGTGACTTACAATGGCGCTGACCCCATTCGTCTGGTTTATGAGGTGGGTCTGCGGGAGGAAGTCACGGAACTCAACTATGCCGACTACGCCAAGAAGATCGGCAATAAGTACTTCCTGTACACCAACAGTTGGGATCTGCAATCCGGTAATTCTCTGACCAATGATTACACCAAGAACAACTATACCTACGCTTACTTTGAACCCGGTGAATACAACGAGCATTACTACTTCACCGAGGATACGCTGGTGGTGGATGCAAACGGAGACCCTGTGACTTCCATTGCTCCCGGCGGCACTTACTATTTTGAGCATCACTCCTTTAAGGCCACTGCCGGCGATCTGATCAGCGGCACGACCAACCAGTTTGAAGCCGAGCATGATCACCATTACGGCGTTTTGAGTGCTGAAGCCATTGCGGCTGCTCAGCAGAATCGTGGGGATGACGGCTATTACTACGTTCCCAAGGGCTTTATGCACCACAATTTGCATTCCCATGACCTCTACAAGAATGAAAATGATGCTCCTGCCGGCGAATATTTTGTGGCGGGCGGCGATAATGTCACCGAGACCTTCCATATGGTTCGGCAGCAGTTCCTGACGGAGGTGGGTGTTTCCAGCACCAGCAGCGCCGATCACTATGAACTGATCTATCTGGGCAATAACGGCAGACTGGAAGTCGTTCCTGCCACCGGCCTGGCACTTACCAAGTATGTGGACAGCACCATCAGTGATCCTAATGCGATCTATACTTTTGAGATCACCTTTATCGGCGTGCCGGCAGGTACATATAATGGCGTTACCGTTACCGATGACGGGAACGGTGGCACAAAGGCTACTGTGCAACTTAAGGCGGGCCAGACGGTCTATATCTACGATCTGCCCAGTGGCGCGACGTACTTCGTTGAGGAAGTTTACAGCGATCTGCATACACCTAACAATTCGCTGACGCAAAATGCCTCCGGTGTGATCCTGGCGGATGATATCATCTATGCCGCGTTTACCAACACCTCCAGAGGCACCGGCAATCTGATCATTGAGAAGGACGTTACAAATCACCCGTTCACAACAGAACAGATTCAGACGAAGAAATTCCGCTTTGATGTTACCTTGACCCGGGAAAACGGAACGCCTTATACTGAGCAGATCCACTACATGGATCAAAGCGGTGCGGCGAATACCGCGGATGCAGTTGGTGGTGTTTACAGTTTCTATCTCAGCGACAACGAGTCTTTGACCGTGTTGGGGCTGCCTGCAGGTGTTACTTACACTGTGGTGGAGGAATCTGTCGCCGGCTTTAAGCCGCTGAACAACGAATACGATAAGACCGGCACGATCGTAGCGGATCAGAGCGCATTTGCTCACTTCATTAACGAGTATGTCAGCGCGCCGGTGACCGTGCAATTCGAAGTGAGTATCATGAAGGAACTGCATGGTGACCCCATGGCAAATCCTGAGACCTTCGAGTTCCATGTTGATATGCTGGAAAATGGGCAGTATCAATGTGATACCGCTACCAAGATGACCATCACGGGCGCTGGCTGGGGCGAGATTGCTGTTAGCAAAGAGATTTCCAAGATCGGTGTTTACGATTTCCGGATTCATGAGGTTGCGGGCAGCACCCCCGGTATGTCCTATGACGGCGAACACTCGTATCTGCGCGTTCATGTTACAGATAACGACATGGACGGTCAACTGGAATACAGTTTCGGTGACCGCGTAAACCTTACAGGATCACTCGGCCAACCCGGCATATATGGTGCAGCCTTCCACAATACTTATGATGTTGAGGGCACTACTGCTATCGTTAAGGTTCATAAAAATCTGGAAAATGATACCGGTGTGGATATTCCGTTGACCAATTTCCATGTGGGTCTTTTCACAGACGAGACTTGTAATGACAGAGTGACCATAAACGGCTCTTATTACTTCACCTTCGATGTGTTGGGCGATCTTGAGGTCCATCTGCCTGTTGAGTTTGATGCTACTCTGGCCGACGGACAGTCCAAGGTCATAACTTACTACCTCAAGGAATTGGCTTGGCTCACGGATGGTATTCGCGGCCTGACCTTTGATACCACCATCTATAAGGTGGACATCACCGTCAAGAGAAACGGCTCTGCCATGGAGACGGTTTCTGTTGCCATGAGCACCTATAGCGGCAACAGCAGCCCCGACGGTAATGTTGCGGTGTTTAACAATACCTACACCGTAAATCCCGTAGATGTGACCCTCTCCGGCGAGAAGTTTATCAACGGTCGTGACTGGCTGGATGAGGATAGATTCTATGTGGATCTGTATATCACTGATGCATCCTTTGAAGTCCCTGCGGGAGCGAGTCCTTACACGGCAGTTGAAGTGAATAAAGATCACAAGACCTATAGTTTCGCCTATGACGAAGTAAACGATCTATTTGACGCATTGCACTTCACTAAGGTGGGTATTTACCACTTTGTGGTAAAGGAAACCGGTGGCGGCGATACATACAACGGTATGTATTACGATGATGCTGAGTATCATGTGACTGTTACTGTCACGCTGGACACTTCTGATGCTACTGCGCAGATCGATAATCTTGTTGCAGATGTCCAGGTGCTGAAGGTCGGCGGCGGTACTGTCACAGCCGACAGCATCAATTTCACCAATACTTACACGGCTAAGCCTGCCGAGGTCTATATAAATGGTTTGAAGGAGATCAATGTAATTACGCCCAATTCTCTTGCGGTGATCTCTCCTGCAGGCTATGAATTTACCCTGCTGGAAGGCACAACGCCTTTGCAGACTGTAGTCAGCGACGCCGATGGAGAATTCCGGTTTGATGCGCTGTATTTCCATAGCGTGGGCACTTACTACTACACCGTTCAGGAAACCGGTGACGCAGGTCTTGTGATCAACGGCGTATCGCATGATGCCGAGGACCAGACCTTTACTGTGAACGTCACTGATAACGGCCGCGGTCAGTTGCTGGCAGAGATCGTTGGCAGCAATGTCAGTCCTGACGGGGTGGCATGGAAACAGGTTGAATTCAGAAATTCGTATTCTGCAGAACCTGCCCAGTTGGCGTTGACTGCTCGGAAGCATGTGGAAGGCAAGTTTATGATGCCTGGCGAGTTTACCTTCCGCATGGTCGGCATCAATAACGCACCCATGCCCCTTAGCGCTGTGAATAATCAAGTAACCGCCAATAATATTGCCGGCGGCTTGATCACCTTTGATGAGATCGAATTTACCGTTCCCGGTGAATACAAATATGAGATCTCTGAAGTGACGCAGCCTGACGGTACCAACGGCTTTGATTATGACGACACGGTTTATACGGTTACCGTTACCGTAGAAGATAACGGCCTGGGTCAGTTGGTTGCCAATGTGACCGCCGTTGATATTGAGGGTACGCCCGCGGATGAGGTGGAGTTTGTCAACATCTATTCCACCATTCCCGCAAAGGTCACTTTAAGCGGCAAGAAGATCATCGAAAATCTGATGGCCGGTTCTAATAAGGTGTTTGCACTGGACGGTTACGAGTTCATCCTCAGCGGTGAGGACTATACCGACAGTGAGGTTTCCGACGTAAATGGCGCGTTTGTTTTTGATACGCTGACCTTCGACAAGTCCGGTGAATATGTCTTCAAAGTGACCGAATCCGGTTACGGCAATAAGGTCAACGGCGTTTCTTACAACGCGGCGGAGTGGGAGATCGTGATCTCCGTCAAGGATGACGGTTTGGGCCACATGGTGGCGACCGTTAACGGCTTTGACGCAAATGATTTCACAAATGTGTATACAGTGAGCCACGATTTCACCAACACCTACTCTGCTGAAGGCGTGGATGTGATCCTGCATGGCAACAAGGTGCTGCAGAACATTACACCGACGCTGGGCGGTATTACCCTGGGTAATATGACCCTGGTGGGCGGCGAATTTGAATTCGTGATCACCGGCCATGGCCTGGGCGCTGAGGGGCTGCGTGTTGTGAACGATGCGCAGGGTAACTTCAGTTTCGCACTGCCGAAGTTTACCGCGGTAGGCCAGTACAATTACACCATTACGGAGCAGGCCGGAAACAAGGCTTACATCGGCTACACCGCTCCTGCCGTGAACGTCACTGTTAATGTGACCGACAACGGCATGGGTCAACTGGTGGCCACCGTTGGAACAGTTGCGGCAAATGAGTATGTGGCGGAGTTCGTCAATACTTATTCCGCTGAGGGCACATCTCTTGCATTGACCGGACTGAAGGATCTGGACGGTCGTGATCTGAAGGCAGGGGAGTTCGAATTTACGCTCACCGGCCTGAACGGCGCACCGATGCCTGCACAGTCTACAGTTTCCAATGATGCGGACGGCAAGATCCTCTTTGGCGATATCTTCTTTGATAAGGTGGGCGTTTATCACTACACCGTCGAGGAAGTCCGGCAGGCGGATGGCACCAACGGTATTACCTACGACAAGGCAAAGTACAATATTACGGTCACTGTGACCGATAACGGTGACGGTACCACCAAGGCTGTGGCGGTTTCCAAGAAAGAAGGCGCTGATGAGCCTTCCGATGTGGTGTTCTACAATAAGTACCAGAGTGCTCCTGCTGAATTCTGGTTTGGTGGCACCAAGGTGCTTAATGGCCGTGATCTTCGTAATGGCGAATTTACCTTCTTGCTGAAGGATGAGGATGGCGACGTGATCCGCACCGCAACCAATAATGGTCGGTTCTTTGAGTTTGACGTTGTGGAGTTGCTGGAAGCCGGCACTTATGTATTTACCATCGAAGAGGATTCTTCTAACCCCTTGGGCGGCGTCACCTACGATAAGACGAGCCATAAGATTACTGTGGTGGTCAAGGACGATGGCTTGGGCCGTTTGTTCGCTTATGTCGATGACCGACCTGTTGAATCTGCAAGTGTTGTGTTCACCAACACTTATGCGGTAAAGTCCACCTCTCTGCTGTTGACCGGCTTGAAGAAACTGAACGGTCGCGATCTGCAGGTAGGGGAGTTTGAGTTTGTACTGACAGGTTTGGACAACGCTCCCATGCCCAGAGGTGAGGTTAATGGCGTTTACACCGCCAAGAATTCTCTGGGTGGCAGCATTGTCTTCCCCACAATTGAGTTTACTGCCCCCGGCGTATACAAGTACACTGTGGAAGAGGCAGTCAAGCCCGACGGCACCAATGGAATCACCTATGACAAGTCCAAGTATCTGGTTACGGTTACAGTTACTGATAACGGTGACGGTACTATGACTGCCACAAAGAGCGTCACTCTGGATGGTTCTGCGGATGAGACGGAGTTGGTCTTTACCAATACTTACAAGACCGGTACGGCTAACGTCGTCTTTGGCGGCGACAAGACCTTGAACGGTCGCGTGATGATCGACGGCGAGTTCAAGTTCCTGCTGAAGGACGAGAACGGCAAGGTCATCGGCACTGCCACCAACAAGGATGGCAAGTTCGCCTTTGACGCGGTGGAGTTCACCAATGCCGGTACTTACGTCTTCTACATTGAGGAAGATGCAAGCGATCCTGTGCCCGGTGTGACTTACGATAAGACCAGCCACAAGATCACCGTGGTGGTCACCGATGACGGCTTGGGCAATCTAATCGCCTCTGTAAACGGCAAGGCTACGGGCAGTGTGAGCATTGCATTTACGAACACCTACAAGACCGGTACGGCTAACGTCGTATTTGGCGGCGACAAGACCCTGAACGGTCGCGTGATGATCGACGGCGAGTTCATGTTCCTGCTGAAGGACGAGAACGGCAAGGTCATCGGCACTGCCACCAACAAGGATGGCAAGTTCGCCTTTGACGCGGTGGAGTTCACCAATGCCGGTACTTACGTCTTCTACATTGAGGAAGATGCAACCAATCCTGTGCCCGGTGTGACCTATGACAAGACCAGCCACAAGATCACTGTGGTGGTCACCGATGACGGCTTGGGCAATCTGATCGCCTCTGTAAACGGCAAGGCTACCAATTCTGTGAGTGTTGCATTTACGAACACCTACAAGACCGGTACGGCTAACGTCGTCTTTGGCGGCGACAAGATCCTGAACGGTCGCGTGATGATTGATGGCGAGTTCAAGTTCCTGCTGAAGGACGAGAACGGCAAGGTCATCGGCACTGCCACCAACAAGGACGGCAAGTTCGCCTTTGACGCGGTGGAGTTCACCAAGGCCGGTACTTACGTCTTCTACATTGAGGAAGATGCAACCGATCCTGTGCCCGGTGTGACTTATGACAAGACCAGCCACAAGATCACTGTGGTGGTCACCGATGACGGCTTGGGCAATCTGATCGCCTCTGTGAACGGCAAGACTGCCAACACCGCCAATGTGAAGTTTACGAATACCTTCACGCCCGATGATGTGCGCGTTCCCATCATGATCCAGAAGATCCTGGAGAATAAGACCGGCACTAAGATCGGTCTTGACGGTTTCCGTTTCATCCTCACCGACGGCAAGGACTTCACGCAGGAACTGGTGAGCGATAAGGACGGCAAGGCAGGCTTGACGCTGACCTTCGGCCCGGAGGATGCAGGCAAGACCTTTACCTTCTACCTCTCTGAAGAGGATATGGGTGCCACCGGCATGACTTATGATGAGATGGTCTATGAGATCAAGATCGCCATCACCCGCGATGAAGTTACCGGTGAACTGACTGCCTCTGTTACAAGAGATGGAAAGACGGCAACAGATGCTGCGACCTTTACCAATACTTACTTCGTGGAAGAGCCGCCCAAGACCTCCGATCCCATGAATCTTGAGATGGTTGTTGGGTTCACTGCGTTCTGCGCGACGGCGTCTACCATGATGCTGGCTGTACTGCTTTTGACTGATAGAAAAGCACGCAAAAAGGTTGATAAATAACCCCTAATTGGCGCTGCAGGTGGAAGCCTGCAGCGCCTTCGCATTCATTTATATTTATTTTTATAACCGTTGTTGACATTTGGTTTGCTTGTGTTACAATGACTAAGATGAAGCGTTTATAATAGTTGATATTAAAGATTAACTGTTTCCTATGGAGGCCGTAACAATGATCGCAATTATCAATGCGGAACTGATTATGAGAGATCATCTGATCCCTGAAGGCTTCGTGCTTATCGAGGACGGGAAGATCAATGATTTTGGTGAAATGTATGATGCACCCAGTTTTGATGGCTGCGAGATTATCGATGCCGAGGGCGCTTATGTTGGACCGGGTCTTGTGGATATTCATATCCACGCTGCTGATGATCGAAAATTCAATATTGATCCTCTTCATGCAGCGAAGTATGTGCTGCGCAACGGTGTGACCACTGTTCTGCCGACATTTTCTTACAGTATGAGTCATGAGGAACTGCTGGATGCTGTAGATCTGATCCGAAATGTCAAGGATCAGCCCGGTGGTGAGAATATCGGCGGAATCTACATGGAAGGTCCGTATCTGAATCCGAGTTTCGGCACCAGCCGTACCAGCATTTCAATTTTCGGTCCTGCAGATCCTAAGGAATATATGGATCTGATTCAGCGCTGCGGTGATATGGTCCGTGTTTGGGCGGTGGCTCCGGAGCGGGAAAATATCGAACAGTTTATGCGCGATGCAAAGGCCGCTAATCCCAATGTGGTTTTTGCGGTTGCCCATAGTGAGGCAACGCCTCAGATGGTGGAGGCGCTGATGCCCTATGGCTTGAAGATCGGTACTCACCACACCAATGCAACCGGTACCATTATTAATTATTCCGAGTGCCGCGGCTGCTGTGTGGATGAAGCGGTGAACTACAATTCGGAGATTTTTGCGGAACTGATCTGCGACCGCCGCGGTATCCATGTAGATCCTTACATGCTGCGTTTGGTGAGAAAGATCAAGGGTAACGAGCGCATTATTCTGGTTAGTGATTGTACTGCTTACATAGATCCTAAGCCGGCGCACGGCTTTGAGCGCGTGGATGACTTGAATTATGAGAATGCGAATAACGATATTAGTTCCCGCATCGATCTGCGCGCCGCTTGCCGAAACATGATGATCCACACCGGCGCATCTATTGTGGATGTGTTTAATTATGCATCCCGTATTCCTGCCATGGTCACTGGCTTTACTGACCGCGGTGAAATTCGTCGCGGCTGGAGAGCAGACCTTCTGATCGTGGACGATAAGATCAATATTAAAACCGTTTTGCTCAAGGGCAAGGTCGTGCCTACAGAAGCAATGTAATGATCGGCTTAGCCGTTATTTAAGGAGGAAGTAACTCATGACGCGTACTTTTGATCACAAGCCTGACCTTAGCGAACTGACCCTGCGCGAGAAGATCGGCCAGACCTGCCAGATGCAGATGGCGTATCTTATGAACTTGGATAACCTTGAGGAATACCTGCTGGAAAATCCCATCGGTAATGTGTGGCATACCTGCAATGAGGCAATGACCATCGTTAATCTGGCGAAGATCCAGATCAATGAGCCTCAGGACAGCACCTTCTACCGCAAGTGGACTCAGCGCATGACCAAGGCGTTGCGCGTGCCCCCGCTGTTTACGCTGGACGAGCCCGGTCTGTCCACCGCTACCGATTTGATCGACTTGATCGGCGCTGCTCCTTTGGGCGCTTCCGGTGATCTGGACCTGTGCGAGGAGTATGGCTACTATCTGTCGCTGAACGCAAGAGCCGTTGGCGGTAACTCTACCTGGGCACCCGTTGTGGATATTCCTTCTGTTCTGCGTGCCACCTCCACTAAGCCCGATCATCTGATCAAGACCTCCATGGCTATGGTCAACGGCGGTCAGAAGTATGGCTTCGGCATGTGCGCCAAGCATTTCCCCGGTCATGACCGTGTGGATACCCGCGACTCTCACTTTGTTTGCCCCAAGATCAACTACTCCAAGGAAGAGTGGTGGGAGAAGCAGGGCATTACCTTCCAGGCAATGATCGACGGCGGCGTGTGGGCCATTATGCCCGGTCATTTTGGCTTCCCCGCCGTTGACGACCGCATGATTCAGAACTATTACATGCCCACGACACTGTCTGCGCCCATTCTGACTGACTTGCTGAAGGGTGAGATGCACTTCGACGGCGTGGTTGTCACGGATGCCATTGAAATGGCGGCTCTGAAGACTGCTTATCCCGATAAGGAAGATCTGTTTGTTGCGCTGCTGAACGCCGGCAACGACATCATCCTGAATGTCAAGCGTCTTGATTACATCGACATCATTGAGAAGGCTGTTCAGGATGGTCGTGTTTCTGTGGAGCGAATCGACGATGCTGCCCGCCGGGTCATTGACATGAAGGCCAAGATGGGTCTGTTTACCCTGGAGCCCGAAGAAGTGGTCATGACTGAGCAGATCCGCCAGCAGATCCATGCTTTCAACACCAAGGTCGCCGAAAAGGCACTGGTGCTGCAGTGCGACAAGGATAAACTGCTGCCCATGGATCCTGAGAAGGTCAAGAATGTTGCCATCATTGCCTGCACCCACCATGCGCCTTTCTTTGAAGGCCTGAGCGCCATGAAGGAAGAGTTTGAGCGCCGGGGCGTCAATGTCAGACTCCAGCGCAGAGTGGAGTCCTATCAGGATATGGAGCAGATCGCTCAGGAGAATGACCTGATTCTGTTTGCTACTTTCTCTGCCATGCACGCGCCCATGGGCGGACCGGGTCTTTACTGTGAGGAATGTGCTACATTCTTCTTCGCGCTGCATGCAGGCAAGGAGAAGACCGTTGGTATCACATTCGGTTATCCTCAGATCTACTGGGATTACTGTAATAATTTCCCCACCTTTATCCATGCATTTGGTCCTACTGCCGCTTCTCAGAATGCGGTAGTCAAGGCCATTTTCGGTGAGATCGACTTCGAGGGATTTTTCCCCTATGATGAACCCTGGAATGAGCCTCCTCGCTGGCTGAAGAAGTAAATATGAGAAAACCGCAGGTGTAAACACCTGCGGTTTTTGTATGGGCAAAAATAAGTAGACAAAATGGCCTGAGCGTTGTATAATAGTTGTTGGCAAATAACACTTAATATTCATTATAGGAGTGTGCAAAAATATGAAACTGATCATTAAGAACGATTACAAGGATATGTGTGCATGGGCTGCGCAGCATATCGCCGACGCTATCAACAACCATAAAGGTGAACGCCCCTTCGTGCTGGGTCTGCCCACCGGATCTTCTCCGCTGGGCGTTTACAGAAACCTCATTGAGATGAACAAGGCAGGGAAGGTCACCTTCAAGAATGTAGTTACTTTTAACATGGATGAGTATGTCGGCTTGCCCAGAGAGCACGACCAGAGTTACTGGTACTTCATGCATGATAACTTCTTTAACCACATTGATATTCCTGCGGAGAATATTAACATCCTCAATGGTATGGCTGAGGACCTGGAAGGGGAGTGCCAGCGCTACGAGGATAAGATCGCATCCTACGGCGGCATCGATCTGTTCCTGGGTGGCAGCGGCGTTGATGGACATATTGCTTTCAACGAGCCTTTTACCTCCCTGGTTTCCCGTACCGGCATTCGTGCGCTGACGGAGGACACCCTGATCGTCAACTCCCGTTTCTTCGACAATGATCCCAACAAGGTGCCCAAGACCGCACTGTCTGTTGGCGTCGGCACCGTATGCGATTCCAAGCAGGTGCTGCTGCTCATCAGCGGCCACAACAAGGCCCGCGCATTGCGTCACTGTGTTGAAGGTGGCGTGGATCACGCATGGACCATTTCTGCGCTACAGTTGCATCCCGATGGCATTATTGCCTGCGACGAGGCCGCTTGCGGCGAACTGAAGGTGGATACCTACAAGTACTTCAAGGAAATTTACAAGAACGAAAAGTAAGCAATCTCAAAACAGCCTGATCTTCGGGTCAGGCTGTTTTAATCGCTCAAAGGATAGAAATAGATAAAAATACAATTGGATTTTGTACAATTTATTGACAAATAGCCGTGCACCATATAAAATAGAATAATAAGGATGATGCGACTGCGATTTGGAAAGGAAGGTTGTCTGAATGATCGGAATTGTTGATCTTTTTGATCTTGAACATACACTGGCGGGGGCATACCTGCGTGGTTTTGAATATCCCTGGGAGGCGCTGCCCGGCATTAAAGGGCTGGTCGAGGCACTGGGCAGGGAATTGGGTGTCGACTTTAATGAGATTGCTCCCAGCGTTTGGGTGCATAAAACAGCGACGATTGCCCCCACTGCATACATTGGAGCGCCCTGCATTATTGGCGCACATACGGAGGTACGGCACTGCGCCTTTATCCGTGGAAGTGCGCTGATCGGTGAAAAATGCGTGGTGGGCAATTCAGTGGAAGTGAAAAATGCCATTTTGTTTGACGGAGTACAAGTGCCCCATTTTAATTATGTGGGTGACAGTATTTTGGGCCATTTGGCACATTTGGGTGCCGGCGCGGTGACTTCCAATGTGAAATCGGATAAGACGAAGGTTGCTGTGAAAAATGGCAGCGATTATGTTGAAACGACGCTAAAAAAGTTTGGCGCTATGGTCGGTGACCGGGTGGAGGTAGGCTGCAACAGCGTGCTCAATCCCGGCACGGTGGTGGGGAAGGACAGCAGGATCTATCCGCTTTCCTGCGTCCGTGGTGTCGTGCCCGAAAAGAGTATTTGGAAGACTGGCGGTATCGTGGTGAAAAGGGAGGATAACTAATGGGAAAGTATTTTGGAACAGACGGTTTCCGTGGTGAAGCAAATATAAACCTGACCGCTGACCACGCTTTTCGGGTTGGCCGGTTTCTTGGCTGGTATTATTCGCAGTTAAAGCGCGAATCCGGAGCAGAAGGTCCTGCGCGCATTGTGATCGGTAAGGACACCCGGCGCTCCAGTTATATGCTGGAATACAGCCTCGTGGGAGGCCTGGTGGCCAGCGGTGCGGATGCATATTTATTGCATGTTACCACCACGCCGTCGGTTGCTTTTGTATGTCGCACAGAGGGCTTTGATTGTGGCATAATGATCTCCGCATCCCATAATCCTTATTACGATAACGGCATCAAACTGATCAACGGCCAGGGTGAGAAGATGGATGAATCGGTCATCGCCCTTGTGGAGCAGTATCTGGATGGCCGGTTGGAGGTTTTCGGTCAGAGGTGGGAGGCTTTGCCTTTTGCACAACGGGAACAGATCGGTCGCACGGTGGATCATGTTGCAGGCAGAAACCGGTATATCGGCTATCTGATCGGTCTTGGAATGTATTCCTTTAAAGGCGTGCGGATCGGCTTGGACTGCTCCAATGGCTCAGCGTGGAACATCGCCAAGAATGTTTTTGACGCCATGGGCGCAAAGACCTATGTGATCAACGCAGATCCGGATGGATATAACATCAACATGAATGCCGGCTCGACTCACATTGAAGTTCTGCGCGATTTTGTGCTGGAGAATGATCTGGATGTAGGCTTTGCCTATGATGGCGATGCGGATCGCTGCCTGTGCGTGGATGAAAAGGGAAACATCATCACCGGCGACCACATTCTCTATATTTGCGGAAAATACATGAAAGAGCGCGGAGAACTGGATGAGAATACGGTTGTGACCACGGTGATGTCCAATTTTGGCCTGTATAAGGCTTTCGACGAGCAGAGCATTGCTTACGCCAAGACCGCAGTGGGCGATAAATATGTTTATGAATATATGACGGAAAATGGCTGCCGCCTGGGCGGTGAGCAGAGCGGTCATATTATTTTCTCAAAATATGCTTCCACCGGTGACGGTATTTTGACTTCGCTGAAGGTGATGGAAGTCATGATGGGCAAGAAAAAGACCCTTAGCCAACTCTGTGAGGGCTTGCATATCTATCCGCAGGTGCTGAAGAATCTGACGGTTAATGATAAGCAGGCTGCGCAGGATGATCCGGATGTACAGCGCGCGGTTGCGCAGGTGCAGGCGCAGTTGGGTGACTGCGGTCGCATTTTGGTGCGTCCGTCGGGTACAGAGCCGAAGATCCGTGTCATGGTGGAAGCGGAAAGTATGGAGCGCTGCAATGAATTGGTTGATTCCGTTGTGGATGTGATCCGTCAAAAGGGATTTGCAATATAAATGAAAGGCACAACCGGTTAGGTTGTGCCTTCTTTATTCGATTATCACAAGTCCTTTGATGACTTCGCCGCTGCAGACCTGCTGATAGGCTTGGGGCACTTGACCAAAATCCCATTGGTGGGTCATAAAAAGGTCGGTGGGGATCTTGCCTGCTTTCATCAGGTCGCAGACTTCGTTTAGCGCTGTGCTGATCTGTGGGTCGATGCGGTGGTAGCGAAAATCGGTGGGACATTTGGAAAGATCGAATTCATAGGGGCGGTGGGGCACTGCGTAAACCGCCAGCGTGCCGCCGGGTTTGAGGTAGGGGAGTCCGTGCTCCAGCGCTTTGTAATTGCCGCTGCATTCGATGACAATGTCAGCACCGCCAATGGCGTTCAAAGCGGCAGTGGCTTCAGATATATCAATGAAGTTGCTGTCCGCTCCGCATTTTTCCGCGATTTCAAGGCGGCTTCGCCGTCTGCCCAGGCATGCTACATGACCGGCGCCGAAGGTCTTGGCGAAGTATGTGAAGAAGTAACCGACGATGCCTGTGCCGATGATGACGACTGTTTTGCCGGTGATATCGCCCAATTGTTTCAGAGCGCTGGCGGTTTCGGCCAAGGTGTAGATCAGGCCGGCTTCCTTTAGGGGCAGGTCGGCGGGAATGGTACAGTTAAGCTTGTACCGCGTGCGGTATTTGTTAGTATCGTTCAGCGTGTTTCCATCTGCAAGATAGGCCTGCAGGTCGCCCGCGATGCCATACTGGGCAAAACCGCCCCAGGAGGAGTGATAATGCCCGTCAAATTTTCTGACGATGGCATTGGCGCAGAGGACCCGGTCGCCCAATTTAAAGTTCTTTACTTTTTTGCCGACCTTGATGACCTTGCCGAAATTTTCGTGTCCGAAGATCACGGGGTAGGCTGGGGTGGCAAAGAGATCATCTACGATCATTCTGTCGGTGGTGTTGCAGAAAACGCAGCCTTCATTTTTTACCAGGACTTCGTAATCGTCCGGCTCGGGAACGGGGAGGGTGATTTTTTCAATCTTGCCCGGTGCGGTGGCCGCGTAGGCGTACATTTCCATCATTCGTCACTCCTTTGCCGTTTTTGGTTATTTTTGAAGTTTGCGGATCGCCTCTTTGATGGTGCTGAGCGCCTGCACGGAATCGGTGATGCCCTGAACGGCTGATTCGATGGGGCAGGGGCCCGTTCCTTCCCGGTTGATGATGAAAGGAACGGTTTTTTCACAATAGACACGGATATTGTGCTGATGCAGAAGATCTGCGGCGGTTTCGCTTATGACATTGGCCCATAGTGCGCTTATTCCAAGTAGAATATAAAGATGTGCCGCGCCCAGGCCGACAGTCTTGTCAGCAGCGCAAAAACCGCGGAAATCCTTGCCGGATTCCAGAAAATCCAGCAGGGGACGGACGCCGCGAAGGGACGAATGGCAGATCGTATTCTGAGAGTACAGCACGCAGGTGTAGCCATTTTGCTTTAAGAGTTCTTTAGCCGCGCCAGTGTGGATATCAATGGTTTTATTCATGTTTGCTGTTACCATTTGGTCAGTTTTTCCAGTTGGTTTCTGATTTCGATTTTCTGAGGACAGACTTTTTCACAAGCGCCGCATTTGATACAGTCGGCAGCGAGAGGAGAATCCTTCGGGAAAGCGTCTTTTGCCTGGCTGCGTGTGATCCTAGCGGCAAGGTATTGATTATAAGGCGCAAACAGGTCGGGGATGGGGATGTTTTGAGGACAGACCTCTGTGCAGTAAGCACATTTTGTGCAGGGGATCTGCCGGACCTGGCGGATGATCTGCCGCACGCGGTCAGTCACCGCGACTTCCTCAGCGCTCAGGGGCACGAAATCGGTGAAGGTATTGATGTTGTCAAGCATCATTTGGTTGGTGTTCATGCCGGAAAGTACCATGATGACCTCCGGGTAACTGGCGGCATAACGCAGGGCATAGGAGGCGTAACTGCCGCCGCCCAACTCGCCCAGCAGCTGGGCAGCCTCCTGGGGAAGGTCCACAAGAGCGCCGCCTTTCACAGGCTCCATGACGATGACCTTTTTGCCGTGCTTTACAGCCACATCATAGCAGGCTTTGCTTTGAACAGCGGGGTCATCGTAATCCAAATAATTGAGTTGCAGCTGCACCGCTTCGATGCAGGGCTGCTCCGTGAGGATCATGTCCAGAATATCCGCGGTATCGTGGAAGGACATGGCAATATGTCTGATCTTGCCTTGTTGTTTCAATCTTTCCACAGTCTTAAAGCAGTTGCACTCTTTGTACTTGGGATAGGATTTGCGTGAAAGTGCGTGAAAAAGATAAAAGTCGAAATAGTCCACACCGCAGCGCTCCAACTGCTTTTCAAAAAGGGGTACGATATCCTCTTCCTTATCGAAATACCAGCCGGATAATTTGTCTGCAAGAATGAACTCCTCGCGCTTGTATCTGGCGGTCAGACAATCGCGTATAGCGGTTTCGCTTTTGCCGTCAAGGTAGCCGTGGGCGGTGTCAAAGTAGTTAAATCCCGCGGCAATAAATGTATCGATCATGCGGCAAAGTTCAATATAATCGACTTGGTCATCCACCATTTTAAGACGCATACAACCAAAACCAAGACGGTTCTTAATATTTTCAAAAGCCATATTGATACTCCTGTGAGTTTGATGTAGAGATTTTATCATAGATCGGCATGTTTTGCAACTTGAATGATAAAAAGCAGCATGAGGCGGTTGGGCTCATGCTGCTTAGAGGTAGATTTTACAAAAGGTCTTCGTTATAAACTGTTCTTGCGCCGCCAATGAATTTCGGACGGGTGCGAGCAGCCAAAACGGTGGCTTTGCCGATGGTGTTATGCTCCAGCCGCAGGGGAACTGCCACCTGCTTCAGATGCATGCCGATGAGGGTGAAGCCAATGTCCAGACCGGCGTCGGCTTTGATCGTTTCTACTGCCACGGGGTCTTCAAAACCGGCATATGCCTTGGTCGCCAGAGAGCCGCCGGCTTTGGGCTGGGGCATTACATTGACAATTTCGGCAAAGGGAACGGCTTTGCGCTCAATGATGATGGCGCGGTTTAGGTGCTCGCAGCATTGAATGGCCAGGTGAAGGCCGTTTTCTTTTGTGTATTCGTTGAGCGCACGGAAAATCCGGCCTGCCACGTCGGGATCGGAATTTGTGCCGATTTTAGCACCAACCACCTCGCTGGTGGAACAGCCCACAACGATGATGCTGCCGGGTTTAAGTTTCGCTTTTTCGCAAAGTTCCGTGATGGTGGCTTTGGTTTGCTCATAGATAGAATCATGCATGATATTTCCTCCAAACAATTTGCCCGGAAGCCCTTTCACCAGGGATTCCGGGCAGATGTTTTGTCTATTGAGTTTTGCTTGTGCGTAGGATCACTCGCTTATGCCGCGAAGTCTGACAATGGCGTAAATGGTGGCGCTGGGGGAGTTTTCAATAAGGTCTTTTACCATTGGACCGTTATTCTCAGTATCGCCTTTGATATCGTAAGAACCCATGATCTTGCCATCGCCCATATACATGGTAACATGATGGATTTCACCCCAGAAATCGCACTTATTGCTATAGTTACAGTTAACTGTGGTGTAGAAAATGAGATCACCGGGCTTTGCCTGTGCTATGCTGTCGATGAGTTCTACCTGGTACTCCTGCATCAACGCGGCGTATTGCTTACAACTGCGTACGGGAAGAGTGACGCCTATACTCTCGTAGATTTTGCTGATCAACTGGCTGCAGGTTACATTTTCGGGATCTTCAGAATTGCCTTCATCACCGTATCCTTTTTCAAAATATGTGATGCCGGTATTGATCACCTGCGCCAAGTTTGTGCTTCCCAATGCTGTGGCGTGGCCGTCTTCATCCAATTTGTAGGTTATGCCGGCAACGGTAACATTGGTGTTGCGCAAAAGTCCCTCGTTGTAATCAAAATAATACAGGTGGCTGCCAGCAGATGCAAGCCGCTCGGCCATAGCACCGGTGGTGGGGTAGAAGTAATAGGTCTTGCCTTCCACCGTCTGCCAACCGTACTGAATGCCTCCGGTAGACTTGAACAGATACGCAGAACCGTTTGGTATGCGTCTGATACCGGAAACCGCGGCAAAGGTGCTGGGGTCAAAGTAGTATTTTACACCGTCAACCTCCCTGTATCCGCTGAGCGCAACGCCGTTGTATGCGCTGAAATAATAGGTCTTTTGGTTGACAACGGTCAATCCTCTTTCCAAGCCGGATTCTGCGGTATTATCGGTAAAACAGTAGAGTTTTCCGTTTGTTGTCTGCAGACCGAATTTTCGCTCGGCAGTTTGGGGATCAAAGAAATAGTACATTCCGTCGATCTCCTGCATGCCTGTTTGTGCCTTTCCGGTTACCGGATCGAAATAGTATTGCTTATCGTCAACAGTAACAAACCCGGTTACCCGTGCGCCTGTTCCGGGATCATAATAGTAGACCGATGTTCCGTCCTCTACAAGACCCGTTACACGGACACCGTTTTTGTTGTAGTAGTAGTGTGCGTCATTGATCAACTGAATGCCGTAGAGTCTTTTACAGGTATAGGGACTGAAATAATAGATCTTTCCGTTGGTCTTCTTTGTGCCGGTGATTGCGCCGGTCTTGGTGAAGTAATAGTAGGCTCCGTCAGCCTTTTGCAAGCCGGTTTTCATTTTGCCGTTTGCGTCAAAGTAGTAAAGTTTATAGTCAATAATACACAGTCCCGTTACGGGCTTGCCATCCATTCCGTAGTAGCACTTTGCGCTGCCGATTGTTCCCCATGTGCAAGCAAGTTCGTGCTGCTTCGGGTCGGTAGCCTTGTCCTTTTTCCGGATGCCTGAAGAATTGATATAGTAGGTTTTGCCGTCAATATTGAAGTATCCGGAGCCGATCAACTGGCCATTTGCACCGTCAAAGTAACTCTGGGAACCGTCTGCGTTTTCTACCCAACCGGTGTATGCTTCAAATGTGACAGGGGAGAAGTAATAGGCTACGCCGTTGACTTTGCGCTTACCGGCGCTTGCAAGGCCGGTCGCTCTGAAATGATAAAGTTTGCCGTCAATTTGCTGGAGTCCGGTTACTGCACGGAAGGTCTTGGGATCCGTGTATGCTTTATATACATTGCCTCCAACAACAACCGTCTGCCATCCCGATTGCGCAACACCATTCTTTTCTTTAAAGAAATAGTAGGCGTTATTGACTTTTCGCCAGCCGGTTTGCATGACGCCGGTTGCGTTGAAGTAATAGACCTTACCGTCGATGGTATTCAGTCCAATGGCTACTGTTTGGTCTTTATTGACGTAATAATTTCTGCTGTTTATCTCAATGAAGCCGGTTTTTGCTTTGTTGGGTTCCGAGAAGTAATAATAGGTGCCGTCGGATTCTCTGACACCGGTCATCAAATGGGAATTGGAGTTGAACATGTATTTGATGCCGTTGATGGTGACGGTCTCAGAGGCGCAGGCCTCAAAAGTGATGGGATCGAAATACAGCCAGTGACCATTTGCATTGATCCAACCTGCGGTAGCAGCGCCTGTTGCAGGATCGAAATAATAACACTTGCCGCTCATGCGCACAAGACCGTATTGCATCTGGCCGTCAGAGTTAAAATAATAGGTGTTTCCATTGATGACAATCAGTTTGTTCTTGACCATGGTGTAGTCGCTGGAGAAATAGTAGAGTTTTTCCTTGTAGTTAACGAAACCGGTAACGGCGGCTTTGGTTATGGGATCAAAATAATAGGTATTTCCATCTACTGTTTGCATTTCGCTTTGTGTGATGCCGCGATTGTCACCGCTTAGCGCAAAATAGTAGAGTTTTCCGCTTACTTTTTTAAGGCCGGTGTAGGGTTTGGTCGCGTCCTGGAAGTACATGTAGTTATTGAGCCCCATGGGCACCATTCCGAGGGTTTGCGCGCCTGTTTGCGGGTCAAAATAGTATTCGTTGCTGCCGATCTGCGTTACGCCCCGGGCCATAACACCGGATTCGTAGAAATAGTAGGTCTTGCCGTCTACCTCCGTCCAGCCGGTCGCAGCGGTGCCGTCGCTGTTGAAATAAAGGGTGCCGTTCAATTGCGGAATGTAGGTAAAACCAATGGCGGCAGTACCGTTGGCGGTGAAGTAATACCACTTGCCGCTTTTTTTCTGCAAGCCAGTTTGCATGACACCGCTGTCTGTAAACAGGTAGATCTCACCGTCGATCTGTGTGATTCCGCTGGCAAGGCGACCGTCTTCTTTTACATAGTATTTCTTGCCGTCTTCAACAAAGAAACCGGTATTAACCCATTTGAGTTGTACGGCATCAGTGGTTAGAGTCTCTCCGTCGCCGTTGGTGATGACACAGCGATAGTATTTGCCAATGCTGTTTTTGGTCAGCGCCACTACAGCCCAGGATTTGGTGGTGCCAAAAGTGCTCCAACTTTTGCCGTCATCGGAACGCTGCCACTTGAATTTCAGATTGGTTCCGGTTGCCTGGACGCGGAAGACTACTTCCTGCCCCAGACGAGCGGAGGTGTTTTGGGGCTGCAAAGTGATCGCAAAGGCATCGTCTACAGCAATCGTTACGGTATTGGAAATCTGCGTTCTGCCCTCGGCATCTTTTACCACGCAGCGGTATAAATAGCCGCATCTTGTTTGGGTCGCCGTGGTAGAATAAAAAACTTCCGTTGAGCCGCAATCTTTCCATGTTTTGCCGCCGTTTGAACTGAACTGCCATTGACAGGATACAACACTGGAAGAAACATCGATCCGGAAATATGCAGTTCCGGACAGACTTCCAACCCAATTCTGCGGCTGGGTAAGTATCAGCGTTGATTTCTCTATCAGACGGACGGCTTCGGTAATGTAAGTGCATCCGTAATCGTCCCATACAAGGCAGCGATACATCCGGCTGAATGCAGTTTCGTCAGCGGATAAAGAACAGATGCTGCCGGTTTGGTTTAGATCCATCCAATTGATGCCGTCGGTGCTGTATTGCCACATGTAATGAGGCGCGCGCGCGTCAACAATGACATGGAATTGCGCTGTTTCACCAATGGAGCAGACTGCATCCTGGGGTTGCTTTGTAATAACAGGACCCAGATGGGGCTGCATAAGCAGAAATACCGTGTCGGTTTGCACCTTGTTGCCGTAGGGGTCGGTGATCACGCAGTAAACAAACTGCCCGGATGTTGCCGATGTCATGGTTGCGCTGTAGGTGCTTCCCGTAATGGATTCGACAAGGGTATATTGAGTTTCACCTGCGTTCTTTACATACCATTTGTAACTGAGATTGGTTCCCTGAGCAGTTACTTTGACGGTCGCCTTTTCGCCTTCAACGGCAGTTGCAGATCGGGGCTGCTCAATGATTTTCAGAGAACGCATATTGATGGAAACCACATCGGTCATTACGCTGTTACCCTGATCGTCTGTGATCACGCAGTAGATTGACCGAGCGTTTCTTGCGTCGGTCATGGTTACACGGTATGTGTTTCCTTTAAAAGAGTCTGTCAGGGTAAAACCGGATTGACCGGCGTTCCGGTAGTACCATTTGTATGTAAGATTTGTTCCCTGGGCGCTTACGGTTACCTTCGCAGATGCGCCCTTTTTAACGGTCACCGATTTGGGCTGGGAAATGATCTTGAGAGGCTTGCGCATATTTAAGGTGACTGCTTGAGATTTTACGCTATTGCCGGATTTGTCGGTTATTACACAGTAGACCGACCTTCCGGCTCGTTCATCTGTCATAGAGATGCTGTATGTATCAGAAGTGAAAGTGGTGGTTAAGCGATACTTCGAAGAACCGGCGTTCTTATAGTACCACTTATAGGTGAGACCCTCACCGTTGGTAACGACCCTTACCGTGGCCGTTTCGCCTTCGTTTACCGTTACCGATTCGGTCTGCCACAAAACCGCCAGGTCTGTTTTTGCGGACACATGAAGCGCAATGGCTGTTAGCAAAATTAGACAAGTCCCCAAAATAAACGATTTGAATATCTTGTTTTTCATAGTTCAGACCTCCATATATAAATTGAAATACGGAAATTGATTCTAAGAATATTATAACTAATGGAGTGCGGGTTGTCAATTTTTGCGTATGTTTTTAGTGTGTATTTTGTGTAAGGAAGAGGACGGTAATCAACGGCAGTTAAACAGAAAAAACAACACCGCAAATTGCGTTTTTTGCAATTTGCGGTGTGATAAATTATGTTAGATTGTTTTGATTTCGGAGCGCCTTCGTCCCTCGCCGACCTTGGCGCAATAAATCATCTTGCTTGCTCTGCCACTGGCAGCGCAAGACGAGTTATTCCCACTCGATAGTGCCCACGGGCTTGGGGGTCAGATCCATGAGGACGCGGTTGATGCCGTCCACTTCGGCTGTGATGCGGCTGACGATCTTATGGAGCACATTGTAGGGGATCTCTTCCACGGTTGCCGTCATGGCGTCGGTGGTGTTAACGGCACGGATAATGGCAGGCCAGCCTTCGTAGCGGCTATCATCCTTGACACCGACACTCTTAATGTCCGGCACAACGATGAAGTACTGCCATACCTTCTCACTCAAGCCGCAGATGTCAAACTCTTCCCGGAGAATGGCATCGGCTTCACGCAGAGCGTGGAGACGGTCGCGGGTAATAGCACCCAAACAGCGCACACCAAGACCCGGGCCGGGGAAGGGTTGGCGGTAGACCATGGCATGGGGAAGACCAAGCGCTTCACCGACTACGCGGACTTCGTCCTTGAAGAGTAGTTTGACGGGCTCCACCAGTTCAAACTTCAGATCTTCGGGCAGGCCGCCCACATTGTGGTGGGACTTAACAGCCTTTTTGCCCTCTGCCGCTTTGACGGATTCCAGAATGTCAGGGTAGATCGTGCCCTGGGCCAGGAAGGTGATATCCTCCAGTTTTCGGGCTTCATCAGCAAAAACCTCGATAAACTCCTTGCCGATGATCTTGCGCTTGCGCTCAGGATCGGATACACCCGCCAGCAGGTCTAAAAAACGGTCGGTTGCATCCACATAGATCAGGTTGGCATCCAGTCCGTCTTTGAAGAGTTTAATTACATTTTCAGATTCGTTTTTGCGCATAAGGCCATGGTTGACATGTACACAGACCAGTTGCTTGCCGATGGCTTTGATCAGCAGCGCGGCAACAACTGAAGAGTCCACACCGCCGCTGAGCGCCAGCAGAACTTTCTTGTCGCCCACTTGCGCGCGGACGGCTGCGACCTGCTCTTCAATAAATTTTTCGGCCAGTTCTTTAGTGGTGATGCGAGCCATGTTTTCGGGGCGCATTTCAGACATAATTGACAACCTCCGTCAACTTTAGATTTTTTTACAGTTGTATTATATATCCGTTTTTTTTAGAATGCAATATTTCATTTTGCCGTAATTAATAAAATCCGGGGGTATGTTTTGTTGCAAATTGACAGGAATGTGATATAATAATCGAAATTACCCAAAAGGAGAGAGAAAATGGGCATTGTTGTTATTGGTGCCACCTTCGTGGATATCAAGGGCTATCCCAGCGCGGCTTTTGTTCCCACCGGAAGAAATGCCGGCAGCATCGAGCAGATCCATGGCGGTGTGGGACGGAATGTGGCAGAAGATATTGCAAACTGCGAATTGCGTCCTACATTTTTGAGCATGGTGGACAAAAGCGGTATCAGCACGGATGTGATTACAAAACTTAAAAATCACAAGGTCAACACCGACTATATCCGGGTTACGGAAAACGGTATCGGCACCTGGCTGGCGATCTTTGACAATGATGGCGATGTTTACGCCTCGATCTCCAAGCGTCCGGATCTTTCCGGTATCGCTGGGATTTTGGACGATCACGGTGATGTGATCTTCCAAAACGCTGACAGTGTGGTCATCGAAATCGATGTGGACAAGGAAGTGGTCAAGCGTGTTTTCCGCCTGGCGCAAAAGTATGGCAAGAGCGTTTACGCGGTGGTTTCCAATATGAGTATCGCGCTGGAACGACGGGATTTTTTACAGAGCATTCAGTGCTTCGTCTGCAATGTGCAGGAGGCCGGTGTTCTGTTCTCGGAGGATTATGCCGAACTGACCGCTGAGGAACTGGAAAATAGGCTGACAGAAAAAGTTAAAAATGCACGCATTCCCAGCATGATCGTTACCATGGGCGGTGAGGGTGCTGTGTATGCCACAATGGACGGCGAGCAGGGGTTCTGTCCTGCACGCAAGGTTGCGGTCAACGATACCACCGGAGCCGGTGACGCGTTTTGTGCCGGCGTGGTCATCGGCTTGACTTACGGAAAGAATATGATGGAATCCTGCCGCATCGGTACGCAATTGGCTGCATCGGTGATCGTGACTTCCGAGAATGTGTGTCCCCGATTCCTGCCCCGTGAGTTGGGCCTGGATATTGACGTGACAGACTAAATCTGCATAAGGAGCAAGCACAATGTTTGCTAAGAAGAGAAGAAAAAAGTGGCCCGCGGTACTGGCGGTGATTTTGGCGTTCTTCCTGCTGATCGTCGGCGTTGCGGCCTATGTGGCTACCACGCTTACACTGGAATTTGACCGGCAGGTGGAGACAGAATATACGGTGGAATACGGCACGGAATTTGAAGTGCCGGTGCTTTCTGCTACCGTTTCCAGCCTGCTGTATCCGGAGTATAAATACGAAGTCCCTGTTGTATGCAGCGGTGAGATCAACCTGGAAAAAGTTGGCGCTTACGCGCGCAGTTATGGGGCATCTTTCCTGTGGATGGATATCAGCCGGTTGATGGCTGTTTCTGTTGTGGACACCCAGCCGCCGGTGATCACCATGAACGGCACGGGTATTGCGGACGGCTGCACTGCCTATGACGACTATGACGGCGACTTAACCCATAAAATCACCTGGAGTATTACGGAAAATGTATTGACCTATCAGGTGGTGGATTCCTCCGGAAACCATGCGTTCTGCCAGCGAATCATCGAAAGTGATGAATTGTCACCTCCGGAATTGACACTGGAGGGTGAGGAAGATATCACGCTTTTGTTGGGACAGGAATATGTGGAGCCAGGTTTTTCCGCGGTGGATGCCATGGGTAAGGACATTACATCCGAAGTATTTGTTAGCGGCGAGGTGGACAATCGCACCAAGGGTGATTATACGATCACCTATACAGTTACGGATGTTTTTGGGTGTACCGTTACCCGGGAGCGCAGTGTTTCAGTGCAGGCGCATCCTCAGCCGCAGACCGAAATGCCGGAGGGGAAGGTCATCTACCTGACCTTTGACGACGGCCCCAGCAGCCATACCATGCGACTGCTGGAGATCCTTGATAAATACGGCGTGAAGGCCACATTTTTTGTGGTTGACAACGATTTTTCCTATCTGCTGGAGGATATCGTGGCGCGCGGACATTCCATCGGTGTTCATTCGGCGTCGCATGTTTATGAGGAGATCTATGCCAGCGAGGAAGCCTTTTTTGCGGACTTTGCACAGGTGCATCAATTGATCTTTGAGAAGACCGGCGCGAAGACAACACTCATGCGATTCCCCGGCGGCAGTTCCAATTCGGTCAGCAAGTTTAATCCGGGAATTATGACGAATCTTGTGCAGATCACTGAGGATTACGGGCTGCAGTATTTTGACTGGAATGTGAATGCGCAGGATGCTCAATCTGCCAAGACGGCGGTGCAGGTTTATGAGAATGTGATCTGCGGTATTCAAAAGCAGGATCTGAGCATCGTTTTGCAGCATGATATTTATGGATACAGCGTTGATGCGGTGGAGCAGATCATTATTTGGGGCATGGACAATGGCTATACATTTATGCCATTGCAGTCCAATAGTCCAACCTGCCACCAAAAGGTGCAGAATTAAAAAACAGCCATCCGTTGGATGGCTGTTTTTGCTTTTACTGGAACAGTTCGAGTGTATAACCCTTGCTGCGGAATGCGTCGATGGCATCGCCCAGAACAGTTGCGTTGGTAACGGACACTGCGTGAAGCAGGTAGATGGCACCGCTGTGTGCCTTTCCGACAATATTGTTGTAGGCGGTTTGCACATCCGGCTGGTTACTGGTATTCCAGTCGGCGTGGGCGAAACTCCAGTGGACGGTTTTGTAACCAAGGCTCTGCACCACCGCCAGAGAACGTGTGGAGAAGCCGCCTTCCGGGGGACGGAAGAGGGTCATCTTGTAGCCGAAATGCTGAAATACATAATTGTGCAGGGTCATGACTTCTTCCACCATCTTGTCCAGTGAGCAACGGGGCATGTTGGGGTGGGTGGTGGAGTGGTTGCCCACAGCGTGACCTTCGTCGATCATGCGCTGCACCAGATCCGGCTGCTTGACGGCATAGTCCATGGTGATGAAAAAGACACCTTTGACATTCTTTTCTTTCATCGTGTCCAGGATCCATTCGGTGACGCGTACCGCTTTGCCGTCGATGGTGGCGGTGTATTCATAGCCACAGTCAAAGGTCAGGTAGATCTTGCCATTGTCGGGAGCAATGAAATTGGCACCGTATTTGCCGTAGCGGTTTTGTTCGCCGATGGCGTACTCGGGGCGGTAGTTGTACTCGGGCTTTTGAGGGCCGGGGCCGTAGCCTTTTTCCACATTCTCCATGGCCATAAGTTCGCCGCGGGTGTAAAGGCTGCCGATGAGTTCGTCATAGTTATCCGGCTGTTCGCTACCCTGAGAGGAACTGGAAGAACTGGAGGAACTGGAAGAACTGGAAGAACTGGAAGAACTGGAAGAACTGGAGGAACTGGAGGAACTGGAAGAACTGGAAGAACTGGAGGAACTCGAAGAACTGGAAGAACTCGAGGAACTCGAAGAATTGGAAGAACTCGAGGAACTTGAAGAACTGGATTGTTCACTGTCACTTTCATTGTTGCAGCCGGTCATCCATAGGATGTTCAGCAGCATGAGCGCAGCCAGTAACAGCGCTGTGATTTTTCGTTTCATTGCGATCACTCCTTTTAACATATTCTAACGGAATGCGACTGAAATTGCAAGGGCATACATTTGAAATTAGCATGAAATATTTACCGGCGGAAACGAAAAGTTGTCCTTGCTTTTTCCGGAAAAAAAGGGTATAATAGAGTGAAAAATTTTACATATTTGAAGAGGTTTTGCCGTGTATTTAAAATCATTGGAAGTTCAGGGTTTTAAATCCTTCCCTGACAAAACCGTTATTCGCTTTGGCGATGATATTACTGCCATCGTCGGACCTAACGGTTCTGGCAAATCGAATATTTCTGACGCGATCCTCTGGGTCATGGGCGAGCAGAGCACCAAAACGCTCCGCGGCGCGAAAATGGAGGACGTGATCTTCGGCGGCACACAGAAACGCGCTTCTGTGGGCTTTGCGGAGGCTACCCTCACGCTGGATAACAGCGACCGCGCGCTGGCTTATGACGCTGACGAGGTCATGGTCAGCCGCCGGTATTACCGCAGTGGTGACAGCGAGTTCTATATCAATCGTCAGTCTGCCCGTTTGCGCGATATCCACGAACTTTTTATGGATACCGGTCTGGGCAGAGAGGGTTACTCCAATATCGGTCAGGGACGTATTGATGAGATCCTGTCCCTGAAGAGTGCCGACCGCCGCGAGATCTTTGAAGAGGCTGCCGGTATTTCCAAATACCGTCACCGCAAGGAAGAGACCGAGCGTAAACTGCAGCACACCGAGGATAACCTCCTGCGCATCGGCGACAAGGTTTCGGAACTGGAACTGCAGTTGGAGCCGCTGAAAGTGCAGTCTGAAAAGGCAAGAAAGTATCTGGAACTGAAAGACGAATTGCAGGGCGTGGAAGTGTCCGTGTGGCTGGATTCGCTGGACCGGCTTTCCGCCGCCGCACAGAAGGCTGAGGAAGACTATGCCTCCGCCAGTTTCGTGCTGGAGCAGGCCAAGGAAGATCTCGAAAATCTCTACCGGCAGGCAGAGGAATTGGGCGAGACTCTTCGGCTGAAAGACAATGAACTGGAGACTGTCCGCATCAAGGTCAGCATGCTGGATGCGAACCATCAGCAATTGGAAGGTCAAGTGGCGGTCCTGCGTGGCAATATCGCCAACAACGAAGAGAATATTCGCCGCAACGAGGAAGAACTGCGCAGCGCCCAGGATCGCGACGGCGGTGTAACCGGTCAGATTCAGCAGACTTTGGTGCGCATTGCCGAGATTGAACAGATCGTTAAGGACAAGCAGCAGAATCTGGAGCAACTGCAGCAGCAACTTTCTGCCATGACTGCCAATGCGCAGGGCATGACCCGTCAGTATCTGGAACTGCGGGGCAAGGAAGCGTCCATTACCGCTGATCTTGCCGGTTGGGAAGCGGATATCCGTGGCTATAATACCAATCTGGAGCAGACCCGTGAGCGCGTCGCGCAACTTAGCGGCGATCTGGAAACAGGCAATCAGCGCTATGACGATGCGGTTTCCGCGCTGGATGAATGCCGTGCACAATTGCGCAAGGCCCAGGACGATGTTACCGCTATCAACAATGCCATCGCCGGCTATACTCTGCGCCAGCAGACCCGCAGCAAACGCGTGGAAGAACTAGACGGCAAAGTCCGTGAGACCACCGCAAAACTGGATTCTGTTTCTGCTAAGGCACGGGTGTTCCGGGCAATGGAACGGGATTTTGAGAACTATCAGAAGTCTGTGCGTCTTGTGATGCAGGAGGCGCAGAACGGTCGGCTGAAGGGCATTCACGGCCCTGTATCCCGACTGATCCGCACCGATGACAGTTACACTGTGGCGGTGGAGATCGCTTTGGGCGCTGCCATGCAGCAGATCATTGTGGATGCCGAAACGGACGGCAAAGCCGCTATTAACTATTTGAAAAATACCGGCAATGGTCGGGCGACGTTCCTGCCCATTGCCACCATGAAGGGCAGAGCCCTGGAAGAGAAGGATATTTCCTCCTGCCGCGGCTTTGTGGGTATTGCGTCTGAACTGGTTACCTGCGACGGAAAATACCGCGGCATCGTGGATTATCTGCTCTGCCGGACGGTGATCGTTAGAGATCTGGATGCGGCCATCGCTATGTCCAATATGTTCCGCAGCCGTTTCAAGATCGTGACCCTTGACGGCCAGGTGATGAATCCCGGCGGCTCTATGACCGGCGGATCTGTGAATAAGGAAGCGGGCATTCTGTCCCGTGCCAACGAACTTGAAAAACTCACCGCAGAGGAAAAGCGGCTTACTGAGGAACTTTCTTCGCTGCAGGAGCAGGCGCAGGAAGCCCACCGCCAACTGGATCAGGTGCAGTTCCAGATCGATACTGCCAAGGATCAACTTCGTGAGGCGGAAGATCAGGCGCTGACGCTGCAGGGTCGGGAAAAGCAGCATGAAATTCTGCTGCAGGCCATTGTGGATGCCCGTGATGCGGCAACGGCTGAACTGGATTCCCTGCGCCAGCGTGAGAGAAGCGACCGGGAGCGCATTACCGCTACCGAGACAAAGATCGGTATCTTTACCGTGCAACTGGAGCAGGTGCGCCAGTCTGCCAGCGCCCTGGAAGGCACGCAGGCGGAGGCGGAGACCGCTACCGCCCGCATAGCAGATGAAATGACCGCTCTGCGTACCGATGCCGCAGCGTTGGACGCTGAGCGCATGACTGCTTTGACGCATATCGAGGATATGAAGAAACTGCAGTCTGACATGCAGGGTGAGCGCGAAAAGAAACTGGCTCTGATCGAAGTTTTCCGCAGCGATATTCAGCGGCTGGAGAGCGAGATCGCCGCGCTGCTGGAACGGCAGAAAGAGAATGACGAGCAGAACGAATCTCAGCGCAGCATAATGCAATCTGTGATCGTATCCCGCGCTGAAGCCGAGGCTTCCAAGACCCGCTGCGAGCGTGATGCCCAGGAGAAGAACAAGGATCTGCTGAAAATGCAGACTGCCTGTGCCCTTTTGGAGCAGAAGAAGGTCACTTCTTCTATGGAAGAGAAGCAGATCATCGACAAACTGTGGGATACTTATGGCTTGACACCCGGCACGGCTGAGCCGTTCCGCGCACCTGTGGAATCCATGGCTGCCGGCAACCGTCAGATCGCCGACCTCAAGCGCCGCATTACTATGCTGGGTACGCCCAACCTCGGCGCCATCGAGGAGTATGCCCGTGTCAACGAGCGCTATACCTATCTTTCCGAGCAGCAGAACGATGTTCTGGAGGCCAAAAAGGATCTGGAGAATATTATCCGGGATATTACCCGGGAAATGACCGTGATCTTCGTGGAAGAATTCAAGAAGATCAACGAGTATTTCGGCAAGGTCTTTGAAGAAATGTTTGGCGGCGGCAAGGGCCAACTGGTACTGGAAGACCCCGAGGAGCCGCTGACCTGCGGCATTGAGATCCGTGTGCAGCCCCCCGGAAAGCAACTGAAGACCATTACGCTGCTCAGCGGCGGTGAGAAAGCATTTGTTGCCATCGCACTGTATTTTGCAATCCTGAAGGTCCGTCCCACGCCGTTCTGTATGCTCGACGAGATCGACGCTGCGTTGGATGACCGGAATGTGGAGCGCTTTGCGAATTACCTGCGCAACCTCAGCCGCAAAACGCAGTTTATCATCATTACCCACCGCCGCGGTACAATGGAAGCATCCGATGTGCTTTACGGCGTGACCATGCAGGAACAGGGCGTCAGCAAACTGCTGCGGCTTGACCTGAATCAGATGGAAGAGCAGTTGGGTATCATGGAATAAAGGAGCCTAGAATGGGTTTTTTTGAAAAGATCAAAAGCGGACTGACCAAAACACGCGATGCTCTGGGTGCAACGCTGGGCAGTGTGTTTTCGGGGTTCAGTCAACTCGACGACGATTTTTACGATGAATTGGAAGAATGCCTGATTCTGGCGGATCTGGGCGTTCAGACCGCTATGAAAGCGGTTTGCGATCTGCGTAAAACGGTGAAAGAGCAGCATCTGAAGACTCCTGAGGAGGCTAAGGCGGCACTGAAGGAGATCCTGGTGCAGATGCTTGATGTGGGCAGCGCGGAACTGAAATTGGGCACCAAGCCTTCCGTGGTATTGGTGATCGGTGTCAACGGCGTTGGCAAGACCACCACCATCGGCAAGATCGCTACCAGACTTAAAAATGAGGGCAAGGATGTTCTTTTGGTGGCCGGCGATACTTTCCGCGCCGCTGCTGCCGATCAGTTGGAGATTTGGGCGCAGCGCTCCGGCAGCGCCATTGTCCGCCAGAACGAGGGCGCAGACCCTGCCTCTGTGGTCTTCGACGGTATCCGCGCCGCCAAAGCCCGGGGCTGTGATGTGATCCTCGTGGACACCGCCGGCAGACTGCACAATAAGCAGAATCTGATGAACGAACTGGGTAAGATCAGCCGCATCGTCAGCCGTGAACTTCCGGACAGCGACTGCGAAGTGCTGCTGGTCATGGACGGCACTACCGGTCAGAACGGTCTGCTGCAGGCCAAGCAATTTAAGGAGATCGCAGGCGTGAGCGCCATTGCGCTGACCAAACTGGACGGCACTGCCAAGGGCGGTATCGTCATTGCGGTGGCCGACGCACTGCAGATCCCGGTAAAGTTTATCGGCGTTGGTGAGCAGGCGGATGATCTGATGCCTTTCGTCGCCAGGGATTTTGTGGATGCGCTGCTGTGAGGGAAACAAAATGAAAGTTGTATTGGCAAGTAAAAATCCCCACAAACTTGTGGAGATCAGTAAAATCACCGAGAAATTCGGTTTTGAATTGGTGCTGCAGTCGCAACTGGGCGTAGATATCGATGTGGAAGAGACCGGCACGACCTTTGAGGAGAATTCTTTTTTGAAGGCTGAGGCGGTGATGAAAGCCACGGGCCTGCCTGCGCTGGCAGATGATTCCGGCATCGCAGTGGATGCCCTGGGTGGTGAGCCCGGTGTTTACTCAGCCCGTTACGGTTTTGATGAATCGCTGGACGATTGGGGAAGACTGCTTCTGCTGCTGAAAAATACCGAACATGTGCCCGACGGTCAGCGTCAGGCGCAGTTCGTTTGCGTGATCACCATGGTCACGCCCGATGGCAAGACCATTCAGGCCCGGGGTGAGATCCATGGTGAACTTCTGCGTGCGCCGGTGGGGGAGAACGGCTTTGGGTATGATCCCATTTTTTACTATCCGCCTATGGGCATGTCTACGGCGCAGATGCCGCCTGAGGAGAAAAACAAAGTTTCTCATCGGGCAAACGCGCTGAAAGTACTGTATGAGAAATTAAAGGAGGCTGGCTATGCTGACCAGTAAAGAGCGCGCAGATCTGCGCGCCCAGGCTACTACCCTGGAGACTACCCTCATGGTGGGCAAGGGTGGCGTTACGGATGCCGTTGTGGCTGAGGCAGAAAACCTTCTGACCGCAAGAGAATTGGTAAAAGGCAAAGTGCTGGAAGGCGCTTTGATGACTCCCCGGGAGGTTTGCGATATTCTGTGTCAGCAGACCGGGGCAGAGGGCGTTGCCGTGATCGGCACGAAATTTGTTATTTACCGCTTCAGCGAGAAATGCCAGGAGCAGCGCAATCAGTCCGGTCGCGCCAAGCGTAGAGCGACCCCTGTGAGCAAGGCTGACCCCGTGCGCAAGGGCATCCGCGCACGCCGTGCAGCGCAGAAGAAAGTGCGCGAGCAGCGCAATCAGTATTTCCGCCAGCAGGCCATCGAAAAGGCCATCGAAAAGGCAAAGGAAAAGCAACTGAGAGATCAGTAAAAAGAGGTGGATTACCGTGGACTGTATGGATCTCTTTTGTGGCAAGGTTGAGACCTTTCCCAACGCACTGCCGCTGGACCTTTTGGAGCAATCGGTCAGGCTTCTGACCGAGCCGAAGCGCAGCCGTCATGTTTTCGGCTGCCGCGTTACCGCTGTTGCGTTGGCGCAGCATTGGGGCGCTGACCCGGTGCTGGCTGCCAGGGCGGCGTTGCTGCATGACATTACCAAGGCGCTTACACACGAGGAGCAACTGGCGCTATGCCGCCACTATGGTATCGCGGTAGGGGATGCCTGGCCGGAAAAGACGCTGCATGCCCTTACGGGTTGTGTGGTCGCCGATGAGATTTTCAAGGAATCCCAGGAGGTCTGCGACGCGGTGCGAAAACATACCACCGGCGCTGCGGATATGTCACTGCTGGATAAGATCATCTACATTGCCGATTATATTGAGCCCAGCCGTGATATCGAAGGTGTTGAGACTTTGCGCGAATTGGCATTTACCGACCTTGACGCGGCGGTGATCGGCGGCTTTCGGATGACGATCAAATATCTGGAGCGGCAGGGAAGTGCGGTGTCCTGGCAGACACAGGCAGCCCTGGACGCGCTTATGAATCAGGCAATGAAAATTATGGAGGAAGAGTGTTAATATGTTAAGTGCAAAACAAGTTGCCATTGAAGTAACCAAAGCGTTGGACGAGAAGAAGGGACAGAACATCAAACTTCTTCGGATCAATGAGGTTTCCAGCCTTGCGGATTATTTTCTGATCTGTACCGGTACTTCCAACACCCATGTCAAGACCCTGTGCGACTATGCGGAGTACACCTTTGAGCAATTGGGCGAGCCCATGCTGGGCAGAGAGGGTCATCGCGGCAACAGTTGGGAACTGCTGGATTTCGGCTCTGTTGTGGTGCATGTGTTTACTGAGGAAGCCCGCGAGTTTTACGCGCTGGAGCGCCTTTGGGCGGATGCCGAGAGCGTGGACCTGAAGGATATTATCATCGAAGAGTAAGAGGTGTTAGCGTCATGAATTATGATTTTGCTGCCATAGAGGCAAAATGGCATAAATATTGGGAAGAAAACAACACTTTTGCCACTGATGTTTGGGATTTCTCCAAGCCGAAGTACTATGTGCTGGATATGTTCCCGTATCCCAGCGGTGTTGGTCTGCATGCAGGTCACCCCGAGGGTTACACCGCTACCGATATTATGTCCCGCATGAAGCGTATGCAGGGCTATAACGTTCTGCATCCCATGGGCTATGACTCCTTCGGCCTGCCGGCGGAGCAGTACGCGGTGGATACCGGTAACCATCCCAACGGTTTTACCCAGAAGAATATCGAAACTTTCTCCGGTCAGCTTAAGGAACTGGGCTTTGACTATGACTGGTCCAAGGTCATTGCCACTTCCGATCCGGATTTCTATAAGTGGACCCAGTGGATCTTTAAGAAACTGTGGGAAGCCGGTTACGCCAAGCGCATCGAGATGCCTGTTAACTGGTGCGAAGAATTGGGTACGGTGCTTGCCAATGACGAAGTCATTGACGGCAAGTCTGAGCGCGGCGGTTATCCCGTTGTGAAAAAAATGATGATGCAGTGGGTCATCGACCAGCCTGCGTTTGCGGAAAGTTTGCTGGAGGGTCTTGAGGAAATCGATTGGCCCGAATCCACCAAGGAGATCCAGCGCAACTGGATCGGCAAATCCACAGGCGTGGAAGTGGACTTTAAGTTGGTGGGCGGCGGTCAGTTCTCCATTTACACCACCTGCATCGAAACCATTTACGGCATTACCTTTATGGTGCTTGCACCTGACGGAAAGATTACCGCATCGCTTTTGGATCGCGTTGAGAATCGTGATGAGGTGGAAGCTTATATTGCCGAAGCCGCCAAGAAGAGCGAGATCGACCGCACTGATGCCAGCAAGACTAAGACCGGCTGCCCCCTAAAGGGTGTTTACGCCATCAATCCCGTCAACGGCAAGGAAGTGCCCGGGTTCATCGGCGACTTTGTGCTGGGCAATTACGGCACCGGTGCGGTTATGGCTGTTCCCAGCCACGATCAGCGCGACTTTGAGTATGCTGTTGCGCACAACATCCCTATGATCCAGGTCATTGAGGGTCGTGATGTTTCCGAGTGCGCCTTTGAAAAGCAGGATTATTTGGGCAAGGGTTGCAAACTCGTTAATTCTGAAGAGTTCACCGGTTTGACTGTGGAAGAGGCAAAAGAAGCCATTACCACCAAACTGGAGCAGCAGGGCGTTGCCCGCCGCAAGAACAATTACCACTTCCGTGAGTGGATCTTCGCCCGTCAGCGTTACTGGGGTGAGCCCGTGCCCTGCGTGTATACCGACAGCGGCGAGACTGTATTTCTGCCGGATGAGGAACTGCCTGTGGTGCTGCCCGTTTTGGAAGATTACAAGGGTCGCGGCGGTCAGGCGCCTCTGGAAAACGCCACTGAGTGGAAGTTCTATGAGAAGGACGGTCTGAAGGGCAAGCGCGAAACTTCCACTATGCCCGGCAGTGCGGGTTCTTCCTGGTACTATATGCGTTACATCGATCCCAAGAACGAAAAGGCGTTCTGCGATCCCGAACTTTTGAAGCACTGGATGCCCGTTGACCTGTATGTGGGCGGACCGGAGCATGCGGTGGGTCACCTGATCTATTCGAGAATCTGGAACCGCTTCCTGTATGACAACGGCTTGTCTCCCGTGAAAGAGCCCTTCAAAAAGTTGGTGCATCAGGGCATGATCCTGGGCGAAAACGGCATCAAGATGGGCAAGCGCTTCCCGGAATTTGTGGTCAACCCTTCTGATGTTGTTCGGGAGTACGGTGCGGACACTCTGCGTCTTTACGAGATGTTTATGGGCCCGCTGGAGGTTTCCAAACCCTGGAACACCACCGCTGTTGCCGGCGCGAAGAAGTTCATTAACCGTATTTGGAACTTCTTTACGGAAGCCAATAACCTCACCGATACGGACGACGGCAAACTCACCAAGGTCTACCATCAGACGGTGAAAAAGGTCACTTCCGACTTCGAGGTGCTGGGCTTCAATACGGCTATTGCACAGATGATGGTCTTCGTCAATGAGGTTTATAAGGCAGGTACTTGCCCCAGAGAATTTGCTGAGGGCTTTATCAAAATGATCTCCTGCGTTACACCCCATGTGGGCGAAGAAATTTGGCAGATCATGGGTCATGACACGACCATTGCCTATGAGCCCTGGCCCACTTATGACGAGGAAAAGTGCAAGGACAATGAAGTCAATATCGCGGTGCAGGTCAACGGCAAAATGCGCGGTACGGTGCTGATGGCTGCGGGTCTGGATAACGATACAGTGGTGCAGAATGTGCTTGCCGACGAGAAGATCGCACGCTTCCTTGAAAAGCAGGGTGGCAGCATTATCAAGACCATCGTGGTCAAGAATAAACTGGTCAACCTGATCGTTAAGTAAAATTTGGAGAATTCTATCAAATTCTTGAATTCTTTCTTGACATTTGGGAAAAGACTGCTTATAATATACCAAGCCAGTGAATGGCCCTGAAAGCATCCTGGACTTAGCCGGATGCCATCGGAGGGAGGGAAAACCATGTCTGAAATTCGTGTTAAGGAAAACGAATCTCTGGAAAGCGCTCTGCGTCGCTTTAAGCGTAGCTGCGCCAAGGAGGGCGTTATTGCCGAAGTTAAGAAGCGCGAGCATTACGTCAGCCCCAGCCTGAAGCGTAAGCAGAAGTCCGAAGCTGCCCGTAAGAACAAGAGAAAGTTCTAATTTTCCCTCGTCTATTTGTGCTTAAAACCGCCTTGCGAAAGCAAGGCGGGTTTTATTTCAGTTCCTGCCATAAACCAATGGCGCGCTGAACGCCTAAAGATCTTGCTTTGCGAAGTAACGCCAATATGTCCTCTTTCGTTCTCCACAGGGTGAAATGGGCGGCGTTATCATGAACCTGGGTATGATAGTGGCAGAATAGTTCGCTGCAGTAAAAACCCTCTTGACTTGGGACTGTGGTATCAAAAATGCGGCAGCCTTGTTCGGTGAGGGTCAGACGGTTTGCGTTTGGCGCTACTTCCAACCAAATTTCTTTGCCTTCTGCACTTCGAAGATGTTGCTCAAGAAGCACGTTTGGTGGTACCGGAGGAAGAAATACAGCGCAATTCATATCACTTGCATACGCCGGCGTTGCTGCAACAGGGCAGGGAAGTTTTGCGATCTCCCGGGCAATGGCGCGCGTTCTTTCCACATCCGGACGCTGCAGATCCAGCAAGATCCCGGCTGCTTTGTGGGCCTGAACTGCTTCGTGAAGTTGCCGGGCGACGGTTTTTGCATCGTGATTTGTCACGGGGGTGCTGTCGTCCAATATGATCAGCGCACCGGCGGGCAGGGTCTTTGGCAGATTGTCAAGACCTGCATTTGATGCAGAAAAATGGCAGGCCATCCATGCGATTTTTTCGGGAAAAGCGCTGCAGTTTTGCATTTCTGCCGCAGTCATTGCAAGATAGGGCATGGACAAATGCCTCCAGTCATGATATAATTCACAAGAATATATGAAAGGATGGAATGCAGTATGCCTTTTTCGCTTCAACCGTGGCTGATGGTTGACCGCCTGACTGATTTGACTCCGGAATTTCTGCATGGCTGCGGTATCCGCCTGCTGCTGCTGGATTTTGACAATACGGTGATCCCGTATACCACCGATACTGCCGATGCGGAAACGCATGCCTGGTTTGACCGCATGGCAAATAGCGGCATCCGCCTTTGTGTGGTTTCTAACAGCCGCAAAGACCGCGCAAAGCGTTTCTGCAGGGCTCGTAAGATCCCCTGTATCACCAATGCCGGAAAACCCTTTGGAAACGGCATTCGTCTGGCGCTGGAGCAATTCGGCATTACGCCTGAAAATTGCGCGCTGGTGGGTGATCAGATCTATACGGATACCCTGGGCGCGAATATCAGCGGCGTGATGAGCATACTGGTCAAATCCATCGACAATCATAATTTCTGGCTGAAGGCGCGCCACGTGCTGGAACTGCCGTGGATCTATGCTGCAAAGAAAAGGAGTATTTACCATGAAGAATCTTGATAAGTTTTTGTCCTTGCTGGGCGACGAAGTGGACGGTCTGCTGCTGACCAGCCGCTACAGCCGTCATTACGGCGCGGAATTTGACATCGCAGAAGGCGCTGCTATTGTCACCAAATCCGGTTGCCGCTATTTTACTGACAGCCGCTACATCGAGTCTGCGGAGAATGGCATTAAGGGCTTTGAGGTATTGGAAGTGAACCGGGAAAACGGTTACATCAAACGCATTAACGATGCAATTGCGGATTTTGGCGTTACCAAGTTGGGCTTTGAAGAGCGCTATCTGACGGTTTCGGAATTTAATTATTATAAGGACAATCTCCATGCCGATTTAGTGGCGTACAACGATAAGATCAACGGTTTCCGCGCCGTGAAAGAGGAGTGGGAACTGGATCTCATGCGCAAGGCGCAAGCCATTACCGATAAGGCCTTTGCAGAGGTTTTGACCCGGATCAAACCCGGTATGACAGAGTTGGAACTGCAGGCAGAACTGATTTACTGTCTGTATAAGAACGGCGGTCAGGGTCTTTCCTTTGATCCGATCGTGGTTTCCGGACCCAATACCAGCCTGCCCCACGGCGTTGCCGGTGAGCGCGTGATCCGGGAAGGGGACTTTGTTACCATGGATTTTGGCGTGCTGTATCATGGCTACTGCTCCGATATGACCCGTACTGTTGCGGTCGGCTATGCCACCGATGAGATGGTCAAGGTCTATGAAACTGTGCTGCAGGCGCAACTGGCAGGTCTTTCCGCGTCCAAGGCCGGTGTGCCCGGCAAGGACATCGACGGCGCTGCCCGCAAGGTCATTACCGACGCCGGTTACGGCCAGTATTTCGGTCACGGTTACGGTCACAGCCTCGGCCTGGAAGTCCATGAATCTCCCAGCCCCAACGGTGCAAACACCGAAGGAATGCCTCTCGGCGCGGTCGCGTCTGCCGAGCCCGGTATTTATCTGCCCGGAAAATTCGGCGTCCGCATTGAGGATACCTGTGTTTATCTGGCCGATGGTATCGAAAATCTCACCCATAGCCCGAAAAATTTGATTATTGTGTGAGAAAATTTGCAAAAACTCTTGAAATATGCCGCACTTTAGGTTAAAATATTACAGTTAAAGAACAAATATGAACATGATCCCGAAAGGGTATAATTTAGGAGGATTTCTATTATGATTTCTGCAGGCGATATTCGCAACGGTATTACTTTTGAAATGGACGGCAAGGTGATGCAGGTCATCGAGTTCCAGCACGTCAAGCCCGGCAAGGGCGCTGCCTTTGTTCGCGTTAAGATGCGTAACGTCATCACCGGCGGCGTGACCGAAACCTCTCTGAACCCCTCTGCCAAGTTCCCCACTGCTTTCATTGAGAGAAAGAAGATGGAGTATTCTTACAACGACGGCACGCTGTACTACTTCATGGATCAGGAGACCTATGAACTGGAGCCCATCGATGCTTCCAACCTGGACGACAGTTTCAAGTTTGTTAAGGAAAACGATATCTGCACCGTTATGTCCTACAAGGGCAAGGTATTCGGCGTTGAAGTGCCCAACTTTGTGGACCTGGTCGTTACCGAGACCGAGCCCGGTTTTGCCGGCAACACCGCTACCAACGTCACCAAGCCCGCTACTGTTGAGACCGGTGCTGAAGTGAAGGTGCCTCTGTTCATCAACGAGGGCGACAAGATTCAGATCGACACCCGTACCGGCGAGTACCTGGGCCGCTCCAAGGCTTGATTATAAGGAGAATTGCTATGACCATTAACGAAAAGGCTGCTTACCTGAAGGGCCTGATGGATGGCCTGAAACTGAACACCGAGACCGAAGAGGGTCAGATGATCGCTGCCATCGTTGATCTGCTGGGCGATATCACCAAGAAGGTCACCGACATCGAGGATACCACCATTGCCATCTCCGATGAACTGGACGAGATCGAGGACGATCTGGATGCTATCGAAGATTTCATCATGGACGAAGATGAGTGCGATTGCGACTGCGATTGCTGCTGCGACTGCGATGACGAGGACGAGTGGGACGATGATGATGAGTACGAAGAAGGCTTCGACTATGGCGACGAAGAGACCACCATCTATGAGGTGGAGTGCGCTTGCGGCGAACTGATTGACTTCGATGAGGAGACCCTTGAGTCCGGCTCCATCGTTTGCCCCAACTGCGGCGAAACCCTGGAGTTCTCCCTTGAGGATGAGGACGAGGACGAAGAGTAATTTTATGCCCGGTATGCATTATGCCGGGCATTTTTTCTTAGGGAGGTATTCAAATGAAAAGATGGATCGCTTTGTTTTTGGCGCTGATCGCAGTGTTTTCTCTTACTGCCTGCGATACCACTGAGAATAACAATGAGCCGGCAGTTCTGGTGATCGAGGAAAAGTTCGATGAGTACGGCAATATTCTCATCGAGCCGCTGTACATGGGCTGGAATTTGTGGTATTACAATTCTTACACCTATGACGCCGATCAGAAACTGGTGAATGTGACCCGGTATACCTACAACGATTTGTATCTGGATGAACAAAGATACTTCTACCGCGCCGACGGCACGCTGGAAAAAGTAGAATTTTATTGGGAAAATGTCCATTCGGAAATCTTGCTTTGGAAGGTGGAATCCTATAACGAGAGCGGTTTGCTTGTTAAATCCCAAAGTTTTGAAGATGGCGCAGTTTACGATACATATACCTATGAATATGCAGATGGCAAACTGGTCAAGGAATTGTACTATTGGGCTGAAAATAACTCGGAAGATAGCTATAAGGACTATTTCTACGATGATGCCGGCAATTGCATCAGGGTCGATGAATATGACGCATGGAACCTTGCATTCTACTACACATATTCGTATGATGCCAATGGCAATGTGGCACGGGAAAACAAGATCCAGGTACTCGAAGACGGTGAGATCACGACTTATATCGAGTATACCTACCACGATAACGGCAGAGTAAAAGATGTGATCGATGTAGGCTATGAAATGCGGCTTGACCAGACATGGGATGAGCGCGGTAGCCTGGTGCTTGAGAAGCGTTACGTGCCCGACGAGTCCGGCGAATGGTTTTTGAAGGTCAAAACGGAATATGACGGAAATATGAAAACCTACACTACTTATCATCGTGACGGCCGTTATAATACAGAAACGATGAAAGGCAGCGCAGAGGTTACGCACTGGTCTGAACGGGCATATTATAATGCAGATGGAACGCTTTTCTGCACAAACAGTAATGGCGTGTTTTATGATCCGGACGGCAACCGGATGGAGCCGACGATCGGAATGTTGGATCCCTGGGAAGAGTATAATTGATCGAAAGGTGCTGCAAAGAGATTTGCAGCACCTTTTATTGTCAGAAAAGCCGGGCGGTGAGGCTGGCCGTGAAGAAGCCGATGAAGTCTGCAAAGAGCGCTGCTGGAAGAGTGTAGCGGGTTTTCTTGATTCCTGCCGCGCCGAAATAGACGCTGATGGTGTAGAAGGTCGTTTCCGTGGATCCCAGCATAATGGCGGCGGTGCGGCCTATGAGGGAATCTACTCCGTACCGGGTCATGATCTCCGCGCCGACTGCCAAAGCGGCACTGCCGCTGATGGGGCGGATCAGCACCAGAAGCGCAGTTTCCGGAGGGATGCCGAGAAAGCGGAAAGCAGGGGATAAGAATCCACTGATGATGTCAATAGCGCCGGATGCCCGGAGCATGGCTACGGCGGTGAGTAGCAGTACCAGCGCAGGGGTGATGGTCAGCAGCAGTTTTAAGCCGTCGGCTGCGCCGGTCAGCAGGTGATCGTAGGCGTTTTCTTTTTTACGCAGCGCCATTAGGGTGGCAGCCAAAATCAAACAGGGAACTATGTAATCAGTCATGGCGCAGTACCTTTCCCAGCATAATCGCGGCGAGAACGCCCAAGCCGGCGGAACACAAACTGGTGACCCAAACTGCCGGGAGAATATCAAAAGGATTGCCGCAGCCTAAGGATGTACGCACCGCTGCCACAGTGGAGGGAATGAGTTGGATGGAGGCGGTGTTCAGCACGATCAGCCGGCACATTTCGTCGGTTGCAACAGAAGGATCTTTTGGGCTTTTCAGCCGCTTCACAGCCTGAATGCCCATGGGTGTTGCGGCGTTGCCCAGACCTAAAAAGTTTGCAAGGATGTTGGCGCTGACTGTGCCTGCAAGCAGGGAATCAGTGCGCGTGGAAGGGAAGAGCCTATGAAGCAGCGGGCGCATTATTTTCGCAAGGCGTGTTGTAATGCCGCATTTTTCCAGCAGTTTTCCGATGCCGCTCCATAAACAGATTGATCCTGCGATGGAGATTGCAAGGTTGATTCCGGACTGCGCGCCTGTCGTGACAGCGGCCGCCAAAGCGCTCCCTGTGCCGGTTAAAATTGAAAAAAGGATGCTGATTGCGATCATCAGCGTAAAAATCCAAGACATGACCATAGTACAAACCTCCCGGTGTTGTACAATATGCAATATAAATTTAAAAAAGTCATGTCAAATACTGCCGAAAACGCTGAAATTTTTAAATCTGTTGACTTTGCCCTCCTGAAGCAGTATAATCATGATAAATTTCATAATGCGTTGCGACGCTGAAAGGGGTGAACTGCGCATGAAGTCTACAGGCATCATTCGCAAGGTCGATGAATTAGGCAGGATCGTTCTTCCTATTGAGATCCGCCGGACATTAGACATCGCAGAACGGGATGAGTTGGAGATCTTTATGGACAACGATCAAATCGTTCTCCAGAAATTTGAGCCTTCCTGCATCTTCTGTTCTTCTTCCCAGGGTTTGGTCAAGTATCGCGGCAAGAATATTTGTCAGGAGTGCATCCGCACGATTGGTAAATATTAAGAAACACGGCAGTTTCGGTTGAACTGCCGTGTTTTTTTCGTTATTCTTTTTGCATCTGCAGGGCGGTGTCGTAGACCACATTCTTGGGAAGGTCCAGTTCCTTTGCGGTCTGCTTGATGGCGTCCTTGCGGCTCATGCCGCCGTCCATCAGGGACTGCAGGCGCTTGATGATGTCTTCTTCGGTGGCTGTTTCTTCCGTCACTTCCGGCGCACCGGCCAGTACCAAAACGAATTCACCCTTGGGGGGATTTTGCGTGTATTTTTCAATCGCCTCTTTGAGGGTAGTGCGCACGACTTCTTCGTGGAGTTTCGTCAATTCTCTGCACAGACTGATGGGGCGGTCTTGACCAAATACGGATGCCATATCCTCCAAAGTCGCGAGAAGTTTGTGAGGGGCTTCGTAGAAGATCATGGTGCGTCTTTCGCCGATGAGAGATTCCAGATGCTCCATGCGGCTCTTTTTCGAGGTGGACAGAAAGCCTTCAAAACAAAACCTGCCGGTCGACTGACCGGAAATGCTCAGCGCTGTGATCACCGCGCAGGGGCCGGGAATGGCGCAGACGGTGATGCCTGCATTGGCACATTGCTTCACAAGATCTTCGCCCGGGTCTGAGATGGCCGGACTGCCGGCATCAGATACCAGCGCGCAGGTCTCACCTGCGAGGATGCGCTGCACGATCATATCGCCTTTATTTGCCTTGTTGTGTTCGTAGTAACTGACAAGGCTTTTTTTTATGTCCAAATGATTCAGTAATTTCAGCGTCACCCGGGTATCTTCGGCGGCGATAAAATCCGCCTGCTCAAGGGTTTGCCTGCAGCGGATGGAAATGTCGCCCAAATTGCCGATGGGAGTGGGGACAAGGTACAGCATTCCGGCCATATTAATCCTCCTGAATGTGATAGATGCGTTTATAGTCCGGGGTGGGTGCGCCGTCTGCGGTGAACAGGCAGAGCCGTTCCCACTTAAGACCCGGTTTGCCGCCTCTTTTGCAATGCAGTAATACCAGCGCAGGGGCGGAATTTTCCCTGTGATACACAAGGCGCAGACGCTTTGGCTGCAGGTCGTGGTTTATGGCGGCAGCGCAAAGCATGGCAAGATTCTCCGGTTTCTGCACCAGATAAAAGTCGCCGCCGTAGCGCAAACTCTTGCCGGCAGCACCCATAAGGTCGTCTGCCGAGCAGAATAGGTCATGCCGGGCAGTACCCATATTCTTGCTTACCGCCCCACCGGTAAAGTAGGGAGGATTGGATACGCAGACATCAAAATTACCCGCGGAAAGGTCACGAAGGTCCGCGCATATACTTTCCATACGCGCCTGCAGCGCGTTGCGGCGGATGTTTTCCACAGCGGCGAGGTGGGCACTTTCACTGCGCTCAATGCCGGTGATACGGCAGTCAGGGCTCTTTGCGCAAAGCAGCAGACCCAGCGTGCCGCAGCCACTGCCCAGATCCAGAACGGTATCTTCTTTTTTAAGACGTACGAAATCCGCAAGCACCATGGAGTCGGTGCTCAGGGGGAATGCGTCTTTGGGGATCTCCAGCGTCAGGCCGCCGTGAAGAATTTCCATATTGTCCTCCGGTTATTACATAGAAAAAATCAGTCTGCGGGTCGGATCACCGTCACGCAGACTGATTGCGGATGCGGGAAGAATCAGCCTTCCTCAATAGCCTCCACAGGGCACTGATCGGCGCAAGCACCGCAGCTGACACAAACATCAGCGTCGATGACGAACTTGTCTTCGCCTTCGGAGATTGCCTCAACGGGGCACTGGTCGGCGCAGGAGCCGCACTTGACACAAGCGTCAGTAATGTTGTAAGCCATGATTTTTCCTCCAATATGTTTATCGAACAATCCACGCTGTGCGCTTCATGTAACTTTATTCTAGCACTTATTTTAGAAAAAGCAATTCCTTTTTTTATCTAAAGAATAATTTTATTATTTCCCGGTAAAAATTAGCGGATAAAGGAGGCGGTGCGCGTGCGTTTTTCCGAAGAAGCAGAGGCGCTGATCCTGAATGCCGGCCGCATTGCCCGGCAAATGGGTCACGGTTATGTTGGAAGTGAACATTTGCTTTTGGCGTTGGCAACGGAACGTACCGCGTGCGGCAGAATTCTGCGGCATTGCGGTGTGGAAGTTGGACAGTTGAAGGCATTGGCCCGGCTGTATTACGGAACGGGAAACTGCAAAGGAAGTTTGTATCAGGGACTGAGTCCCGCCGGCAAAAAGATCTTGTGCACTGCTGTAACGGAGGCTAAGGCCAGCGGTGAGCGAAGGGTGGGCAGCGTTCATATCCTGATGGCGCTGCTGCGATGCGAAATGTGCGGCGCATGGGAACTTCTCAATTTGGCGGAAGTGGACGGAAACGAAGCATTTTCAAGGTCTGTGGACTACTTGCTTCGACAGAAGCAAAAACCTTTGGAACGCAAAAAGGAGGCGGTTAAAACGAAACTGTTGGAGCAATTCAGTGAGGATCTTGTGTCGAAAGCCGCGGCGATGGATCCGGTGATCGGTCGGGAAAAAGAGATCGATATCGTTATCGGCATCTTAAGCCGTAAGAATAAGAATAACCCGGCACTTATCGGCGAGCCGGGCGTGGGTAAGACGGCTATTGCGGAGGGCCTTGCTCAGCGCATTGCATTTGGCAATGTTCCTCCGCAACTGAAAGACAAACGGCTAATCAGTCTGAATATGGCAAATTTGGTGGCGGGGACCAAGTATCGTGGTGAATTTGAAGAACGGCTGCGGGATGTGCTGTCTGAAATACGGCGCTGCGGTGATGTGATCTTGTTCGTTGACGAGATGCATACCATCGTCGGTGCAGGCGCAGCGGAGGGCGCCATCGACGCGGCAAACATCTTCAAACCGGCGCTGGGCAGGGGGGAACTGCAGATCCTTGGCGCTACCACATTGACGGAGTACCGCAAGCATATTGAGAAAGATCCGGCGCTGGATCGGCGCTTTCGTGCGGTATTGGTGGAAGAGCCGGACAGGGAATCGACGCTGGAGATCCTCCGGGGGCTGAAACCGGGGCTGGAACGCCATCATCACATCCGGATTACGGAGGAAGCGCTGGAGGAGGCTGTGCGCCTTTCTGTGCGGTATTTACCGGATCTTTTCTTGCCGGATAAGGCTATCGATCTGCTGGACGAAGGGGCGTCTCACGCAAGAATGGAAGAATTGCGCGCAGGGAAAAAGAGCAACGCCCGGCAGGAACTGGAAAAAGAACTTCATGAGGCGGTTCGGGAAGGGAAGTTTGAACGCGCTGCGGAACTGCGCGACAGAATGCAGCGCCTGGCACAAAAAGGTGTTGATATGCGCAAGATCCGTGCGGTATCCCAAGGTGATATTGCATGGGCGGTCAGCGCCCGTACCGGCATCCCCGTGGGCAGGCTGACGGCGGACGAGAGACAGCGCTTGCGGGATATGCAGCAGTTGCTTTCCCGACGCGTGTTAGGACAGCCGGAGGCTGTGCGCGCCGCCGCGGAGGCTATTAAGAGGGGTCTTTCCGGTGTGCATGATGAACACCGTCCCGTGGCGTGCATGCTGTTTACAGGGCCTACGGGAGTGGGCAAAACGGAACTGTGCCGTGCCATGGCGGAGGAACTATTCGGTTCGGCGGAGGCTATGATCCGGCTGGACATGACGGAGTATATGGAAAAACAGTCCGTATCCCGACTTATTGGCGCGCCTCCGGGATATGTAGGGTATGAGGAAGGCGGAAAACTCACGGAAGCCGTGCGCAGAAGACCTTACTGCCTGGTGCTCTTCGATGAACTGGAGAAAGCACATCCGGATGTTACCGGGATCCTTTTGCAGATCATGGAGGAGGGACAGTTGACGGATTCTAATGGTCGCAAGGTCAGTTTCAAAAATGCCATTGTGGTAATGACCTCCAATATTGGCGCATCGGTGCAGGGAGATGGATTGGGTTTCTGTCCCGTGGGTAGTGATAAAGAGCAGCATGCAGCGCTGAGAAAAGTCTTTGCGCCGGAGTTTCTTGGGCGCATTGACCGGACGGTGTGTTTTAAGCGGCTGGATCATGACGCCATGTGTCAGATCGCCCGGAAATATCTTGGGCTTTTGACCGCGCGCCTTGAGTCTCAGCAGATCCATTTGGCCTTCCCGGAAGAACTTCCCGGATGGCTGGTCAGCCGGAATAACGGCAAGGATGGCGCGCGGCAACTCAGGCGTCTGGTACAGGATGAAGTGGAGGGGCCGCTGTCGGATTATTTGCTTATGAGCACGAAAAAACAGCCGAAGATCACGGCTGTTTTGCAGGGAGAATGCGTTGTATTTCAGTAAATTAGAACAGATGTTCTAAAATTGGAAATTTCCGGATTTTTCCGCAAAAAAATTGAAAAAATTGCAAAAAAAGTATTGATTTTTTGGGATCGTGGTAGTATACTGTCATTAAGTGGAGCGAAATGGTAGTAAAGTGGAGTAAAATGGAGGAGGTGAGGTCAAAATGATCGGAAAATACCCTGCAAAACTGGACGATAAGAACCGTCTGTTCGTGCCTGCGAAACTGCGTGACGAACTCGGTGGCGATTTCGTTGTGACCCTTGGCGTCAACTGCGATCATCACTACCTCACCATTTACACTACTGAAGATTGGAAGACCATCAGCGACAACTACAACACCTTGCCCATTGCCCAGCGCGGCGCTGCCACCAGCCTGATCTTCATGAATGCCAACCAATGCAACCCCGACAAGCAGTTCCGCTTCAGCCTGAGTCAGTTCCTGCTGGATTATGCAGGCATCAAGCGCGATGTGATGATCGTGGGCAGAGCAGGGCAGGCGGAGATCTGGGACAGTAACGAGTTTGCTGCATTCGAGAGCGATAACCTTACACCCGAGAAACTGCTTGCTTCTCTGGAGGCAATTGGCTTATGAGTGATTTTCATCACATTTCCGTTTTGCTGCAAGAGTGCATTGATGGCTTGAACGTCAAGCCTGATGGCATCTATGTCGACGGTACTCTTGGCGGCGCCGGACACTCCAGCCGGATCGCGGCGCGGCTTCAAGGCGGACGGCTCATCGGCATCGACCGCGACCGCGTGGCGCTGCAGGCTGCCTCTGAGCGGTTGGCACAATTCGGTGACACCGTCACCACGGTGCACGCCAACTTCTGCCAGATCGACCGCGTGCTGGATGAACTGAACATCCCGGGTGTGGATGGAATCTTGCTGGATCTCGGCGTTTCCTCTCCGCAACTGGATGATGCGTCCAGAGGCTTTTCCTATATGGCGGATGCGCCGCTGGACATGAGAATGAACAATGAAGACCGGCTTACCGCTGAGGAAGTGGTAAATACCTGGTCTTATGAGCAATTGCGCCGGATCCTCTTCGATTATGGCGAGGAGCGTTACGCACCTCAGATCGCGGCAGCCATCTGCCGTGTCAGAGAGGAAAGACCCATTCACACGACTATGGAACTTGTGGATGTGATCCGCTCGGCGATGCCGGCTGCGGCGCTGCGTGAAAAGCAGCATCCGGCAAAAAGAAGTTTTCAGGCCATCCGCATTGCGGTGAATGATGAACTGGGTGCTGTCCGGCAGGTGATGGACACAGCCATTTCCAAACTCAATCCCGGCGGCCGGCTGGCCATCATCACATTCCATTCGCTGGAAGACCGTATCGTGAAAAACGGCATGGCAGAGGCTGCGAAAGGCTGCACCTGCCCGCCGGAATTCCCGGTTTGCGTCTGCGGCAAAAAGCCGCTGGTGAAGTTGATCACACGCAAACCCATCACCGCAAGCGATGAAGAACTTGAAGTTAACCCGCGTTCCCGCAGTGCAAAACTGCGTGTGTGCGAGAAGATCTGATCTACACGACGAGGAGGAAACAATATGACACGGCAACCTCAGATTATGTACATCAATTCCTATATTTCCGGCAGCATGGCCTACAAAATGGAGCCTGCGCCTGTGCGTAAGAGAAGAAGCGTTTCTGTTTCCAAGCCCCGTAAGGCAAAGCGCCGTGTTGTAGGTATCGACCCCGTTACCATCGGCGGTGCGCTGGTGTGCATGGTGCTGGTGGTATTGATGGTCGTGGGCTTTGCAAGAGTGCAGAGCGTACAAAATGAGATCAATACGCTGGAGCACTACATTGCCAGTCTGGAAGTTCAGAATCAGCAACTGGAGCAGGAGTACCGCGATGGTTATGATCTGGAGGAGATCCAGAATATTGCTCTGGCAATGGGCATGGTGCCTGCACAGCAGGTCCAAAAGATCCCCATCGATGTGGTCCAGCCTGAACCGGTGCAGACCCATCAGATGTCTCTTTGGGATTCTTTCTTCGCATTTTTAACAGGCTTGTTTGCATAATGGTGCTCCGAAGCCAATATGTTTTGCTAGTAACTGCAATGGGCAGTAAGGGTTTCCCTTGCTGCCCATTGATGGTAAAAGCGAACAGAAAGGCTGTGGAGAAATGGCAGGCAAAAACCGCAAAAAGCGGTATGAACTCCTTCGCATTGACAGCGGACATCACAAAAGAATTCTCGCGGTGATGGCGGTTTTGGGAATTGCGGCGTTTTTGCCGGTCGTAGCGCAATTGTTTGATCTTATGATCATGAACTATGACCGCTATGCGTCGATGGCGCTGAAGAATCAGACGCGTACAACCTATGTTACTGCGGATCGTGGAATCATTTACGATTGCAATATGAATATTCTCGCACAAAGCATTACGGTGGAGAATGTATACCTCGACCCCCATGAACTGAAGCAGTCCAAGGCGGATCTGGAGGATATTGCGCAGACCCTTGGCGAAATCCTGGAGAAAGACCCGGCGTGGATTCTGGAACAGGCCAAGGATACTACTAAGCGCTATAAGCAGGTGGCATCACGGGTCAGCCAGGAGATCGGCGCGCAGATCCGTGATTACATTCTGGAAAACAACATTTGGGGCATCCATCTGGAGCCGAATTCCATGCGGACCTATCCTTTTGGGAAATTGGCGGCGCAGGTGGTCGGCTTTACGAATCTTTCAAATGACGGCTCGGAGGGCATTGAGGCGGCTTATGACCGGTTTCTTGCCGGTAAAGCCGGAAAGGTGATCACCACCAAGGGCAATAACGAGATGGATATGCCGTATTCTTTTGAAAAATACGTGGCAAGCATACCCGGAAACAGTGTTGTGCTTACCATTGATACTACCGTACAGGCTTGCCTTGAAAAACAGATGCGCGATGCCATCGCTCGTTACGATGTGCAAAACGGAGCATTTGGCCTGGTGATGAATGCCAAAACCGGTGAGATTATGGCTATGGCCACGCTGGGCAGTTACGATCCCAATGCATACCTTGAAATTGCTGACCCGGATGCGCTTGCTTATACGGAAGAACTGAAGAATGCTTACCTTTCACTGCCGGAGGGCAGCGAAGCCTATTTGGCAGGGCAGAAGGCCTATCAGCAGGCGCTGACGGACGCCCGATTGAAACAGTGGCGTAACCGTGTCATCTCGGACGGGTATGAACCCGGCTCGACTTTTAAAGTGCTGACCATGGCGGCGGCGCTGGACTGCGGCGCCATTGATCTCAATACATCTTTTTACTGTAAGGGCGCGGAACATATCCCGGGAAGATCGCAACTGCTACATTGCTGGCGCTCCGCCGGGCATGGCTCAGAACAAACGCCCCAGGCATTGCAGAATTCCTGCAACATCGCTTTTGCTCATATCGCTTTGAAATTGGGCGGCGAGCGCTTTTACGATTACATCACCCGATTCGGCGTGACTGAAAAGACAGGCATAGATCTGGCGGGCGAAAGCAAGGGCGTGTTTTTTGATAAAGAATTGGTGACGAATACGGATAAATGGGGCACTGCGTCGCTGACCTCCGCGTCCTTTGGGCAAACGTTCAAACTGACACCGCTGCAACTGGTACGTGCCATTGCGGCGGTAGTAAACGGTGGGTATCTTATGGAGCCATACATTGTCAGTGAAGTTTTCGATGCGGACGGAAACACGGTACTCAAGCAAGAGCCGACGGTGATCCGGCAGGTCATCAGCCAGGAGACTTCCGCAACTATGCGGACGCTGATCCGCTCCGTTGTAACCGACGGAACGGCAAAAAATGCCTCGGTTTCCGGATTTTCCATAGGGGGAAAGACGGGTACCAGCGAAAAAATCGACGTTTTAGACGAGAATGGACAGCCAACTCTTGATAAAATCGTTTCATTTGTGGGTATTGCGCCAATGGACGATCCGGAGTATATTGTACTTGTAGCATTGGATACGCCTTCACGGTCTACAGGAATCTATATTTCCGGCGGTGTGATGGCGGCACCGACGGTGGGTGCAGTGTTTGCGGACATCCTGCCGTATCTTGGTGTTGAAAAGACAGAACCGACCACCTAAACATAAAGAAGGGGATAAGTTATGAAACTGAAAGAACTGCTTACCGGCGTAAATGTGTTGGAATGCACTGTTGATCTGAATATGCAGATCTGCGATGTGGTCTATGATTCCCGCAAGGCAGCGCCCGGTGCACTTTTTGTTGCCGTTACCGGCTTTGCCACCGATGGCAACCGCTATATCCCCAATGCGCTTGCTGCAGGTGCCTGCGCGGTGGTCACCGCCAAGCGCCCTGACGGCGATGTGCCCTATATCCTTGTGGATTCTGACCGCAAGGCGCTGGCGCAGATCGGCTGCAACTGGTTTGACCATCCGTCACGGAGCATGAAAATGATCGGCGTTACCGGCACCAACGGCAAGACTTCCGTGACGCTGCTTCTGAAGCAGGTCCTTGAAAAGACTTTGGGCGCGAAAGTCGGTCTGATCGGCACCATGGAAAATTGCATCGGTGACATTTCTATCCCTGCAGAGCGCACCACCCCTGAAAGTTTTGAATTGCAGGGACTGCTTGCGCAGATGCGTGATGCCGGATGCAGCCATGTGGTGATGGAGGTTTCTTCACACGCCATTGCGCTGGACAGGGTGGCAGGTATTCATTATGATGTTGCTGCGTTTACCAATCTGACGGAAGATCATTTGGATTTCCACAAGACTATGGAAGATTATTGCGACACAAAGGCGGAACTTTTTGCGCGTTGCGATAAGGCGGTATTTAACTGCGACGATCAGTGGTTTGAAAGAATGAAAAGAAACACAAAATGTTCTTATTTGACCACTTCTGTGAAGAAAACCACTGATTTATCAGCAAAGAATTGTGAATTTAAGGCGGACGGCGTTTCCTTTACCGCAGTCTTCTGCGGCAAGGAAGTCGCTGTAAATCTCCCAATCCCCGGTGGCTTTACGGTCTACAATGCTCTGAGCGTTTTAGGTATCGCAGCGCAGTTGGGTGTTGATCTGTCTGATGCCGCTCAGGCACTCCGGAGTGCTCGCGGCGTTAAGGGAAGGGTGGAGGTCGTCCCCACTCCCGGGATGCCCTTTACCGTGCTGATTGACTATGCCCACACACCCGACGGACTGGAAAATGTACTTGTTTCCGTTAAGAGTTACTGCAAAGGCAAACTCATTGCCGTCTTCGGCTGCGGCGGTGACCGGGATCCCATTAAGCGCCCCATCATGGGTCGCATCGGTACAACCCTTGCGGATTTTTCCGTGATCACCTCGGATAATCCCAGAACGGAAGACCCCATGCGGATCATCTCGGAGATCCTGAAGGGCGTTACTGTCAGCGAGGATCGGTACACGGTTATCGAAAATCGCAGAAAAGCCATTCGCTATGCTATGGACAAAGCGGAAAAAGATGATATTATAGTACTGGCTGGTAAAGGTCATGAGACTTATCAGGAGATCTGCGGCGTCAAGCACCATCTTGACGAGCGTGAAGAGGTCGCAGAACATCTGAAAGAAATGAGGAAGTAATGATGAGTGTGATCACTCTGTCGCAGGCTGCTGCATGGTGCGGCGGCAAGATCGATCCCAAATACGCGGATGTGACCTTCGGCGGTGCAAACATTGATTCGCGTCAGATCGCGCAGGGTGAACTCTTTGTTGCGCTGCGCGGTGCCCGGGACGGACATGATTTCATCCCGATGGCACTGAAAAACGGCGCTGCCGCTGTACTTTGCAACCGCGCTGATGGGGATTTTCCTGCCATTATCGTAGACGATACCCGCATTGCTTTGGGGGCTATTGCCCACGGTCTGCGTCAGCACATCGGCATGAAGGTGGTTGCTGTCACCGGCTCTGTGGGTAAGAGCACCACCAAGGAAATGATCGCACGGGTGCTTGCTACGCAGTATCGTGTGGAGAAGACCCCGGCAAACCACAATAATGACTTAGGTATGCCCATGAGCGTGCTTTCTATGGGTGAGGATACCGAGATCGCTGTGCTGGAGATGGGCATGAACCATTTCGGCGAGATTTCGTATCTGACGAATATCGCACAGCCGGATGCGGCGGTGATCGTGAACATCGGCACCATGCATATTGAGCATCTTGGCTCCCGCGAGGGCATTCTGAAAGCGAAACTGGAGATCCTTGAGGGACTGAAACCCGGTGGCAAGGTGCTGCTTAACGGCGATGATGACATGCTTTGGCAAAGCGTTGCCGATGCTACTTATTTTGGCGCTGAAAATGCACTTTGCGGTGTTCGTGCTTTGAATGTTCATGAAGAAGAGGGTAGAGCATGCTTCGATTTTGAGGTGAACGGTGCTACATATTCCGTTAAACTCATTCCCGAGGGTATGCACTATGTGTCCGATGCCCTGGCGGCTGTGAGTGTTGGTCTTGCCATGGGCGTTTCGCCGGAGCACATCTGCTGCGCGCTGGAGACATTTTCCAATATGGCCGGACGGCAGGAGATCTTTGAGCATAAGGGTTTTACAGTGATCAAAGACTGCTATAATGCAGGTCCGGAATCCATGGCTGCGGCGCTGCAGGTTTTGAGCAAGCGCAGCGCTCGCCGTGTTGCTGTGCTGGGCGATATGCTGGAATTGGGTGCGCATGCGGCTTCTGAGCATTACCGTGTGGGTGCGCTGGCGGCCCGATGCGCGGATTTTGTGCTGGCTTACGGACCGAACAGCATTCATGTGCTGAATGGCGCGGCACAGGCCGGTATGGCGCTTGAGGCGATCCGCGGCTTTACGGATGCCGATGAACTTGTTAGCGCATTGAAAGAAGAAATCAGAGCAGGCGATGTGCTGCTGGTCAAGGGCAGTCATGGCATGCATCTGGACGTGATCCTGGAGCGGTTTATTACAGAAGAAGCCTGATGGAGGAGTAAAGAATGACTACTGTATTGATCACGGTTTTGGCCGGCTGCGTACTTACCGGTATTATCGGCTATTTGCTTTTGCCTGTTCTGCGGGCGCTGAAAGCCGGTCAGTCCATCCGTGAAGTTGGTCCTACCTGGCATAACAGCAAGGCCGGCACGCCCATGATGGGTGGTCTGATGTTCATTTTCGGACTGATTCTTTGCTTGCTGATCGCGATTCCCGTTATGAAGGATTACTCGGTGTTTTATGTGCTTGCCCTGGCACTTTGCTACGGTGCTATCGGCTTTTTGGACGATTTTTGCAAGTTGAAGAAGAAACAGAATATGGGTCTGAATTCTCTTCAGAAGGCGCTGCTGCAGATGGCAGTCTCGGCCGTGTATCTTTACATCATGTACAAGACCGGCGGCATGCAGGTCGTGGACGGAAATATTCCGCTTTACATTCCTTTTGCCGGTATTAACATCAGTTTTCACCCGATTTTGTACATTTTCTTCGCTATGTTCGTTATGGTCGGCTGCGTAAATGCGGTGAATCTGACTGACGGAATCGACGGACTTTGCGGCAGCGTTACCGTACCGGTGATGGTGTTTTTCGCTGCGGCTGCGGTACTGCGGGAGCGTCTGGATCTGGCGCTGATGCCCGCATGTCTGGTGGGCGGCCTGATCGCATACCTTTTTTACAACTGGCATCCTGCAAAAGTATTTATGGGCGACACCGGCTCGCTTTTTCTGGGCGGTGCGGTGTGCGCGCTGGCCTTTGCGCTGAATATGCCTCTGGTTTTGGTGCTGGTTGGATTCGTTTACATCGTGGAGACGCTTTCTGTGATCCTGCAGGTGGGCTATTTCAAACTGACCCACGGCAAGCGTCTGTTTAAGATGTCACCCATTCACCACCATTTTGAAATGACCGGCTGGAAGGAAACGAAGATCGTTATCGTTTTCACCGCCGTTTCCGCACTGATGTGCGTGATCGCATACTTTGGTATTATCTGAGACCTGAAAGGAGCATCCTATGGCTGCAGAGCGCTCTCTGTATGCCAAAGAGGAACGCCGCCGAATTTTGGCGGAGGAACATGTTGACGGAGTATTTTTGATCCTGGTGATATTACTGCTGGTGATTGGCCTTACCATGCTGTATTCGGCAAGTTCCGCACAAAGCATGTATGATACCGGGTATCAAATCTCCACCAGATATTTGCAAAAGCAGGCGATCTGCGCCGGTTTGGGTCTGGTCTGCATGTATGTTTTCAGCAGAATACCGGCGCAATTTTGGTTGCGCGCGGCATGGCCGCTGTACGGTATCAGCATTGCGCTATTATTGCTGGTCCTGGTGGCAGGGGAGTCGGTCAACGGCGCCCGGCGCTGGATCAATATTGCCGGCATTCAGTTTCAGCCGTCAGAGATCGCGAAGTTCACCATGATCGTGCTGTTTGCCCGGCTGACCAAAGGTTTTGGCTCGGATGCGAAACAGTTTCGCTACGGCGTTTTGGGTTTCGGCGGTGCGCTTTTGGGAATTCTCATACCGCTGGCACTGGAAAAGCATCTTTCCGCCATTATGCTCATGGGTATGGTGGCTGTGGTGATGATGTTTGTGGCCGGCACGAGCCCGAAATGGCTGCTGGCCGGTGCCGGCGCGGCGGTACTGTTCGTGCTGATCTACATCACCTTTATGGGTTATGCCGGTGACCGGGTTACAGCGTGGCTGCATCCGGAGCAAGACCCCGGTGATACGGGTTATCAGATCCTGCAATCGCTGTATGCCATCGGCTCGGGCGGTATGTTTGGACTCGGATTTGGAAAGAGCCGACAGAAGTATCTTTACCTGCCGTTTCAGTATAATGATTATATTTTCGCCATTATCTGCGAAGAATTGGGACTTTTGGGCGCCACGCTGATCATTTTGCTATTCGCAGCGGTGATCCTTCGGGGATACTGGATCGCGCTTCGGGCGCAGGACCGGTTTTCTACCGTTTTAGCGGCCGGACTTGTGACGCTGATCGCTGTGCAGACGGTTTTGAACCTCTGCGTTGTGTCGAATTTGCTGCCCTCAACGGGCATCGCGCTGCCGTTTTTCTCCTATGGAGGTACGGCGCTGGCGGTAAATTTAGGGGAGATGGGCATCGTGCTCAGCATTTCCCGACAGAGAAACCGTATAAAAATACAGGAGGGTCTCTTATGAATATTATTTTTACCTGCGGCGGTACCGGCGGACATATCAATCCTGCCATCGCCGTGGCCAATTTTATGCGGGAGCGCCATCCTGACTGCAAGATCCTCTTTGTGGGCGCAAAGGGCCACATGGAGGAGCAACTTGTTCCCAAGGCAGGTTACGATCTTGAATGTCTGAATGTTTCCGGTCTGATCAGAAGCAAGAAACCTGCTCATCTACTGAAAAACTTTAAGATTCTGGCGGATACCGCTGTTGCCGTAAGCGATGCAAAGAAGATCATTCGCCGGTTTAAGCCGGATGTGATACTGGGTACGGGAGGGTATGCATGTTTCCCCATGCTTTCCGCCGGCGCATCCATGAAGATCCCCACCTGCATCCATGAGAGCAACGCTATTCCGGGTCTGACCACAAAAATGGTGGCAAAGCGCGTCGATAAGGTACTCATCGCCTTCGCCGAGAGCGCTGCGCAGTATAAATGCGCTGACCGGCTGGAAGTAGTGGGTATGCCCGTGCGAAAGGAGTTTTTCTTCCTTTCCAGAGAAGATGCACGCAGGCAACTGGGTATCGGTGACGAGCCGCTGGTGGTCTCTGCTTTCGGCAGTCTGGGTGCACGCGCCATGAATAAGTGCATGGCAAAGGTGTTTGCATTGGAGCAAAAGGACGGCTATCCTTATCGCCATATCCATGCTACCGGCAAGTTCGGCTGGGAATGGATGGGCAGTGAGGCGGCTCAGCAGGGCGTGGATCTTGCGGCTGCAGAGCAGATCGATATGCGCGAGTATATTTACGATATGCCCGTTGTGATGGCTGCTGCAGATGTGATCATCGGGCGCGCCGGTGCAGGCAGTTGTAATGAGATTGCCGCCTCCGGGACTCCTGCGATTTTGGTACCGTCGCCAAATGTGGCTGCCAACCATCAGGAGAAGAATGCAAAAGTGCTTGCCGATCTGGGCGGCGCTGTGATGATCAAAGAGAGCGATTGCAACGAGCGGGTTCTTTACGATGAGATCAATGCATTGCTTGGTGATGCCGGCCGCCGTGAGCTAATGAGTGCGGCACTGAAAAATTGGGTGATTCCCGATTCTGCTGAACGGATCTGCTCTATTATGGAGCAACTTGTCCGCGGTAAATAACAGGAGGAATCTATGGCTACAAAAGAACGAGAAAGAAAAGCACCACGCAACCCTAAGCGCAGAACGCAGCCGGAAAAGCCGGTCCGCTCCAACGCGCCGGAGGTGGTCTATATTCCTGCACGGCCTTTTAACCGCAACCGTCTGATTTTGAAATTGGTGAGCATTGTTGCGGTGGTTTTGGCCATCGTTTTGGGTATTTCCGTGTTTTTTAAAGTGGACAGTGACAAAATCAGTGTATCAGGCCACGATAAATATTCCCGCGATGTGATCGTAGCAGCGTCCGGACTGAAGGGCGGCGAAAACCTGATGACCTTCAGCAGAGCACAGGCGGCAGGCAGAATCATCAGCGCCCTGCCCTATGTGGAGCGTGTGCGTATTGGCATCAAACTGCCGGACATCGTCTATATTGAAGTGGTGGAGGTCAAAGTTCCCTACGCCATTGAAAGCGATAAAGACGGTTGGTGGCTGATCAGCGCCGGCGGTAAGGTTATTGAGAAAGCATCCAACGGAGCGCAAAGCGGTTACACACAACTTCTGGGCGTGAAACTGGATGCGCCTAAGGTCGGCGAACAGGCTAAGGCACTGGAAAATACCGAACCGAATCTGGACGAGCAGGGCAATCCCATTCCGGTCACTGTTACGCAGGCGCAGCGCCTGCAGACCGCTCTTGAGATCCTGAATCAGATGGAACTCAACGGCATTCTCGGAGAGGCTACCAGTGTCAATGTTGCGGATCTTGCAGATCTGCGCATCAACTACGGTCAGCGCTTTGACATTAAGTTGGGCAAGGATGACAGACTCGCATACAAGATCAGTTGCATGAAATACGTGATCGGCGAACTGGATGACTACCAATCCGGTGAACTGGATATCAGTTTTACCACCTGGCCCAACAGTGTCGGTTATACGCCGGCTGACGGAAATTCTTCCAGTGATTTGGAAATTCCCTCATAAAAAAGTTGGAAAATATCAAAAAAAGATATTGACCGAATGGATTTTTCAAGATAGAATATAGAGGTACGATTGTAATTAAAAGCGGCTTCATGCAATTTTGCCGCGAAACGATACATAGGAGGAGAGCATAATGTCTGAAATGTTCCAGGAGCGCGTTGTTAAGATCAAGGTGATCGGTGTCGGTGGTGCCGGCAACAACGTTATTAACCGTATGATCGAAGCAGGTGTCGATGGCGTTGATTTCGTCGTCGTCAATACTGATAAGCAGGACCTGAATAAGTCCGTCTGCAGAAATAAGATCCAGATCGGTGAGAAACTCACCGGTGGCATGGGCGCTGGCTCCAAGCCCGAGATCGGCAAGAAGTCCGCTGAAGAAAGCCGCGCACAGATCGCTAAGATTCTGGAAGGCACCGATATGGTGTTCATCACCGCCGGTATGGGCGGCGGCACCGGCACCGGCGCTGCACCCATCGTTGCGGATCTGGCACATGAGGCCGGTGTCCTCACCGTCGGTGTTGTTACCAAGCCTTTCAAGTTTGAGGGTGCAAACCGTATGCGTCAGGCTGAGGCCGGCATCTTGGAACTGAAGGACAAGGTCGACTCCCTGGTCATCATTCCCAACGACCGCCTGAAGTACGTTACCGATCAGAAGATCACCTTCGCCAACGCTTTCGGCATCGCTGACGATGTTCTGAAGCAGGCCGTGACTTCTATCTCCGGTCTGGTCGGCTACTCCGATTCCGTTCTGATCAACCTGGACTTCGCTGCCGTTTCCGCAGTTATGAAGGACGCTGGCCGCGCACACATGGGCGTTGGCACCGCTTCCGGCCGTGAGAAGGCTGAGCAGGCTGCTCAGGCCGCCATTAACAGCCCCCTGCTGGAGACCTCCATCAACGGCGCTACCGGCGTTCTGGTGAACATCACCGGCTCCAGCGAACTGACCCTGGATGATGTGGAGACCGCTGCCGGTATCGTGCAGGAGAATGCGAACCCCGAAGCAAACATTATCTTCGGTGCTACTTACTCTGATGATCTGGAAGATGAAGTCCGTGTTACCGTTATTGCTACCGGTTTCGAGACCAAGCAGGCTCCCGTTGCTGAAGAGACCACCGTTGGCGGCTTCAAACTCAGCACCATGGAAGGCGACGACGATCTGTTTAAACTGTTTAAGTAATCGCTTCCAAACAAAATGATGCGAATCATCCCGGGCGGAAGCCCGGGATGTTTTTTAGGAGTATACTATGGATGCTTACAAGATGCTGGCGGAGCAATATGACCGGCTCACCAACGATGTAGATTATACGGCGGTGGTGGATTTTTATGAAACGATCCTTGCCAGGGAAGGTGTGCGGCCCAGAACTGCGGTGGACCTTGCCTGCGGTACCGGCTCTGTTACGTCGATTTTGGCGCAGCGCGGTTATGTGACTACCGGCGTTGATATGTCGGAAGAGATGCTCACCGTGGCTTTTGACAAAACAGCAGATCTTGATAATAGACCGCAATTTGTCTGTCAGAAATTGCAGGAACTGTACCTGCCCCGTGGTGTTGATCTGGCGGTCTGTGCGCTGGACAGTATGGACTATATCACTGAGCCTGCGGACTGTGCCGAGGCGATTCGCCGGATCTATAAAGCGCTGAACCCTGGCGGTGTGTTTATTTTCGACGTGAATACACCGGAAAAACTGCGGAATATGGACGGTCAGGTCTTTTTGGACGAAGATGAGGATGTTTACTGCGTTTGGCGCGGTGATTTTGATCCTGAGAGCAATATTTGCTCCTATGGCATGGACTTATTCTGCCGACGTGGCGAATTGTGGGAGCGCAGTTTTGAAGAGCATCGGGAGTATGCCTACAGCGCAGAGCAGTTGACCGGATACCTTAAGGATGCGGGATTTACTTCGGTTGAAGTTTTTGGTGACAGGCGTTTGGGCTTGCCTGACGAGAGCGATCTTCGCATCTATATCAAAGCAAGAAAGGGCAGAAGAAAATGAAGGATTATTTGGTACGCGGCATGAGCATGGACGGCTTTGTGAAGGTCGTTGCCATTCGCTCAACGCAGATGGTGCGCCGTGCCGCGCAGATTCATCATACGACCCCCAATGCAACCGCCGCGCTGGGTCGCGCATTGACTGCCGGCTCCATGATGGGCAATATGCAGAAGGTGGAAAATGGATCTATGACCCTGCAGATTCGGGGCGGAGGTCCGATCGGCACCATTACTGTGGTTTCTGATCCTGAGGGCAATGTCCGCGGCTGTGTGACCAACCCCAATGTGCCGCTGGTGGAGAAGTTTCCCGGTAAATTGGACGTGGGCGCTACGGTGGGCATCGATGGCACGCTGACTGTTATCCGTGATTTGCAGATGAAAGAGCCGTATGTGGGTTCCATCGAACTGGTCTCCGGTGAGATCGGTGACGATGTGACCGCTTACTTTGCGCAGAGTGAGCAGACGCCTACTGCCTGCGCGCTGGGCGTGCTGGTGGATCGGGATCAGAGCGTTAAGGTTGCAGGTGGCTATTTGCTGCAACTGCTGCCCGGTGCGCCCGATGAGGTCATCGACAAACTGGAGAAGGGCATTCAGCGCGCCGGTGCGGTCACTACCATGCTGGATCACGGCATGACGCCTGAGGAGATCCTCGGTCAGGTGGCAGGCGATCTGGGCGTTGTGTTCATGGAGACTGCTGAAGTTGGATACAAATGCTACTGCTCCCGTGACCGCGTGACCAGCGCGCTGATCAGTTTGGGCAGGGAGGAATTGACGGAAATCATGCAGGAGGGAAAAGAATTTCCTGTTGAGTGTCAGTTCTGCGATACGGTGTATAAATTTACACCGGAGGATATCCGGATACTGCTGGGAAAAATTTGAATTTCGTATGTAAATGGTGAACAGAACAGGTGTTTTCAGCGTGAAAAATTCGATCAAAAAAAGCGCAAAAAACGCTTGACAAACAGTGCCCCTCTGTGTATAATAATACCCGTCGCCGAAATAGATTGTTTTGCGATCCGGTAGGGGAGCATAGCTCAGCTGGGAGAGCACATGCCTTACAAGCATGGGGTCACAGGTTCGAGCCCTGTTGTTCCCACCATTTATTTGGCCCTGTGGTGCAGTCGGTTAGCACGCCAGCCTGTCACGCTGGAGGTCGACGGTTCGAGTCCGTTCGGGGTCGCCATAAAGCATCTGCGGAGAGCAATGCTCTCCGCGATATGCCTCTGTAGCTCAGTAGGTAGAGCAGCGGACTGAAAATCCGCGTGTCGTTGGTTCGATTCCGACCGGAGGCACCAGATGCGGGTGTAGCTCATCCGGTAGAGCGCCACCTTGCCAAGGTGGAGGTAGCGAGTTCGAGCCTCGTCACCCGCTCCAATCAAATAAAATAGGAACGCTCTGCGTTCCTGTTTTTATAAATGGTACCGTGGCCAAGTGGTAAGGCAAGAGTCTGCAAAACTCTCATTCCCCAGTTCAAATCTGGGCGGTACCTCCAAAAATCCAAGTCTTCGGACTTGGATTTTTCATTTATGTCCGCAGGACATAACTTCAT
>JAZNTI010000007.1:0-72708 GCA_045591725.1 Faecousia sp.
TGGTATTGAAGAATTTCTTCAGAGGCAGGCCGCTTTTTTCATACCATGCTTTCAGTTCTTCATAGGTGGGATTGTTCTCTTTAATGTGACGATCCTCATAGGCAAGTCCATTGGCATCCAGCCACTTCTTGGCCTTCTGACAGGTGCTGCAGGGAGGATATTGGATAAACAGCATATAACCACGCTCCTTTTGGAGTATTGTAACATTGGATGCGCAGATATGCAAGAAATATAAAATGCCACACTTTAAATATCGCACCCACGAACACCAGTGCGACCATAGTGGCACGCAGTCCACATCCGTACCGGATGCGTTCTGCGTGCCACAGGACTTTCCCACCGGCTAATCAAGGGGGCGCGCTGGTGCAAAAATTGAGAGCTGGCGAGCAATTTTTAGCCCGTGGGAAAGTTCTGTGGCTCACGGGACACACCTAGCATGGGTGTGGACTGTGGGCCACTATAGTTGCAGTAGTGTGCGAGGGTGCAATCTGCTTGTATTTTCTTTTTTGTTTTGATATAATTTCAACATAAGGTGGTGTTATGATGAACAAGATAATAAATCCGATTTATACAGTAACTGAGAAAGCGCATCTTGAATTTGTTCTCAGTCATGAATTCTCTAAGAAAAGCGATGTAATTGAACAACTCAATAATATGAAAGATGTTGATGTTACACGTGATGTGACACCCTATTATTGGATTATGGAGTTTCGTCCGAATGGCATTAACCCAGGGCATGGACCGATGCGACCTTATATCGATATCGAGGTTACGCACGGAAATGGAACTGCCCCGACGGTGTTTACATTATATGAAAGAAACGGTTTTGTATTTGAACTGGAAATCTATAATGCTGATAGCTCTGCAATGAATTTGGATACTATTATGTTTGGAGAGATAGTTGTACACTCACAAGGCTGAACAGTTGTGTCAAAATTTGTGTCAATGACATAATAGAGTTTAAATAGCCTCATATATCAACGGGTTTTCGATGGTAGGGAAATACCTCTAAAACCGTAAGCTCAGGAGGCACAAGGACTTGAAAGGGCGGCATTGTTGGTTTGAATTTTTTGTAAACCTTCGGCGCGGTGTCGGTTTTGGGTCTTGTTATATTTTGGCGTTTCTGCTATACTGATATCAATTACCAATGGTTTATTAAGGAGCCGTTATGAAGCAGACGATTGAGATCATTCCGGTCAATGACGCCTTTGACGCCCACGATGAATGTCCATTTTGCCACATGGAGCGACTGAGTGAACAGCGTACCATCCGTTATGTGATCGGTCCGGGCGCCAGTTACATGGAGCCGGATGTCCGGGACATTATGGACCGGGAGGGTTTCTGCCGGGAGCATTACAAAAAGTTGTATGATTACGGCAATGCTTTGGGAAACGGCTTGCTTTTACAGACTTATTATGCAGGGCTGCTGAAGGAAATGGATGAGCAACTGGAGAAGTTTGCGCCTCCGGCTATGCGGCCTCTTTTGAGTTTTAAAAAGACTGCGGAGGAAACGGATCTTCAGCGTATGATCAGCCGTCGTATGGACAGTTGCTATATTTGCCGCCGCAAAGAAGAAAGCATGAAGCGGTATTTCGCGACCTTTTTCCATCTGATCAAAGATGCGGATTTTCGAGCCAAGGTGGAAAGCGGTAAAGGTTTTTGCCTGCGGCATTTTGGTCAGTTGCTGGAATACGCTCAGGAATTTTTACCCAACAGTCAGCATGACTGGTTTTACGAAACTGTGCCGTTGCTGATGAGAGAAAATATGGCCCGGATGAAGGAAGATATCGACTGGTTTGTGGGTATGTTCGATTACCGGCAGGCCGGCGCAGACTGGAAAAATTCCAGGGATGCCGTCTCCCGCGGCATGCAGAAACTGCGCGGTCTTTATCCAGCGGACAAACCCTACAAAAGTGACCCCTGAAGGAGGTAATGACGATGAATATTTATGTTGAAACGGTGGTATCCCGGAAAATGGCGCGCAACCCGCAGAAGATCCAAAAGTTTTTCTTCGTTTTGGGCTGGATTTTATTGGCACTGGGCTTTTTGGTGATTTTCTGGTTTTTCCTGCCCGCTATTGTAGCGTGGTTTTGCTATTTGGTCTCCTTGTGGATGCTGGAAGTGGACTATGAGTACATTCAGACCAATGAGATCATGGACATTGATTTTGTCATGGGTAATCGAGGTCGCCGCAGGCTGGCGAGTTTTGACCTGAATGATGTGATCCTGGTGGCGCCTTGGGATTCGGAAGAATTGGAAGAGTATATGGATATTAAACCTACGGATGTTTCCGCCCGTGATCCGTATAACCGCCCGTATGTGATGATTTTGGAGTCGGCAGGGGAAGTGAAGAAGATCTATATGCAACTGGATGAGAAGATCCTGAACTCCATGAGCCGCATTATTCCTAATCGTATAATTATGAAGCAGTAAAAAATGCCCTCGGTCCTGCGACCGAGGGGATTTTTTATAGATAATTGAGAATTTCTCCGGCATCACGCAGGACAATGTGCGGCTTGTCCGGACTTTCGTCCAGGATCTGCTGCGTTGTTTCACCGGACATGACCAAAATGCCCGTGATCCCAGCATTCAGACCGGAACAGATATCCGTATAGATCCGGTCGCCCACAACACAGGTCTCCTGCCGGCTGTAACCCCAGCGTTCCATGGCCAGTTGAGGCATGAGAGGGGAGGGCTTGCCGATGACAACGGGGAGTCTGCCGGTGGCATTTTTGATCATTTGGCAGACGCTGCCGCAATCCGGCACGCTGCCGAATTCTGTGGGGCATACCAGATCGGGATTGGTGGCGATATAGGGAATGCTTTCTCGGGTCAGGAGCATAAAACTCACATCGTGCAGTTTTTGGAAGGTCAGTTCCGTGTCAAAACCCATGACGATGCAGTCGGTATCCTCTACATTTTCCGTGACGGTGAAGCCCTCCCGGCGCAGTTCTTCTTTCAGTGACTGCGTACCGCATACATAAAGCCGCTGGCCTTCGTGGTGGGCGTGGAGGTAATAGGCGGTGGCTTGGGAAGAGGTGATGAAATCTTCCCGGGTGGCATCGATGCCCAGCGATGCCAGTTTTTTAATGTAATCTTCCACACTTTTGGAGGAATTATTGGTCATGAATAAGTATTTTCTGCCGGTTTCTTTCAGGGTTTGAAGAAGTTTCCGCGTGAACGGGTAAAGGCGGTCGCCGAGATACAGCGTGCCGTCCATGTCGAAAAGGAAAAGATTCAGTTTTGAAATGCGCTCCATGGTCATTCCTCCTTTGCAGCAAGAAAATCTTAACACGTTTTGATCGAAAGGTCAATACCGGTGACTTTTCCGTTGACATAGTGGTGGGCCTATGGTAAATTGTTGGAAAGATCACGACTTTTGGAGGCAGAATATGGAAGTTTTTCAGCAGACCTGCATACTGTTTATTTTCCTTGCGGTGGGTTTTCTTTTGGGGAAACTTAAGGTTGTAAAACAGGAGCAAAGCCAGATTCTTTCAAAACTTATTGTCAATTTCTTTCTGCCGTGCATGATTGCGGTGACCTTCTCCCGGAATTTCACGGTGGAATATATTTCTGCCAATTATACTTATTTGGTGACATCGGTGATCATCCTTGCGGTGACGGGCGTGGGCGGTCACTTCATCGGCCGGCTGTTGTCCAAACAGGATTATGAGCGCAAGGTCCTGGAGTACAGTATTTCCATTACGAATATCAGTTATTTTGGCTTCGCGTTGACTGAGTCGCTGATGGGCGAGGTGGGCCTGATGCGGATCATGGTGTTTACCATTCCTGCGTACTTCTATATGTACATCTACGGCATGGCCATTCTTACAAAACAAAAAATGTCCTTGAAGAGCCTGCTTTCGCCGGTGGTGCTTTCCATGGCGGTGGGCATTGTGCTGGGTCTGACCGGTCTGCAACTGCCAATGGTCGTAACGGATGTCATGGATAAGAGCAAGGCCTGTGTGGGTCCGGTGAGCATGCTGCTGTCCGGCATTGCCATTTCGGAGTATAAGTTCAGGGATGTTTTGGGCAACAAACTGGTTTACATCATGAGCGCTTTGCGGCTGCTGGTGATCCCCGTTGTGCTGGGTTTTGTGCTGAAGGGGTTGGTTGCGCCGGAAGTGATGCTCATTGCGGTGCTGTATCATGCCATGCCCTGTGGGCTCAATACGGTGGTGTTCCCTAAATTGGTGAATGAGGATTGCCGGTTGGGCGCGGGACTTGCGATCATCTCCAGCGCGCTGGCGTGTTTGACCATTCCGCTGGTGTTCTGGATCTTCGGATTTTAACAGTTTGCCCTCGGCAGAGCCGGGGGCATCTTGTGTTGCAAAATATGTGGCAGTGATGTATAATTGTTTTCATTAGGAACAAATGTCCGCAAGGAGCGGAAAATGTGCAAAGGGAGTATGCGGTATGAAGAAAATGCGTATTTTAGGGAGTTTGTTTGTTTGTGCCTTGCTGGTTATGGCGGTCGTATTTGCTCTGCCGCAGCAGGCCGAGGCGGCAAGCGCCAGCGATCTGACTTTTACTTTGAACGAGGACGGCAAAAGTTATTCCGTGGCGGGTCGCTCTACTTCTGCCAGCGGTAGTTTGGAGATCCCGGCTACTTATAATGGGAAGCCCGTCACCAGCATTGGCGAGTCTGCATTTGAAAGTTGCAACAGCCTGACCTCAATCACGATCCCGGACAGCGTCACCAGTATTGGCAGTAATGCACTCTATAATTGCAACGGAAAGACCCTATCGAAAATGATTCTGCCGCTACCCCCTCTGGCAGAGCAGAAGCGCATCGTTGCTAAGCTGGTAGAAATTCTCCCCCTGTGTGAAAGATTAAAATGAGGTGCATTTAGCATTTGCTAAAACTAATCTATCTTCCGTAATCGAAAGGAGATTCAAGATGAAAAGGACGTTATCTATTATTTTGATAATATACTTAATGTTAAGCGTTTTGCCTTTAGGGATTTTAGGCATTACTGCCAGTGCAGCGACATATGGGGACTTGACTTATACAATTGTTAATGATGAAATAGCGATTACACGATGCAGCACATATGCTTCAGGTAGCGTACATATTCCGTCGGAATTAGAGGGATATCCTGTTACACAAATTTATGGAAGCGCGTTTTTAAATTGCACTAATGTAACAAGCGTTTATATTCCAAGTACTGTTACAAAAATTGAATCAGGCGTATTTTCGTGCCTTAGAAACCTAGAAGGCATATATGTTGACGCAGAAAATCAAAACTATTGTACTGAAGATGGTGTGCTTTTTACCAAGGACAGGACGTCGTTGCTTCAAGCGCCTCGAACACTTACAGAATATGTTATTCCCAACACTGTCACTGAAATCGGAATTAGTGCATTTGAGGGTTGTAAAAATCTAAATAAAGTAACTATTGGCGATAAAGTAACTAGCATTGGTAGTTCTGCCTTTTATGAGTGTTCTAGTCTAACGAGCATCAAGATACCGGATAGCGTTAAAACAATAGCCGGAAGTACTTTTTATGGTTGTTCCAACTTAAGCAATGTTGAGTTTGGCAACTCTGTAACTACTATTGGTGATTATGCTTTTAACTATTGTCGTGCTTTAACGTCAATTTCGTTGCCGGATAGTGTAACTGATATTAATAGAGCCTTCAATCAGTGCACAGGTTTAACAAGCATAGATATTGGAAATGTGAAAACCCTTGACTATAGAGCGTTTTGGGGCTGTAGCGAACTTTCAAGCATTACCATTGGCAGTAGCTTTACACGAGTTGGTTCAAATGCCTTTGAAGGTTGTGAAAGTTTAATCAATGTTTACTATTACGGGACAGAGGAACAATGGCAAAAGGTTACTATAAGCGATGGTAATTTCTACTTAGCAGAACGTGCAACAGTACATTATGTGCATGATTGCCAGTGGGTTGTTGCAACTTGTGCTATGCCCAAGACTTGCTCGGTCTGCGGCGCAACTGAAGGTACTGTTAATCCTGCAAATCATAGCAACACTCCGATATGGACAAGAACGCCTACAACTCATAAGTTGTGGTACGGTAACTGCTGCGATCTTGTCCTGGTAGAAGAGGATGAGCATGAGTGGGATAATGGCATGTGCACGGTATGTACGATTCTTTGTGAGCATGACGGCGGCAGCGCCACTTGCGCAGAGCAAGCTGTCTGTGAGATTTGTGGAAAGGCTTATGGTTCTGCGCTTGGTCACGATTGGAACGATGCAACCTGCACCGCGCCCAAGACCTGCGAGTCCTGTGGTGTTACTGAAGGTAGCGCACTGGGACACGATTGGGTTCGTGCGACTTGTTTCACGCCCAAGACTTGCGTAAAATGCGGTAGGACTGAGGGGACGGAACTTCACTGCTGGGTAAGTGCTACCTGCACTACTCCTAAAACGTGCATGTACTGTCATAAAACTGAGGGTCAGGCCCTTGGCCACACTTGGAAGAATGCAACTTGCACTACGCCCAAGACCTGTAACACCTGCGGCACTACTAGCGGAACTGCTCTCGGCCACCAGTGGTCGAATGCTACTTGTATTGGTTGTGGTGCAAAAGCTGCAAAAATCACCAAACAGCCGGTGAGTGTGGTCGTGGGCAACGGCGAAAAGGCTAAAGTTACCATTTCTGCCACCGGCGACGGCCTGACCTACAAGTGGTACTACAGAAACGCCGGCGCAAGCAAGTTCAGTCTGACCACTTCCTTCAAGGGTAATTCTTATACCGTTGAAATGAGCAGCAGCCGTAACGGCCGCGAGGTTTACTGCGTGATCACGGATAAGTACGGCAATTCTGTTACTACCGATACTGTCACGCTGGGCATGAAGACACCCTTGAAGATCACGGCGCAGCCCACCGATGTAACTGTCGGTAAGGGCCAGACCGCCAAGGTGACTGTTTCTGCCACCGGCGATGGTCTGACTTACAAGTGGTACTACAAGAACCCCGGCGCGACGAAGTTCAGCACTACCAGCACCTTTACCGGCAATTCGTATCATATTTCGTCCATGGATGCCAAGCGCAGCGGCCGTCAGGTCTACTGCGTGATCACGGATAAGTACGGTAATTCTGTTACCACTGAAACCGTGACCATTAAGATGGCTGACCCCGTGAAGATCACCAAGCAGCCGGCGAATGTGACGGTTGGTAAGGGCGAGACGGCAAAGGTTACCTTTACCGTTACCGGTGATGGATTGACTTACAAGTGGTACTACAAGAATCCGGGGGCAAGCAAGTTTAGCCTGACCAATTCCTTCAAGGGTAATACTTATACCATCAGCGCCATGGATGCCGCCCGCAGCGGACGGCAGGTTTACTGTGTGATCACCGACAAGTACGGCAACAAGGTCACCACTGATACTGTGACGATCACCATGCAGACACCGCTGAAGATCACCAAGCAGCCGGCGAATGTGACGGTTGGTAAGGGCGAGACTGCGAAGGTCACTTTCAGCGTGCAGGGCGACGGATTGACTTATAAATGGTATTTCAAGAATCCGGGTAGCAGTGCATTTAAGGTAACCGGTACCTTTACCGGCAATACTTACAGCATCAGCGCGATGGATGCGGCGCGCAGCGGACGGCAGGTTTACTGTGTGATCACCGACAAGTACGGCAACAAGGTCACCACCGATACTGTGACGATCACCATGCAGACACCGCTGAAGATCACCAAGCAGCCGACGAATGTGACGGTTGGTAAGGGCGAGACTGCGAAGGTTACTGTGTCTGTCACCGGTGATGATTTGACTTACAAGTGGTACTATAAGAACCCCGGTGCAAGTAAGTTTACCTATACTAGCACCTTTACGGGCAACACCTATACGATCAGTTCCATGAGCAGCGCACGCGATGGCCGTCAAGTGTACTGCGTTATTACCGACAAGTACGGTAACATAGTTCAAACTGTAACGGTAACATTGAAAATGAAATAAACCATAATAAAATGCCCGCGGGAAACCCGCGGGCATTGGTTTATCTTTGCTTTATACATTAAACAGGAAGTTGACGATGTCGCCGTTCCTTCAGGGGAGAATGACGACGCGGCGTTTGGAGTTGCCGGCGGCAGGAGAGTCGGTGCGGAAGAGGCCGTAGAGGTCATCGCAGCGTTGCTCGATGGCTTCGTAGGGGTGACCGGTTTTATCGCCGGTGTGGGGGAAAAAGCCGAATTCACGGGCTTTTTTCAGAATCGCCGTGCCGCGGCTATTGAAACCCAGCACCCGGGTATAAGGCGCATCGGCGGCGAGATCTTCTGCGGTAATACCAAGATACGCGCACATAACCATGCGGTCAAGGCGGCTGCGGGTATAGCGTTTGGATTTGGTGTTTTGCAAAATCTCTTCCAGGTTGGGCTGACAGCGGCAATTGTGCATCAGTTTGCGCCACAGACCCTCAGAGCCATAGGGGAGCGCTTCAAACTCGGTGTCCGTCATGGTACGCAGCCGGGCCAAAAGGGCGCGCTCGCCGGCACACAAGGTGTGAAGCGGTGCGCTGCTGTAAAGGCTGGTTACATATTGCGGCACAAACGGTTGCCACCGGTCAGCGCTTTCTAAAAGTGCCCGGACGGCTGTAGCAGAGGGGTTTTCGGTGTCCGCGATCTCATCGTGATAATTGCCCTCACGGCGGATGGGAAGGGGTTTCATGGGCGCTTTTTGCTGAATGAGTGCTTTGCAATATTCCACAGCCAGGATGTCATTGGGGCTTTCCAGCAGCGATGTGTCGGCACCTAAATCGGCAAGGGCCGCGGTACGGGCGGCAGGGTAGGAAATGCCGGCTTCCAGCCACATGCGGAGTGCATCGTTGAATTCCGGTTGCAGCAGGGTTTGCGCAGTTCGCATAAGCGTTTCGGCAGTGCCGTTTTCCGTGCCGAAGCACAGTTCGTCACAGAATCCGGAGAGGATTTTCACACCGTCGGCGGCAAAACCTTCGGCAGAAGACAGCGCGGAGGTTACCGGCAGTTCCAGCACAAGATCCGCACCGCAGCGCAGGGCGGCCTCAGCCCGGAGGGATTTATCGAAAATGGCAGGCTTGCCGCGCTGAACATAGTTGCCGCTCATGAGGCAAACGATACCGCAATCGCCAAGGCTTTGCTGGCGGATCATGCGGATCTGCTTTTCGTGGCCCAGATGAAAGGGGTTATATTCGCAGATGATGCCGACGATTTTCAAAAAAGTCCCTCCTTTTTATGAAAATTTTCCCATTCAGGGGTTGAGATTTTGGGTAAAATATTATAAAATAATCCCAGTTGTGTCTATCATATCACAAAGTACGAAAAAAAGACAATATTTTTTAGGAGGCAATTCCAATGAACATTCTGATCATCAATGCCGGCTCTTCCAGCCTGAAGTATCAGCTGATGGATCCTGATACCGGCGTCGTGTCTGCCAAGGGTCTGTGTGAGCGTATCGGCATCGACGGCCGCCTGAACCACAAGGTCGGCGACAACAAGGTTGTCAAGGATATCCCCATGCCCACCCATTCCGAAGCCATCGCCGCTACGCTGGAGATCCTGCAGGATGCTGAGCATGGCGTTATCAAGTCTGTTGACGAGATCGACGCTGTTGGTCACCGCGTGCTGCACGGCGGTATGGAATTCTTTGATTCCTGCATCATCAATGACGAGGTCATCAAGGCCATCGAAAAGTGCATTCCTCTGGGCCCCCTGCATAATCCCGCAAACCTGATGGGCATTCGCGCCTGCCAGGCTGTTATGCCCGCTACTCCTCAGGTTGCTGTTTTCGATACCGCTTTCCACATGACCATGCCTCCCAAGGCTTACCGCTACGCTATTCCCACTGAGTACTACGAGAACGATTCCATCCGCCGTTACGGCTTCCACGGCACTTCTCACAAGTATGTTGCCAAGCGTACTGCTGAACTGGTGGGTAAGAAGGAATTCAAGATGGTCAACTGCCATCTGGGCAACGGCTCTTCCATGTCCGCTGTTCTTAACGGCAAGTGCCAGGATACCACCATGGGTCTGACTCCTCTGGCCGGTGTTCCCATGGGTACCCGCTCCGGTGATATTGACCCCGCTGTGGTTCAGTTCCTGTGCAACAAGTACGGTTACAGCGTTGACGAGTGCCTGAACATTCTGAACAAGAAGTCCGGCATGCTGGCAATTTCCGGTATTTCCTCTGACTTCCGCGACCTGGAAGATGGTGCGAAGAACGGTGACGAAAACTGCGCGCTGGCCCGTGCCAAGTTCTGCTACGAAGTCGCCAAGTATGTGGGCGCTTACGCCGCTGCGCTCAACGGCATTGATGTTCTGACCTTCACCGCCGGTGTTGGCGAGAACGATTGCAATGTCCGCTCTGAAGTTTGCGAATATCTGGGCTTTATGGGCGTTAAGATCGATCCCGAACTGAACAAGAAGCGCGGCGCTGAGATGATGATCTCTACTCCCGATTCCAAGGTGCAGGTCTGGGTCGTACCCACCAATGAGGAACTGATGATCGCGCAGGATACTGCTGATCTGGTCAAGGCCGCAAAGTAATTGAGATTTTTGAGCCGCCGCGGAATGCGGCGGCTCTTTCCCGTAAGGAGGTAAACATGGAAGCACGAAAACTGCTGGATGTGATTGCTGTGGCGCAGCGGCTGAAAGATACCACCCGCCATTGCTATACGGAAAAAGGCCGTCATGAAAGTGTTGCGGAGCATAGTTTTTTGGCAACGGTAATGGCTTTTTTCCTTCGGGACGAATTCCCGGAGGCGGATATGGACAAGGTCATTAAAATGTGCATCATCCATGATCTTGGTGAGGCGTTTACCGGTGACATTCCGTCCTTTTACAAGACCGGCGCGGATGAGAAACGGGAAGAGGATCTGCTGAATGCCTGGGTGGCGTCACTGCCGGAACCCTATGCAGGGGAAATGGCCGCGCTTTATGACGAAATGGCGAAGCGTCAGACTCTGGAAGCCAGGATTTACAAAGCCATTGATGGCATGGAGGCCGTGATCCAGCATAATGCATCCGATCTTTCTACATGGATTCCTATGGAGTATGAACTTAACAAGACCTACGCCAGCGACAAGGTGACATTCTCGCCTTACCTGACCAAACTGCGGCAGGAGATCCTGCAAGACACGCTGGATAAACTCAGTGAGCAAGGAGAAGAAAAATGACTTCTGTATTGGACCGTTTTTTGAAATATGTTTCTTTTGATACCCAGTCTGACGAATTTTCTGAGACTTGTCCCTCAACGGACAAACAGAAGGTGCTGGGCGCGTATTTGGTAGAGGAAATGAAGGCCATGGGTATCACCGATGCCTTCATGGACGAGCATGGTTATGTCTACGGTACGGTACCGGGCGATCCCAGCCTGCCCACCATCGGCTTGATCGCGCATATGGACACTTCTCCTGATTGTTCTGACGAGAATGTGAAGGCGAAAGTGGTCGCGTATAACGGCGGCGATGTGTGTCTGAATGAGCAGAAGGGCATTTTCCTACGGGAAAAGGATTATCCCAGCCTCAAAAATCATATTGGAAAACATTTGGTCGTTACCGACGGTACGACGCTTTTGGGCGCGGACGATAAGGCCGGCATAGCGGAGATCATGACTGCCGCGGAGTTTTTGCTTACGGCGCGCATGAATCATGCTACGCTGAAGATCGGCTTTACTCCCGATGAAGAGATCGGCAGAGGCGCGGACCGCTTTGATGTCAAGGGTTTCGGCGCGGATTATGCGTATACCGCTGACGGCGGTCCGGTGGGGGAGATCGAGTACGAAAACTTCAATGCCGCCGGCGCGAAGGTGGTTTTCAACGGTCTTAACATCCATCCCGGCGCTGCTAAGGATAAGATGATCAATTCCCAGTATATCGCCATGGAATTCCAGTCCATGCTGCCGGCGCTGCAGAAGCCGGAGCATACTGAGGGCTACGAAGGGTTTATCCATCTGACGGATATGCAGGGTGAGGTGGAAAAGACCACGCTGCGCTATATCATCCGGGATCACGATATGGATAAATTCCGGGAGAAGAAGGATTTGATGGCAGAAGCTGCCGCCGCCATTAATGAAAAATACGGCGGCAATACCTGCGTGCTGGAACTCAAGGACAGTTATTTCAATATGCGTCAGTGTATTGAGCCGGTGATGTATATCGTCGAGCGTGCCAAGAGCGCCATGCGCGCAGCAGGCATGGATCCCCGGGAGTGCCCCATTCGCGGCGGTACGGACGGCGCACGGCTTTCCTATGAGGGCCTGCCTTGCCCCAATCTTTGTACCGGCGGCGAGAATTACCACGGCCGATTCGAGTTCATTCCCGTGGAAGACATGGAAAAGTGCACACAGATGCTGGTAAATATTCTGACCATGGTGTAAAAAATGCCTCCCTTGTGCAAAGGAAGGTGGTGCGGCAAAGCCGTGACGGAGGGATACGTATGAAAATTGAGAAGCGCGTGAAAGATGCTTTCGCCGTAATTGGCAAAGAGGGTTCAACATTGGAGGGCCAAGGATTTATTCAAAAATTATGGGTGGATGCGAATGGCCATTTCAGTGAAGTTGAACCGTTGGCAAAGAAAGACGAAAACGGAAATTTGGCAGGTATTTGGGGCGCAATGTCCGACTTTTCCCGTTCATTCAAACCCTGGGAAGATAATTTCAGCAAAGGACTATACCTTGCCGGCGTTGAATGCGCCCATGATGCCGAGGCGCCTGATGGGTGGACAAAGTGGGTGATTCCAGGATATGAGTACCTTTGCGCAGAGGTTGAAAGTGAAAGTACTTTTTTGGATGTTCTGGACTATATGAATATAAACAACATCGCTCTGGTGGGGGCGGTCCATGACTTTACTTGTCCAACAAATGGAAAGAATTATATGTTTTTTCCAATAAGAACAATCTGAAATAATCGAATTTTCAGAATAATTAACCGCAGCACCTGAGGGTGCTGCGGTTGTTGTTTACAAAAGGGTCAGTTTTGCGGATTGGATCTTGGGGCGGGTGGGGCGGCCGGAGCGATCCAGTACATAATCGCCCACCATTTCCCGGGTAATACCCTTGTAGAAAGAACTTTCTGTGCCGTCGATGTGGATGGTGGTGCCCTCGATGGTAACCACAGCGATCAGCGGATCGTTGTAGAAGATGGTGTATTTGGCCAGGGTGTAATTGTCGGTGATCTCCGGGGGGAAGTAGTCATGACCAGGCTTGCCAACCCACTCATATGCGGTGGCGTTCACATCCCAGTAGAGGATGTTATCAATGAGCCGCAGGGTGTCATGATGATGGTGACCGTTCATGACCATCAGCACTTTGTGGGGATCTTTTTCGTTGATCTCCCGGAACAGCCGGCGCATGTCCTCGGCGTGGGGGGATGCGTTGGCTTCACCGGCCAACTGCATTGCCAGTTCCGGCGTGGTGGGAGGCACGTGCTCACGCTCGAAACTGGCGTGGCTGACGATCAGGCAGGGGTAGGGGGAATCCTCGATGGTCTTTTTCAGCCAGTCGATCTGCTCCGGATTCATGTAATCGCTGTTGCCGGGGTAATCTTTTTGGTTACGCTTGGCGTAGTGGATATACTGGCCGTCTGCGCAGAAATAGTTGGTATCCAGCACGATGATGCGGTAGCCTTTGCAGTCGAAATGGTAGTAGCCATTAGGCATATTATAGGCTTTCAGCACGGTCTCCAGGTCTGCATAGTCGCAATCGTGGTTGCCCAGGCAGTGGTAACTGGGAATGTGGAAATTGTTGTAATCCTCAATGAAATCCGCTACCATTTTGGTATCGTAACAGAAGTCACCGGCGTGGAGGATGAAGTCACAGTCTTCGTCCTCAGCGCGCTTTTGGATGGTGCGTAAAGTGTCCCATGTGGCGCCGGGCAGGCAGCCGGGGTCATAGTGCAGGTCAGCGAACATCAAGAACTTCATGAGTGTAGCCCCCTTATGTTGATGAAATAATTATAAGATGCCTGCTTGGAAATTGCAAGATAAAAAAACAAGCCGCCGATTATCTCGGCGGCTTGTGAAATAAGGTTCAGCCTTCGAAATCTGCCTCAGTAGCGACAGTTTCTTCGGTGGGGGTTTCTTCGTCGAAAAATTCGATCACAGGCTCATTGTTACCACAGCCAAGACGGGCCATGATGTTCTTGCACCATGCAACGATCTTATCGCCATAGGTTGCGGCGACGTAAACAAGACCGGCAACGGCAGCCAGTGCAACCGTGATCTTCACGACGATTCCGAGAACTTTCATAAGAATACCTCCTGCTAGTTAGGCTTACTACCCGTATTATATCCCGAACACAGGAAAAATGCAATAGTTTTGGGAGAAAAACTTCCGTTACACATAGCCGTACATGCCCCGGATGCTGACTTCGCCGCTGGTGACGGTCTGCAGCGAGCCATCGTCAAACCGGACGGTCAGCGCGCCGCTTTCGTCAATGCTTTCGGCAAAACCGTGTTTAACGGTGTCACCAAGCAGCAGGCTGATGTTCTTTCCGACGGTAATGCAGTTTTGGCGGTAGCGATCCATGATGTTTTCCTTGCCACTGATGAGATCTGCATCCATGCGCTGAAGATGGCGGATCAGTTCTGCAGTTACGCGGCTGCGGAATACTTTTTGGTCCGTAAACATTGCCAGCGAGCCGGCAAAATCGCGGATCGAAGGGTCGAAATCTTCCTGGCGCTGCAGACAGTTGATGCCGATGCCGATGATGGCGTAGTCGATCCGGTCACCGCTGAAACTGAGTTCCGTAAGGATGCCACCAAGTTTTCTGCCGTTTATTACCAGATCATTGGTCCATTTGATGTCGGCATCAAGACCGGTGGCGGCGCTGACGGCGTCGCAAGCGGCCAGTGCCGCTGCGCAGGTCAGGTGCATCAGGTCCTCCGGCTTGCACTGCGGACGCAGGATCACGCTTAGATAAACGCCCATGCCGCCGGGGGAGAGGAAAGTGCGACCCATTCGCCCCCGTCCGCCGGTTTGGCGGTTGGCTAAGATCACTGTGCCGTGGGGCGCGCCTTTGGCGGCCAATTCTTTGGCGTGATCGTTGGTGGAGGTGATCTCCTCATGCCATTGTACAAGGCTGTGCCATGGGTGGCCTTCGCCTAAATAGGAAAGAATTTCTGCTTTCATACATTAGTCGATATCCCGAATGACTTCCTCGGGGGGATTGTCCAGCACTTCCGGGTGGGCCAGCAGGCGCTTATAGTGCTTGAAGAAGGTGGCATAGTAATAGCCGTCGCAAATGCGCTCATCCAGCACGAACTTCACATCCAGATACTTGCGCTGCACTACAGAGCCGTCCTCTGTAACTTCCAGCGCTCTGCGCTTCATGCCGAATGCGCCGAAAGCGGGGATGTTACCGAAGTCGTAAAGGTGGTGATAGATGGGCTTGATGCCCAGGCTGCCCATGGATGTGAAGAAGAGGCTGCCATGGAAGGGGCTCAGTTCGGTGAGGAATTTGGGCAGACCGCCAAAGTAATCCAGCAGTTTCAGCAGCCACACCACAAATTTCAGCACGATGCTGGGGATCAGATTCAGATACTGGATCAGACCGTCCAGGCTGGAATCCAGTTCCTTGGTCGCTTTAACGGCGTCAATAGCAGCATTGAGTTTGCGGTAGACATCGGTGGCGGTGTCTGCCGGGTCAAGATGCACCTTGATGGCGGTGTCGGGAGAGTCCACGGTCATTTCTTTTTTGACCACCATGCAGTACTGAATATCGCGGTCACGGGTATAGACCTTCTGACCGGAAATGAAACGGTTCAGTTGGGGATACTTCGCAACGCCGCGGACATAGGCGGCCAGCAGCACATGGGTGATGCCGAAATCAGTCAAACCTTCTCTGCGCTTTTGGCGGATGTAGCGGTCGATGTTGGTGATCTCGAAGGATTCCTCAAACAGATTGGAGCAGGTATTGCGCTCCACCTGGAAGTAGGAGGTGATCTGCGCCATGGGTGCCAGCGTGCGGATCTTGCGGCCGTCGTTGCGATCGCCCCAGGTGGGGTGATACTCACCCTGGGGATGTACCCGGATGGCAAATACCAGCAGCGTCAGACCGATGTACAGCAGCGCGTTGGGTATAATGTCCAGCACGGGAGCAGGGTTGTTAATCTGCATAAAGTAGTTGTATGCATACACTGTTGCGCCCAGGGGGAACGCCATCAGCGGCAGAAGCAGCCATACGAAGCGGATCCGTCCGCTGGTGATGGCGGTGTAAAGACCGCAGAAGAAGATGATGCAAACAACATACATCAGCAGGAAGAATGTGTTGCTGCCGATCTCGTGGTGGGGGAAGAGGGCATAGTAAATACCCATCATCCAAACGGGGATAGCGGTCTTATAGAACATTTCTTTGCCGTTGAGGAGTGTGATGAGCACGAACAGCAAGGTGGCTGCAACCGGCAGAACGATTTGACTCCACACTTCAAGTGTATCCCATGTCCCTTTCACACAGGGGATCACAATGCGGGCCACTGCCGAGCCGACCAGGAGAAGTGCCATCAGCCATGTCAGCGCGTTTTTCCGGCTGACAAATAAATGCATTCTCTTTTCCATACGTTAGTAATTATATAGCATCTTCTGTCATTTTTCAACAAAAAAATATCCCCCTTGCGGGGGATATTCTCAAAGCGCGATCACTTGCGTGACCGTTAGGATCTTTTCTGCCACCCGGAAGCGGATGTCAAATCCGGCAAATTGCAGGCCGTAAATGCGGTCGCTGTCTTTTTGGTAAGAGGGGCGGGGATCGTGAGAAAGTACCGCCACAGCCGCGTCGCGTTTGTTTTCCGGCAGCAAATTCAGCAGATCTTCGGGAAACTCCACATCCAAAAGAAAGTCTGCAGCAGTGTCCGTAAAGCCGCCGGTGGCGTCAAGGTGGGCGTCAGAGTAGGGAATATATGGTTTGATGTCGAAGATGGGCGTGCCGTCCATCAAATCCGCCCCGCCGATGTGCAGTACTGTGCCGAATTCCTCGGTTTGCTCCACGCCCAGTAATTTGACACTGGAAAGACCCAGATTATTGGGGCGGAAAGGGGATCGGGTGGCGAAAACGCCCATGCGGATATTGCCGCCTAACCGGGGTGGGCGGACGGTGGGCGACCAGGTGCTGCGCACTGCCTCGGAAAACTGCCAGATCAGCCACAGATGGGAGTAGCCTTCAATGCCCCGGAGGGTATCGGGATTGCGGTAGCCGGGCTCAAAGATCACGGTAGCGGTCAGTTCTTCCACCAGACCGCTTTGGCGGGGAATGCCGAATTTGGTGGGGAAGTCGCTTTTGATCCGGGCGATGGCTTCGATTTCGGTCTTCATTTCATGCCCTCCTTTTGCGCAGGCAGAAACTCACGGCGAACATCAGCGCAAGGATCAGGCTAATGGCTGCGCCGGCAGAGCAGCCCAGGAAGTAAGATGCTGCAAGTCCTGCAATGGACGCGATCAGAGCAAACAGGATGCTGAAAATGTGGTATTGCTTCAGATTCCTGGCCACATTTCGGGCAACTGCCGCAGGAAGCACCAGCAGAGAGTTGAGGATCAAAAGACCTACGCTGGAGATGGTCATGGTGACGGTTACCGCAATGGCAGTGTTGAAAATCGCTTGTGAAAGACCAACGGGAATGCCTCTGGAAGAGGCCAGTTGGGGATGGATCAGGGTCAGCGTCAGACGGTTGGCGCTTAAGAACCAGAATACCGTCACCGCCACTAATACCAGCGCCAGAACGCCGATCTGCGCCGGGGTGATGGAAAGGATGTCGCCGATGAGATAGGCATTGTACTTGGTGAAACTGCCGCCGCCAAGGGTGGCGATGAAGATGCCCAGCGCCACCGCTGCGCTGGAGAATACACCGATAACGGTGTCGGTTGCGTGATTGCTTTTGCGGCGCACTAAGGTAAACAGCAGGGAAAATGCAATACTCAGCAGCACAGCCATCCATGTGGGGCTGGCAAGACCGCAGATGCAGCCGATGGCAACGCCGGTAAAGGCGGAGTGGCCCAGCGCGTCGGAGAAGAAACTCATTTTTCCGGTGACGATCATGGTAGACATCAGTCCGAAAAGCGGTGCCATAATGATAAGCGCTAAAAGGGCATTTTTCATAAAGTCCCAATGCAGCATTTCCACAGGAAAAAGATCGCAGATGGCATACCAAATGCTCATTTTCTTTGCCCTCCTTTCATGCCGAAAGCACTGAAAAATTCCGGCGCGTTCAGCATTTCGTCAGGCGCGCCGACCAGGAGTGTGCCCTTGTCCAAGAGGGCGACCTTGTCGGCGTAGCGCTCCAAAAGGGTGAAATTGTGGGTGGTCATGAGAATAGAGAGGTCATAAGTCTGGCGCAGTTCGTCCAGCATGCCCATGAGTTCCGCCTGACCTTCCACATCCACGCCGGAGAGGGGCTCATCCAAAATCAATATGTTGGGCAGTGGCTCCAGAGCCAGCGCCAACAGCACCCTTTGGAGTTCGCCGCCGGAAAGCGCGCCGATGCGCTTGTCAATAAGATCTTTGCCGTGGACCCGGTCCAGGCAATCCATAATTTCTTCGCGCTGTTTTTTGGTGGCGCCAAGGAATGCCGGACGGCGGCTCTTACAGCACAAAAAGAGGTCCATAACACTTACCGGATCGCCGGGATCAAAGGCAGGGCTCTGAGGCACATAGCCGATGGTGGGCTTGCCGCTGCGCTTGCCGGGGGTGGAAAAAGCGATGACGCCGCTGTGTTCCTGCTGACCCAAAACGGCTTTCAGAAGGGTGCTCTTGCCGGCACCGTTGGGGCCAATGAGGGCGATCATCTGACCGCAGTGGATGTGCAGACGGATATCTTTTAAGATCTGCTCTTTGCCGATCTGTACGCTCAGGTTTTCAATGCGAAGGCAGCAGGAATCGCCGCAGGAATAGCCGTGCAGTGTTGTTTTCATCCCAATGCCTCCTTTATCGTGTCAATGTTTCGGTACATGATTTCAAAATATCCTGCGCCGGACATGGCCATGTCCAGCGTAAAAACGGCCGCGTCTGTTTCGGCGGCGATGATGTTTGCTCCGCGGGTGCTGCCGTTGCGCTCGGTGAAGATGGCGCTTAAGTGACGGTCGCGGACCAAGGTGATGAGTTCTTTCAGTTCGCCGGCGGATGCTTCACTGCCGGATTCTTCTTCAATGGCTTTCAGAATCGTCAGATCGAATGCCTCGGCAAAATAGCCGAATCCATCGTGAAATGTGATCAGTTCCCGGCAGGAAAGGTTGGCCAGTTGCTCTTTGCCGTAGCGTTCCAGGGCGTCCAGTTCGTGCAGCAATTGGTCAAGATTTTCGCGCAGAAGTTCCTGCAGTTGGGGGTATTGTGCCTGTAGACCGTTATGGATGTTGCGCACCATGATCCTGGCATATGCCGGGGAGAGCCAAAAGTGCGGATCGTGCCCATGATCGTGTTCGTGGTCATGCCCTTCACATTCAAGATACGTCATGCCCACGCTGCTGTCGATGACGGTCTTGGTATCCGGGATCCGGAGGAAATCTTCCAGTCCGCCGCCGGAGAGGACGATTACTTGCGCGCTTTCAATGGTGCGCGCCTGGTCGACCGTCATGGTATAGTCATGCAGGCAGGAAACGCTCTGCGTCACCAGAAGTGCCACGGTAATATCACTGCCCCGGAGCAGTTTGCTTGTAAATTCATAAACCGGCATGGTTGTGGCTGCCACTTGTGCCTGGGGGCTCGTCGGTACGCAGCCGGACAGCGGCAGCATCAGCAATGCCAAAAATAGCAATATAATGCGTTTTTTCATTCAAATCACCATATTCATAATACCACATCTGTCAAGAAAAAAGAGGCTGCACAGCAGCCTCTTTCTGGGTTATCAGTGACTTTCCAGCCAAGCGTCAACCTTGTTTTTGGCGATACGGGTGATCTCTTCGGTGGGGTGGATGGACTCTTCGCCGCCTCTGGCATACTGGAAGTAGAAACCGTCGGGGGTGCAGAAGAGGATCTGCTCATAGCCTTTGGGATCGCCGTAGAAGCCGCTTATGTACTTTTTGATCAATTGGGCATTCTCGGTATCGTATTCTTTCTTGCAAATGATCTTTTTCATGATGTTAACCTCCTTTGTGCGTGCACAATGGGCTTATTATAGCGGTTTACGGCAAAAAATCAAGTCGTTTTTTTGTGACTTTGCAAAAATGGGAAAATATGCTATAATCCGAACAAAAGGAGGGGCCTGCGATGAAGGATATTCCCGTGTTTACAACGCAATACGGCGCTGCCAGTTTGTTCTTGCGCGAAATTCCATACCGCAGCCGGGCGCACATTAAACTGCAGTCGACGCTGGAGCCGGATAAACTGCTGGAAGAGTGTATCGCTTTTTGCAGGGCATGCGGTGCGGACTGGATCGATGCGGCGGGTCACGAGTATCTTGAAAAATATCCGCTGATCACTTCTCTTTCCACCATGCAGTGTGACCGGGAGAAGATCCCGCAGACCGATGCCTGCCTTTTTCCGGTGACGGAGGAAACAGTGGGCAAATGGCTGGATATTTGCAATGAGCGAATGGCCAATGTGCCTAATTGCGCGTATATGGACAGCGCTGCCGGTAAGGACATGCTGAGATCCGGCGACGGATATTTTATCCATAAAGACGGCGAACTTCTGGGCATCGGCAAGGCCTGCGGCGCGGTGATCGATACCCTTGCGGCGGTGAAACCCGGGGCAGGGGAAACTGTGGTGGCAGCGCTGACTTCGGTGCTTACAGAGCCGGTGGTGCGTTTGACGGTGGCAGATGCCAATACCCGGGCGGTGCGGCTTTATGAGCGAATGGGTTTTGTGAAGGTAAAAGAACTGATTCGCTGGTACAGAGTGCTGTGAGGAGACTGTGGTATGTTTACTGAAGATATTTATCTTTTGATACCGATTCCTGTAATGTTTGTGGCGCAACTTTGTATGTGTCTACTGTGTAAGCGTGTGTGGCTGCGGATGATTCCGACGGTGCTGAGCACCCTTTCGGTTGCCGCGTGCTTTGCTGCTTACGGTGTCAGCGGTTACACAAACTGGGCATTTTTGATTTTGGCAGTGCTCCTTTTCTTTGCACTGGCAGCCTGCGGCGTGGCGTGGCTGATCTTTGGCTTGATTCACTTGATAAATAATTCGAAGGTGTAAAGAAAAAATACTTGACAAGCAGGGCTTGCTGTGTTACGATACCGTAGGTATCAAGCAAAAAGGCTTGACAGGAGGCGCTTATGGACACCATCGATCTGGTTTTGCTGTATGATTATTACGGCGATCTGCTGACAGATCGGCAGAAAGAGTGTTTTGAACTGCGCCATTATCAGGATCTTTCCTTGGGAGAGATCGCCGCTGAACTGGGCATCAGCCGCCAGGGTGTTCATGATAACCTGAGCCGCGCTGAGGCACAACTTCGTCAGATGGAATCCAAAACCGGCTGTGTCAGCCGCGACCGTGCCTGCCGAAAGGCGGCAAAGTCCATTAAGGATGCGGCAGATGCGCTTTGCTCTCACAGTGACCCCGCCGTCAGCGCGCTGGCAGAAAAGATCGTTAAAGCGATCCGTGATCTTGAGGAGTAAACTATGGCATTTGAAGGTTTAACTGAAAAGATCTCCGCCACCTTCAAAAAACTCCGTGGCAAGGGCCGGTTGAAAGAAGCCGATGTGAAGGAGGCCATGCGTGAGATCCGTGTGGCGCTGCTGGAAGCAGATGTCAGTTATAAAGTTTGTAAGGACTTTACCAAGTCCGTTACTGAGCGCTGCATAGGCGCCGATGTGCTGGAGTCTTTGACCCCGGCGCAGATGATCGTCAAGATCGTCAATGAGGAACTCACCGCCCTCATGGGCAGCGATATCAAGCATATTACCATCAACCCCAACCGCCCCACTGTTGTTATGCTGGTGGGTCTGCAGGGCGCCGGTAAGACCACCAACGGCTCAAAACTGGCCGGTCTTATGAAACGGCAGGGCAAAAATCCTTTGCTGGTGGCGTGCGATATTTACCGCCCGGCTGCTATCACACAGTTGAAAGTTTGCGGTGAAAAACTGGGTATCCCCGTGTTTGAAAAGGGCCAGACCGATCCCGTGGTAATCGCCAAAGATGCGCTGCTCTACGCCCGTCAGCACGGTCACGATATGGTCTTCCTGGATACTGCCGGCCGTTTGCATGTGGACGAGCAACTGATGGAAGAACTGAAGAATATCAAGTCTGCTGTGCAGCCTGACGAGATCATGCTGGTGGTGGACGCAATGACCGGTCAGGACGCAGTGAATGCCGCCCAGAGTTTCAATGAGTGGCTGGACATTGATTCCGTGATGCTCTCGAAACTGGACGGTGATGCCCGTGGCGGTGCAGCGCTTTCCGTGCGCGCCATCACCGGCAAGCCCATTAAATTCGCCGGCATGGGCGAAAAACTGGAAGATATCGAGCCTTTCCACCCCGACCGCATGGCTTCCCGGATTTTGGGCATGGGCGATGTGCTGAGCCTCATTGAAAAGGCGGAAAAGGCTTTTGATGCCAAGCAGGCGGCGCAGATGGAGGAGAAACTCCGTTCCAACCGCTTCACCATGCAGGATTTCTACGATCAGATGCAGCAGATGAAGTCTATGGGCTCCATGCAGGATATCTTGGCACAGATGCCCGGAGGCGCAAACCTCAAGGGTGCGAATGTGGACGAAAAGTCTATGGCGCGCACCGAGGCGATCATTCTTTCCATGACGCCCAAGGAGCGCGAGAATCCCGGAATCATCGCAGCCAGCCGGAAAAAGCGCATTGCCGCCGGCGCGGGTGTGAAAGTAGAAGATGTGAACCGGCTGCTTAAGTCCTTTGAGCAGATGCAGAAACTCATCAAGCAGTTCTCCGGCCCGGGCATGGGCAAGAAAATGAAGCGGATGAAGGGCATGGGCGGTTTCGGCGGCTTCCCGGGTTTTTAAGTAAGTTCGTTAAAAGCAAATGACGCTTTGCGATATAGAAAAATGAACAAAAGATTATTTTGGAGGTGAAACTCATGGTTAAGATCAGACTGAGAAGAATGGGTGCAAAGAAGGCTCCTTACTACCGTATCGTTGTTGCGGATGCTCGCTCTCCCCGTGACGGCCGTTGCATCGAAGAGATCGGCACTTACAATCCTCTGCTGGAGTCCGGCAATGTTACTGTCGACGCAGAGAAGGTGCAGACCTGGATCAAGAACGGTGCACAGCCCACTGATACCGTTCGCGGCTTGCTGAAGAAGGCTGGCGTGCTGTAAGACCCCAAAGGAGTTTAGCGCAATGAAAGAACTTTTGCTGTATATGGCAAAGAATCTGGTGGATGATCCCGAGTCCGTTACAGTCACCGAAATCGCCGATGAGGACGGTAAGGTGCTGGAACTGCGTGTTGCCGAAGGCGACATGGGCAAGGTTATCGGCCGCCAGGGTCGGATCGCCAAGGAGCTCCGTACCATCGTAAAGACTGTTGCCCAGCGCACCAGCGAGAAGGTAACTGTCGAAATCGTGGATTGACGGATGTGCGTGGCTCGTGCCACGCACTTTCCGCATTACAGGAGGAATTATATGAAACTCCAATTTATCGAAGCGGGTGAGATCGTCACCACCCATGGCGTTAAGGGAGAAATGAAGGTGCTCTGCTGGCTGGACAGCCCCGAGGATCTTTGTGATTTTGACCGCTGCGTGATTCAGGGCAGGGAATATGCCGTGGAATCCTGCCGGGTACAGAAGACCTGCAATCTTTTGAAGGTCTGTGGTGTTGAAACCATGGAGCAGGCGCAGGCAATGCGTGGCAAGGTGGTGTCGCTGTACCGCGAGGATATCAGCGACGATGTGATCTTTGCCGCGGAACTGATCGGTATGGAAGTCCGTGCTGATGGAAACATGATTGGCAGCATCACCGATGTGCTGGATTATCCCGGCAACAGTGTGTATGTGGTCAAAGGTGAATATGAATATATGATTCCGGCGGTGAAGGCATTCGTCCTTTCCACGGATCTTGAAAATAATGTGATGGAAGTCAGGGTTATCGAGGGGATGCGCAGCGATGAGAATTGATATTATGACGCTGTTTCCCGAAACGCTGGGGGATGTGCTGTCGGAGAGCATTCTGGGACGGGCGCAGGAGCGGGGTTTTATCCGCATCGAGACCCACCAGATTCGGGATTATACCGCCAACAAGCAGAACCAGGTGGACGATTACCCCTATGGTGGCGGACGGGGCGCGGTGATGACCGCGGATCCGCTGTACCGCTGCTGGGAAGCGGTGTGCGAGCAGGCAGCCGCGCCGGTGTACACCATCTATCTGTCGCCCTGCGGGCATACTTTTACCCAGGCGGATGCCATCCGTTTGAGCAAAATGGAAAATCTGGTGCTGGTCTGCGGCCATTATGAGGGCATTGATCAGCGCTTCATTGACGAGTGTGTGGATGAGGAGATCTCTTTGGGCGACTTTGTTCTCACCGGCGGCGAGATCGCTGCTATGGCGGTGACGGATGCGGTTTGCCGCATGGTGCCCGGTGTGCTGGCGGATCCGGAATGCTTTGAGGACGAGAGCCATTTTAACGGACTTTTGGAATATCCTCAGTATACCCGCCCGGCGGTTTGGCACGGCCGGGAGATTCCGGAAATCCTCACTTCCGGCAATCATGAAAAGGTGCGCTTGTGGCGGCGCAAGCAGTCACTGCGCCGCACCCGGGAGCGCAGACCAGATATGTATGAAAAACTCGACCTTTCTTCCAAACAGGATCAGAAACTGCTGAAAGAAATGGCCGAGGAAGATGCAAAATAAAAGCAGGAGTCATTTGACTCCTGCTTTTTTGTTTTGAATGGTGGTGATAATCCGGGCGGTGGTAGAGCCCAGCAAAATGGCAACCGCCATAACACCGGCGATGGACGCGGTCTGCAGACTCTGCGCTGCGCAGGCCGCCATGTCGCCCTTGACGGCGTAGTTGGCGGCGAAATACACGCCGGCACCGGGAATCAGGGGGATGATGGACACCACAAGGTAGGAAATTGCCGGATATTTTCGGATGCGCGCCATAACTTCGGAGAAACACGCGGCAAACAGTGTGCCCCAGAAGTAGGCTGCCAGAAGGTCTGTGCCGTATTTCTCGCACAGGGCGTATACAAGCCATGTAAGGCTGGTGCCCAGTGCGCACAGAAGCGTTCCTTTGCCGTGGATGTTGAAGATGATCATAAATCCTGTGCCGCCGATGATGCAGAAAATGCATTGAGCAAGGATGCTGTAACTTCCCACGGGCGCGGTGCTGATGCTGCCCCACAGGAATGTGGAAACATTCCATGCAGCGGCTGTACCCAGGGCGATTGCCATGCCGATGAGCAGCACCTGCACTACCCGGTTGATGCCGGAGTAGGTGTCGCCGTAGATGATGTCGCGCATGGCGTTTGTAAAGAGCAGTCCCGGCACCAGCGACATTACCGCGCCGGCAATGACATTGTCGGCATTGCCCAACAGATTCAGCCCGGCAAAGCCGTAGGCAACCATGGACATAATGAACGATGATGTAATGATCCGGAAGAATTGGTTGACCTGAAAACGGTCGATAAACTGATTGATCAAACCGATGACGATGCCGCAAAGACCCGACACCAGTGCTTCCGCAATATTTCCGTTAAAGAGCAGACAGAAGCCGAATGCGGCAATGAAGCAGCCGAGATAATAGATGGGTTTGGAGTAGCGGCGCTTATCGGCAATGGCTTTTTTGAGCCATTTTTCTGCGATTTCCGGAGCGGGACGCTCGGCGCAGATCCTGCGGCTGACGTTGGTAAAGCGCTCCACGGAATCCAGATCGTTGCCCTGAAAACTGATGCGCCGCATGCGGGTCAGGGGCCTGCCGATCACCGGCTCGATGCTGATCTGTATGCAGTTGGGCAGAGCGAAGACTTCCGCCTCAATATCGTAAGCGGCCATGATGCGGATCACACTTTCCTCCACACGGTAAGTCTCCGCACCGCTCATTGCCAGTTGGTATGCCAGTTCTGTGGAAAGATCCAGCAGTTTAGAGTATTCCATATTTCTACCTCCGTAGACCGCGGTCTATGCACAGTATAGCACAAGCGTAAAGAATTACAAGAAAAATTTCCGCCGAAAAACTTTCGGCGGAAACATTATTATTTGCGTACAAAAAGGACACCCAGTGTGCCGGGGCCGCAGTGGCAGGAGACGGTGCAGCCGGCAGTGGTCTCGTAGACGGTTTCAAAGGCCGGACACTCGCTGATGGCTTGCTTCACGGCTTGCAGGCAATCGTCGGTGACGGGAGTATAGGTCAAAAACAGCGTGTCGCGGGTCAGATCGTCGCGGTTATCAAGGCGGTCTTTGACATAGTTTGCAAGACATTTGGCGTAATTGCCGCGGTACTTTTTAACAACGCCCATTTTGCCGTCGCGCACTTCGATGCAGGGCTTCAGATTCAAAAGGTTTGCGCCCAGCGCTGCAGCGGCGGAGCAGCGACCGCCCTTGGCCATATACTTCAGTTGATCCAGCAGAAAACTTGCTTCCACCCGGGGCGTAAAAGCATTGAGTTTCTCAACGATCTCGTCAAGATCGTCGCATTGCTTGGCAAGTCTGATGGCTTCGAGCACCACAAGACCCTGACCGGTAGACAGGTTCATGGAATCGATGACCCGAACTTTGGGATAGTCCTCCGCGGCGATGCAGGCATTCTGATAGGAGGAGGAGAATCCGGAGCCAATGTTGATATGGATGATGCCGTCGTAGTCGGCGCTGTATTTTTCAAACAGATTTTGATATTCTTCAATATTGTATGCGGTGGTGGAGCAAAGGTCGCCGCCGGCTGCCACATGGGCGAAGATGTCAGCGGGGGTAATGGTCGCACCGTCGGAAAACGGCTGGCCGTCCTTGATAACAGTCAGTCGTGCAAGGTCAATGTCGTGCTCTTTCAGCAGTTCGGGGGAAAGATCGCAGGTGCTGTCGGAGAGGATCTTGATCTTCATAATGTTTCTCCTTTAATCGGTTGATTGTAATACTATTATGTGCAAAATTGCACTTGCGAATTTCATTTTGCATGGTAAAATAGTACCATAAACGATACATTGTGTCAATATCCGGAGGGAATATGGAACTGAAATTCAAGGTAAACGGCATGACCTGCGCGGCCTGCTCTGCCCGTGTGGAGAAGGTTGCCGGTGCCGTGGAGGGTGTGACTGAGGCGCAGGTAAATCTGCTGGCAGGCACGCTGACGGTGCAGACGAGTTCAGCAAATTCTGCCGAGAAAATCGTGCTGGCCGTTGCAAATGCCGGCTATGAAGCGTATCTTTTTGGCAGCGAACTGCCCAAACAGCAGGAGAAAACGCAGGGCGACCGGGAAATCAAACTGCGCATCGTTTTTTCTGTGGCGCTTTTGGCGGTGCTGATGTATTTTACCATGGGTCACATGGTGGGTCTGCCGCTGCCGCACTGGTATCACGGTACAGAAAATGCGCTGATTGCGGCGTTTTTGCAGTTTTTACTGACGCTGCCTGTGGTGATTCTCAACCGCAGTTATTTTACCAAGGGATTTAAGGCGCTTATTCACAGAAGCCCCAATATGGACTCGCTGATCGCGGTGGGTTCCGGCGCGGCGCTTGTTTACGGCGTGGCGGCGCTTATGCGGATGATGTACGCAATGGGGCATGGCGATCTGGAAACTGTGGCGCGCTACAGCGAGAATCTTTACTTTGAGTCTGCGGCGATGATCCTGACACTGATCACGGTGGGTAAATTTCTGGAAAGCCGAGCCAAGGGCAAGACCGGTGATGCCGTCCGGGCGCTGATGGATCTGCGTCCCAAGACGGCTACGGTGCTGCGCGACGGCGCTGAGGTGATGATCCCTGCGGAGCAGGTGCGTGTGGGTGATATTGTCATCGTGCGTTCCGGCGGCCGCATTCCTGTGGACGGCGTGGTCATTGAGGGCCGTGCGGCAATTGACCAGAGCGCTCTCACCGGTGAAAGCGTTCCGGTGGAGGTCAGCGCGGGCGACAGCGTTGCCGCCGCTACCATCAATACGGAGGGGTATATCCGTTTTGAGGCAAGAAAGGTGGGCGAAGATACAACGCTCCAGCAGGTGATCCGTTTGGTGGAAGAGGCCGGCGGATCCAAAGCGCCCATCGCGCGGCTGGCTGATAAAGTAGCCGGTATTTTCGTGCCGGTGGTTATGGGAATCGCGGCGTTTACCTTTGCCGGCTGGATGTTGGGCGGTTACGGATTGGAGTTTTCCCTGAACTGCGCTATTTCCGTTTTGGTGATCTCCTGCCCCTGCGCGCTGGGTCTTGCCACACCGGTGGCCATTATGGTGGCTACGGGCCGGGGCGCATCCATGGGTGTGCTGTTTAAGAACGCCCGGTCGCTGGAGCAACTTCACAATATCGATACGGTGGTGCTGGATAAGACCGGCACGCTTACTGTGGGCAAGCCGTCGGTGACGGATGTGCTGGCGGATGACCGGAATGAACTTTTGACGATCGCTGCGTCTATTGAACAATTTTCCGAGCACCTTTTTGCCAAGGCCATTATGGAAAAAGCAGAGGGCATGGCGCTGCGCGAAGCCACGGATTTTGAGACTTTGCCCGGTCAGGGCGTTACGGCGAAGATCGGAGGCGTGCGGTATTACGGCGGCAACCGCCGGCTTATGCAGGAGCATGGCGTGGAAGTGCCTGCGTATTCGGAATTTGCGGCGCAGGGAAAGACGGTTCTTTATTTTGCCGATGAGCGCGGCAGTTATCTTGGCGCACTGGCGGCTGCGGATGTGTTGAAGAAAGATTCTGTGGCGGCGGTGGAGGATCTCAGAGCGCTGGGACTTCAGGTGGTGATGCTCACCGGCGACAATGCGCAAACAGCCGCAGCCATTGCGCAGAAGGCGCAGATCAGCCAGGTGGTTGCAGATGTTTTGCCTGCCAATAAGGCAGATGCTGTAAAAAAACTGCAGCACGAGGGTAAAAAGGTGCTGATGGTTGGCGACGGCATCAACGATGCGCCGGCGCTGGCGATGGCGGACGTGGGCATGGCCATTGGCGCAGGTACGGATGTGGCTATGGAAACGGCCGATGTGGTTTTGATGACGGGGTCGCTGCAGGGCGTATGCCATGCGATTGCGCTCAGCCGCGCCACTGTGCGCAATATCCGTCAGAATCTTTTCTGGGCATTTTTCTATAACTGTTTGGGTATCCCCGTTGCGGCAGGTGTGCTGTTTTTGCCCTTGGGCATTCAACTCAGCCCCATGCTTGGCGCGGCAGCCATGAGCATAAGTTCTGTGTTCGTGGTGACCAACGCCCTGCGGCTGCAGCGGTTTAAACCTCATAAAAAAGCAAAGGAGCAAAAAGTAATGGAAACTGTTATCAAGGTCGAGGGTATGATGTGCTCGCATTGTAAGGCGAGAGTGGAGCAGGTCTGCAAGGCTGTTCCCGGTGCTGCCGATGCCGTGGTGGATCTGCAGGCAAAGACTGTCACCGTCACCGGCGAAGCAAGTGCCCAGGCGCTGAAGAAAGCCATTATTGACGCCGGTTACGAAGTTGTTGAATAAGTCCTGATTATTGGACATTAAACGTTTTACAATGAAGTCACAAAGCAAAAGGAGTGACTTCTATGTATACGATGCGTTATGTTCACGGACACATTCAGGTTTATGATCACAAAGGAACTTTTCTGTTCTCTGCGGACAGTGAACGGGAAGCCAGAGAGGAACTGAAGGAGTATGCGCAATCTGCGGCTTGATATTTGCTATGACGGCACGCGCTACCGCGGGTGGCAGCGCCTTACGGGCGCTGATAATACCTTGCAGGGCAAACTGGAGACGGCGCTCAGCCGGATATTGGATGAGCCTGTTGAGGTCAGCGGCAGCGGCCGCACGGATGCCGGTGTTCATGCACAAGGGCAGGTGGTAAATTTTCACTGTGAAAGTGATATGCCTGCCGGTGAGATATTAACGCAAATGCGGCGGTATTTACCCGAGGATATCGGCATATATTCCTGCAAGGATGTGTCGCCGCGGTTTCACGCCCGGCTCAGCGCTAAAGAAAAGACCTACCGCTATCGCATCTGGAACAGCGATGCGCCCTGCGTATTCGAGCGCCGGTTTGTGGCGGTCATGCCGGAGCAGTTGGACCTTGCGGCTATGAAAAGTGCTGCGGAGCATTTTCTCGGTGAGCATGATTTTTCCGCGTTTTGCGGCAATCCCCGGTTTAAGAAATCCACGGTGCGTTTTATTCGCGCGCTGGATATTGACCGGGTGGGTGAGGAAGTGCGGATCACGGTGCGCGGCAACGGCTTTTTGCATCATCAGGTGCGCATTATGGTGGGCACGCTGGTGGAAGCGGGCAGAGGCGAGCGCAGTGCAGACAGCATTCCGCTGCTCTTTGGCGGTAAACGGGGTGAGGCAGGATTTCTCGCGCCGGCCCAGGGACTTTGTCTGATGGGGGTGGAGTATTGAATATTCAGATCTTCGGCAAGTCCAAATGCTTCGATACCAAGAAAGCGGAGCGCTGGTTCAAAGAACGCCGCGTCAAATTTCAGTCCATCGACTTGCCCCGTTTCGGTATGTCGGGCAAGGAGTTTGACAGCGTGCTGCGGGGTGTGGGCGGCATCGACAATCTTATCGACTGGGACAGCAAACATCCGGATATAACTTTGATGCGGTATATGGAAGACCGCATTGCCAAGGAAGACAAGGTCTTCGATAATCCGGCACTGATGAAAACGCCGGTGGTGCGCAACGGAAAACTCGTTACCGTTGGTTATTGCCCGGAAATCTGGGCGACTTGGGAATAATACGAAAGCAGTTTCCCCGAAAGGGGGAACTGCTTTTTCTTTTGGAGGGGCGTATGGATATTGGGGTTTTGACGGATATTCTGACGGCGTTTAATCATGCGGTGTGGGGCGTTCCGACGCTGGTGCTGATATTGGGCGTGGGGGTGCTGCTTACCATTGTTACGGGTTTTGGGCAGATCACGCTGTTTCCCCGGGCGGTGGGGGAGTTTTTTCGAAAATTCCGGGTAAGAGCAAAAGACGCCGGTACGGTCTCACCCTATCAGGCGCTGTGCACCGCTCTGGCCGCTACCGTGGGAACGGGCAATATTGCCGGAGTTGCGGGGGCCATCGCCATCGGTGGACCGGGCGCAATCTTTTGGATGTGGCTGGGGGCGTTTTTCGGCATGGTCACCAAGTTTGCCGAGGCGGCGCTGGCGGTGCAATATCGCCAGCGAAATGCCGATGGTGAATTCGTGGGCGGACCCATGTACATGATCCAGAACGGTTTGGGAGCAAAGTGGAAGCCCTTGGGGGCGGCGTATTCGTTTTTTGGCGTGGTGGCGGCATTCGGGGTAGGCAATGCCACGCAGATCAATGCGGTAGTGACGGGAGCCAATCAGGCAATGGCGTCTTTTGGCATTGCGCCTTCGGCTGCGGGGGATCTTGTGATGGGCATCGTGCTGGCGGTGGTGATTGCCGGTATTTTGCTGGGTGGTATGCGGCGTATCGGCACATTGGCGGAGAAATTGGTGCCTTTTGCTTCGGTAGTATATATTCTGCTGGGGATAATGGTGCTTTTCCTGCGGTTTGACGCCATTATTCCGGCATTTCGGTCAATTATCGCCGGGGCATTTACGCCGTCTGCCTTTACCGGCGGCGTGGTGGGCACGGCGGTTATGAGCCTGCGCACCGGCATTTCCCGGGGCGTATTTACCAATGAAGCCGGCATGGGCACGGCCTCCATCGCTCATGCGGCGGCGCAGGTCAAGCACCCTGTGGAGCAGGGTCTTATGGGCATTATGGAGGTGTTTTTGGACACCATCGTCATTTGCACTATGACCGCTTTGGTGATCCTTGTTTCCGGCACACCCATCGATTATGGCGTGGATACCGGTGCGGCGCTGACGGCCAAAGCGTTTTCCGCGGTGCTGGGCGATTGGGCGGATCTGGTGATCGCCGGGGCGCTTTGCTGCTTTGCCCTCGCCACGGTGGTTGGCTGGGGACTTTACGGTGTGCGCTGCGCCCAGTATATTTTTGGTGACGGCGTTTGGAAAAAGTTCGTTTTTCTGCAGTGCGGCGCGGTGATCTTAGGCGCTGTTTTGCAGACGCGGACGGTGTGGCTGCTTTCAGAAGCGGTCAATGGCCTTATGGCGATCCCGAACCTTACGGCGCTTTTATTTCTGATGCCCCGATTGCATCATCTGGTGGAAGACTACAGGGCGCAAATGCTTGACAAAAAGCGCGGCGCGGTGGTACAATAATGCCAGAATTTCGCGTTGAACGGAAAGAGTAGCGGTATATACCCCTCAAAGAGAGTTGCACCTTGGCTGGGAGTGCGGCAGGGGAGCGCGGCGAAAGTGCGTCCGGGAGCGATAAGTGCATAAAAAGCGATAAATGAGAGTGGAACCGCGGTAAATGCCGCCTCTTGTACTTTTTTGGTGCAAGAGGCGTTTTTTTGTTTGTAAATAACATTGGAGGAGACCAATATGTATCTTTATAATTCTTCGTCCCATAAAAAAGAACTCTTTGTTCCCAATAATCCCGACCTGGTGAAAATGTACACCTGCGGGCCGACGGTGTATCACTATGCCCATATCGGTAACCTGCGCACTTATATCATGGAGGATGTGCTGGAAAAGGCCCTGCGCTACTGCGGCTACAATGTCAAGCGTGTAATGAACATCACCGACGTCGGCCACCTTGCCAGCGATGCCGATACCGGTGAAGATAAAATGCTCAAGGGCGCAAAGCGGGAGAATAAGTCCGTCATGGAGATCGCGCAGTATTATACCGATGCGTTCTTTGCCGACTGCGACAAACTGAACATCAAGCGTCCCGATGTCATCGAGCCTGCTACCAACTGCATCGACGAGTATATCCACATGGTGCAGACTCTGCTTGAAAAGGGCAGTGCCTATTTTGCCGGCGGAAATGTGTATTTCGATACCTCCACGCTGGAAAAGTACTATGTTTTCAATGACCACGATGAGGAAGACCTTGCCGTGGGCGTCCGCGAGGGCGTGGAAGAGGATGAGAACAAGAAGAATAAGAACGACTTCGTTTTGTGGTTTACCAAGTCCAAGTTTGAGGATCAGGCGTTGAAATGGGACTCTCCCTGGGGCGTCGGTTATCCCGGTTGGCATATTGAGTGCTCCTGCATTTCCATGAAGCATCTGGGTGAGGATCTGGATATCCATGCCGGCGGCATTGACAATGCGTTTCCCCACCACACCAACGAGATCGCCCAGTCTGAAAGTTTCCTGGGTCACAAGTGGTGCAATTACTGGTTCCATGTTCACCACCTGAATACCGATACCGGCAAGATGAGTAAGTCCAAGGGTGAATTTTTGACAGTCTCTCTGCTGGAAAGCAAGGGCTATGACCCCATGGCTTACCGTCTGTTCTGCCTGCAGAGCCACTACCGCCGCAACCTGGTGTTCAGTTGGGAGAACCTCGACAATGCGGTGGTCGCTTACGACAAACTCATCGCCAAGATCGCCACGCTGAAAGATGCCGGCGATGTGGACGAAAATGCGCTGGCCGCGTTTAAGGAGAAGTTCGCAACTGCGCTGAACGGCGACTTGAATACCTCCTTGGCGGTCACCGCGGTTTATGATGTGCTGAAGGCCAAGTGCTCCGACGCTACCAAGTTGGCGGCACTTAAGGACTTTGACCGGGTGCTTTCTCTGAATCTGCTGTCCGCTGCGGCAAAACTGGCGGAAAAGCAGGCCCGCGAGGAAGCAGAGAATGCTGACCCCGAGATCGATGCGCTGGTTGCCGCGCGTACCGAGGCAAAGAAAGCCAAAAACTGGGCAGAAGCCGACCGTATCCGTGATGAGTTGAAAGCCAGAGGTATTGAAATTATCGACACGCCCCAGGGCACTAAGTGGAGAAAAGCATGAAACTAATGATCCTTGACGGCAATTCCGTCATCAACCGCGCGTTTTTCGGCGTCCGGCCCCTGACCAACCGTGAGGGGCTTTATACCCATGCCATCTACGGTTTTCTGAACATTCTGGAGCGCATGGAAAAAGAGGAGCAGCCGGAGGCGGTCTGCGTTGCCTTTGACCTGCATGGACCTACTTTCCGTCACGAGCGTTACGATGGATATAAGGCCACCCGTCACGGCATGCCGGAGGAACTGGCCATGCAGATGCCGGTAATGAAGGACGTCTTGCGCGCCATGAATATTCCCATCTACGAATGCCAGGGCTGGGAGGCAGACGATGTTATCGGTACGGTGGGCCGTATTTGCTCCAACAATGCGTGGGAATGTGTTATCGTCACCGGCGACCGGGACAGTTTGCAACTTATTGATGAGAATGTCCACGTTAAACTGGTGATCTCCAAGCCCGGCCAGACCACCGCGACCCTCTATACCCGTGAAAAGTTCATGGAAGAGTACGGCTTTGAGCCGAAGAAAATGGTGGACCTCAAATCCCTTATGGGTGACTCGTCGGATAATATTCCCGGCGTTGCCGGCGTTGGTCCCAAAACCGCCACAGATTTGCTGCTGAAATTCGGCAGTCTGGAGGGGGTCTATGCAAATCTCAACGATGTGTCCATTAAGCCGAAACTTCGCGAAAAGTTGGAAAACGGCAAGGAAAACGCTTACCTTTCTTATGAACTCGCGACAATTGTTTGCGAAGCGCCTATTGACTTTGAGCCGAAGGATGCGGTGATTCAGCCCTATAACCGTCCGGCACTTTACGAACTGTTTCAGAAACTGGAATTCGTGCGGCTGATCGATAAGTACGGTCTTCGGGGTGCGGAACTGGAGATGCCCAAACCGGTGAAAAAGTGCGCTGACCTGCCTTGCGCGGACAGCCTGCCCGAAAAGACCCAGCGCTGCGCGGTGTACGCAGCGCCTGACGGCTCGCTGGGCGTTGCGTGGGACAGTGGCGTTTGCGCGCTGACGCCCATGGAGACCCAGATGGGTATCGAACTTCCTGCCGCGGAGGTCATCTGCCATGATGCCAAGACCGCCATGCACACCATGCAGGAACTGGGCATTCGCATGGAGAAGGTCATTTTTGATACGGCGCTGGCGGCCTATGATCTAAATCCTTCCCAGTCGGACTATCCCGTGTCCAAACTGGCAACTAATTTTCTCGGCGCGTCCGTGGATGACGGTGACGCTGCCGGCTGCGCCCAAGCCATTTGGCATCTGCACAGCATTTTGGACGAAGAATTGCGTCAGCAGGGCATGGAAAAACTCTACTACGAGATGGAACTGCCCCTTTGCAGTGTGCTTTTCCGTATGGAGTGCGCCGGTATTGCCGTTGATCAGGAACAACTGATGCAGTTCGGACAGATGCTTACCCAGCGCATCGACGCCTGCGAAAAACTGATCTACGGCTACAGCGAAGAGCCTTTCAATATTAATTCCACCAAGCAACTGGGTCAACTCCTGTTTGAGAAACTGGCGCTGCCGCCCATTAAGAAAACCAAGACCGGCTACTCTACAAACGCCGATGTGCTGGAAAAACTCAAGGATAAGCATCCCATTATTCCTGCCATTATGGATTACCGGATGCTGACAAAACTCAAATCCACCTATGCTGACGGCCTGATGGCGGTGGTTTGTCCCGACGGGCGCATCCGCACCACGTTCCAGAATTTGGTGACCGCGACCGGCCGCCTTTCTTCCACGGATCCTAATTTGCAGAATATCCCCGTGCGTACCGATCTGGGATCGGAGATCCGTAAGATGTTCGTGCCGAAACCCGGATGTGTGCTGGTGGATGCGGACTATAGTCAGATCGAGTTGCGTGTGCTTGCCCATATTGCCGACGACAAGGAAATGCAGCATGCATTTATCAGTGGGCAGGATGTGCATACCGTAACTGCGTCGCAGGTCTTCGGCGTCGCGCCGGAGGAGGTCACGCCCCTGCAGCGCCGGCATGCAAAGGCGGTGAATTTCGGCATCGTTTACGGCATCAGTGAATACTCGCTTTCTGAGGATATCGGCGTGCCGTTCTATGAGGCAAAGGCGTATATTGAAAGTTACCTGCGCAAGTATTCCGGCGTCCGCGCTTATATGGCGCAGGTGGTGGAGCAGGCGCGCAATTCAGGCTATACCGCCACCATGTTCGGCAGGAAGCGCTATATCCCCGAACTGAAAAGCAGCAATTTCAACATCCGCAGCGGTGCAGAGCGCATGGCGCTGAATACCCCCATTCAGGGTACGGCTGCGGATCTCATCAAAATGGCCATGATCCGCGTGGATGCGGCGTTGGCAAGAGAATGCCCCGAGGCAAAACTTTTGCTGCAGGTGCATGACGAACTGATTGTGGAATGCCCGGAGGAACTGGCTGCAAAAGCGGCGCAGATCATCAGCCGGGAGATGGAGCAGGTGGCCGCTTTGGCTGTTCCGCTGACAGCGGAAGCCAAGTGGGGAAAGAGTTGGTACGACGCGAAATGATCGACTTTGCTTTTATGGATGAAAGCCATGTGGCGGCGGTGGCGGCGTTGGAAAAATGCTGCTTTAATGACCCGTGGAGCGAAAAAAGCATCGCATCGGAACTTACGAACCGGCTGTCGCTGTGGCTTGTGGCGCTGGAGGACGGCGAAGTGGTGGGCTATGTCGGCTCACAGAGCGTGCTGGACCAGGCGGATATGATGAATATTGCCGTGCATCCTGCGCATCGCCGCAAGGGCATCGGCAGGAGGCTTGCGGAGCGTCTGTGCCAGGAACTGCGTGCCCGCAATATTGCCGCGCTGATGCTGGAGGTGCGTGTGTCCAACGAGCCTGCCAGATTGATGTATGAAAATATGGGGTTTGCGGTGGCGGGCGTGCGACCCAATTATTACCGCAATCCCAAAGAAGACGCGCTGATCATGCGAAAGCAGTTGTGACCGCCGGAGGAGCGTTATGACCAGAAAAAAGGATAAAAAGCAATCGTTGCTCAAGCGCATATTTACAGCGCTGCTGTGCCTTGCACTGGCAGCGGTGGTTGCCGTTTTCGTTATTGATGCCCATGTGTGCAGTAGTACAGATGCGGCGATCCTGACACCGGAAGAGGCGGCAAATCTTTCGGATGTGGATTGCATTCTGGTGCTTGGCTGTGGCGTGCGACCGGACGGGACCCCCAGCGATATGCTCCATGACCGCTTGCGTCGGAGCGTGGAATTGTATGAACTGGGTGCAGCCCCGAAACTTTTGATGACCGGCGATCACGGAGATCAGTACTATAATGAAGTGGAAGCCATGAAGCAGTTTGCGGTGACTGCCGGAATTGCATCGGAAGATGTGTTTATGGATCACGCAGGTTTTTCCACCTATGAGAGCATGTACCGGGCAACGGAAATTTTTCAGGCAAAGAAGATCATTATTGTGACCCAGGGGTATCATCTGCACCGCGCCATTTACATTGCCCGGGCACTGGGCATGGAGGCTTATGGCGTTGACTCTGACTACCGCAATTATGTGGGTCAGACCGCTATGGATACCCGGGAAGTACTGGCGCGCGTCAAAGATTTTGTCACCGTCGTTCTCCGTCCGGAGCCTACCTATTTGGGCGAGGCGATCCCTATTTGGGGCGACGGCAACCTGACCAATGACGAAAATTCCCAATACTGAGGAAGTGAATCAATGAATATTCTTGCAATTGAATCTTCCTGCGACGAAACTGCCGTAGCCGTTGTGCGCGATGGCAGGCAGGTACTGTGCGATTGTATCGCATCGCAGGTGGCGCTGCATCGGGAATATGGTGGCGTTGTGCCGGAGATCGCATCGAGAAAGCATATCGAGGCTATCTATGCGCTGGCTGACGAGGCGCTGCAGCGATCTCAACTGACCCGTGAGCAGATCGACGCCGTGGCGGTGACCTATGCGCCGGGGCTGATCGGCGCGGTGCTTGTGGGCGTAAATTTTGCCAAGGCTGCCGCTTATGCCTTGGGAAAACCGCTGATTCCGGTGCACCATATCCGCGGCCATATCGCAGCGAATTATATTGCCTTTCCGGAACTGAAGCCGCCATTTTTGTGCCTTGTGGTTTCCGGCGGACATACCATGTTCGTGGATGTGCGCGACTATACCCAAATGGAAATACTTGGCACAACGCTGGATGACGCTGCAGGTGAGTGCTTCGATAAAGTTGCCCGGGTGCTGGGCATGCCCTATCCCGGTGGTGCGGCGCTGGATGTCTGCGCACGGGACGGTGATGACAGAAAGTATGACCTTCCCAGAAGCCGCTCCGGTGCAAATCCTTTTGATATGAGTTTTTCGGGTCTTAAGACTGCTGCACTGAATCTGATCCATCATGCCGAGCAGGTAGGGGAGGAACTGGATATTCCGTCGCTGTGTGCATCTTTCACTGCGGCGGTGTCGGATACGCTGATCCCCCGTGCGGTGCAGGCGCTGAAGCAGACCGGCTACCGCAAGATCGCCGTTGCCGGCGGTGTTGCTGCCAATTCCCGCATCCGCGCAGACCTACTGACCGCTGCAGGGAAATTGGGCGCGGAGGTTTATCTGCCGCCGCTTTCTCTGTGCGGTGACAATGCCGCCATGATCGGCTCACAGGCCTACTACGAATACCTTGCCGGCAATACTGCAGATATGAGTTTGAATGCCTACGCGACTAAGTCGATTCTCGGTGAACAGATATAAAAATGCGGGAGAATTCATCTCCCGCATTTTTTGCATCAAAAGGATATTGTGTATGCAATTTTTGTATAATCAAACACAGCATATAATAAATATCGACCTGTTTTGACAAGAATAGTTTGGAGTTTACCATATAATTCCGGATATTTCAAATTTCGACAGAAAATTTCAAAAGATTAGCCTGTGGAAAAACTTGTGGAAACTGTGCATAAGTTTCTGCATATATCGTAAATAATGCGGCGTTATGGAAACAAATGCATAAACAACATACGGGGAAAACCGAACTTTTTGACGCAAATTGTAACTATTTTTGTGATTTTGCAGGAAAACTTCCACAATCTACGGCTTGTGTACACTTGTTGACAGGGAAAAGATGACATGCTATACTTTCTGCGTACTTATCCACAGTCTTTTGCCCGGAAAGGAGGTAAAAACCGTGCTTTTTATTGCTGAAAGATTGACCGATCTCAATTTTAGGCAACTCATGGATGTCTATGAAGAGGGGAATTTGGAGAATGCAGCGGAGTTTTACCCCAATGAGTCCCGGTCTCAGTGGATGCTTTTGGCGCAGCAGAGTTTTTACCAGTACCTGCGCGAGTGCTTTTTCACAACGCCCCGTGCATGTTATGCGGTTTGGGTGGAAGACGGACGCTATGTCAGTGCCTTGCGGCTGGAGCCGTATAAGGATGGTCTTTTGCTTGCAGCGCTGGAAACGGCGCCGCAGCAGCGGCGCAAAGGTTATGCGGAGCGTTTGATTCGCGCCGTGCTGGAGCGCTACGGGCATGAGCGTATTTATTCGCATGTTGGCAAGCGCAATACCGCTTCTTTGCGTACCCATGAAAAATGCGGATTTCACCGCATTTTGGAGCATGCTGTTTATGCCGATGGGTCAGTTATGAGCAGTTGCTGTACATTTTGCAGTAAAAAATAAACCCTCCCGGCTGGGAGGGTTTTTCGTTTACGGGAAAGCAGCAATGACAGAGACCACGGTGCACAGAAACAGGCCTAAAAATCCGTAGGTCATCCAAAGGCTTCTTGGTTTCAGCAGTTCCTGATTCAAATAGAGAACAACCAGGGATAAAACACTGGCTGCGATGGCTAAAATAGCCAAGATGACTTTCAGCCACATGATTCCGAGAATCGCAAAGATCAGATATAAAATGAAAACAGCAACGCAGCCAAGAAGTACCGTTGTCATGGTATTTTCCAACTGACGGTAATTGCGGCGGTCTGCCATAACGATCACATCCTTTCGTACAAAGTGATCATAGCATGTTTTTTGCACAAAAGCAAGTATTTGCGTATTTTTTGCGGTTTTTCGGCGAAATGCTTGCATGCGCTTTGAAATGATGTTATAATACACATAATTATTATGGGTAACCATGTGCAAGGAGCGCTTTATGGCTGAACCGCAATACCGGTTGGAGGGCATCGTCCACACCCGATCGGAGCAGATGGAGGATTTTGAAGGTCCGCTGGATGTCATTTTCCTGCTGCTGAGTAAGAATAAAATAGATATTCAGGACGTGTCCATCACGGCGATCCTGGAGCAGTATCTTGCATATTTGGACGAGATGAAGCGGCTGGATATGGAGATCGCCAGTGAGTTTATCACCATGGCATCTCACTTGATGCTGATCAAGACCAAAATGCTGCTGTCCGCGGCTGAGGCGGCGGAGGCGCAGAGTGAACTGGACGAATTGCGTCAGAATCTGCTGGAGCGCCAGCGCAAGGAGGCGCAGGAGCAGATCCGCACCGCCGTTTCGTGGCTGGAGCCCCGGAACGAGATCGGTCGCTGCCTGTTCACCAAGCAGCCGGAGCCGCTGCGTAAAGAGCAGACCTATCGCTACCAGCATGAACTTTCGGATTTACTGCGCGCGTTGGATGAGATCGCTGAGCGCACGGAGCGCCGTTTGCCGCCACCTACGGTGAATTTCAAGGGCATCGTGGGTAAAGAGCCCTATCCCGTGACCAAGAAAGCCGCACAGTTGCTGCGCCGGCTGGTACTGCGCGGGGTGGAAAAACTGCGCAATCTCTTTAAAGACAGCGGCAGCCGGTCCGAGTTGGTGGCGACATTCCTGGCAGTGCTGGAAATGTGCCGCACCGGCTCTATATTGCTGGAAGATGATGCATCCGGCGAAGATCCCAGCGTCAGACTGCTGGATGAAACAAAAGTAACCACGGAGGTGAGCGTAGATGGAACAAACTGAATTGCAGCGCGCCATTGAGGCCATCCTGTTTGCCGCAGGCGAGCGCGTGGAACTTTCCCGGTTGGCCGCTGTTTTGGAAACGGATGAAGCGGATATTGCCGCAGCCGCTGAAGAACTGGCGGATCGCTACGCATTCGAGCGCCGTGGCATTCGTATTTTGAAATTGGAGAAGGGTTACCAGATGGTTTCTTCCGGTGAGATGGCGGATTTTGTCACCGCCGCGCTGGAGACCCGGAAACCCCCGAAACTTTCCGCTTCGCAACTGGAGACGCTGACCATCGTGGCGTACTATCAGCCGGCGACCAAGGCTATGGTAGAGCAGATCCGCGGTGTGGACAGTTCCTACAGTGTCGGCGCACTTTTGAATAAGAAACTTATTGAGGAAGCCGGAAGACTGAATGTGCCCGGCCGTCCCATCCAGTACCGCACCACACCAGATTTTCTGCGGACTTTCGGTATTCAGTCCCTGGAAGAACTGCCGCCTATTGAAAAGGTCAATTTCGGTGAGCCGGTGCAGGAGCAATTGGATTTGGATCAGACCGCTTCTGACGCAGCACCTGCCGAAACGCCGGCGGCGACCTGATGGGCTGGCTGATCGCGCTTGTAACGCTGGCGGTGTTGGCGTTTTTGCCGCTGGGCGTGCGCTTTAATTTTTCCGATGCGGATAAGAGTATCCGGCTGCTGATCGGGCCGTTTTCTCTACCACTGAAACAAAGTAAAAAACAAAAACGCAAACCTAAGAAAAAGAGTACTTCTTCTGCCGCACCGCAGAATGGGAAGGGTGGCGGCCTGGAAGAATTTATCCCCTATGCCGAGATCGTTTGGAATTTTCTGCAGGAACTGCGCTGTCGCATTCGTGTGCGGGCGCTTCAGTTTCATTTGATCATGGCATCCGGCGATCCCTGCGATTTGGGCATCACATACGGAAATGCCTGCGCGGCGCTTAAAGCGCTGGAGCCGCAACTGGATCGTTTTCTGAACATCAAAAAGAAAGACCTGCGGATCGAGTGTGACTTCACGGCGGAGCAGTCTTTGGTTTATGCCCGTGCGGATGTAACGATCTCTTTCGGCAGAGCGCTGATGCTTTTGTCCCGTTACGGCTTGCGGGGACTTGGTGTATTTCGTAAAAATCAAAATCAAAGAAAAGGCGGTATGAGTAAATGAGCCAGAGTTTACCTAATATGTTGGAAAATACCATTGCAAAGATCCGGGAGATGGTGGATGTCAATTCCGTCATCGGCGATCCCATCACCACCCCCGACGGCACGACCATTATCCCCGTTTCCAAGGTCAGCGTTGGTTTTGGCGGCGGCGGATCGGACTATGTGTCCAAGAATACCAATAAGCAGGAAAATCCCTTTGGCGGCGGTGCCGGCGGCGGTGTGAAGGTTACTCCTGTGGCGTTTCTGATCGTCAAGGAAGGCTCTGTGCGCATGCTGCCCGTGGCTATGCCTGCCAATACCACGGTGGACCGTCTTGTGGAGCAAGTGCCCGACTTTTTGGACCGTATTGCGAACTTTATCGATTCCCGGAGCGCGAAAACAGAGGAATAATATTCTATTTCCCGGTCAAAATAGTATCGGGTGAAGAAAATGAGACGATTTTTATGCCGGACGGCAGCCTATCTGCTGGCTGCCGTCTTGCTTTTTCCTATGAGCGCGCAGGCGCTTTCCGCGCAAAAGGTTATGCTGCTGGACGCCAGTACCGGGCGGGTGCTTTATGAAAAAGATGCCCATAGCCGCAGTTTGATCGCCAGCACCACCAAGATCATGACGGCTCTGATCGTCTGTGAGCAGTGCAATGTGCTGGACCGGATGCGCATTCCCAAGGAAGCCGTAGGAGTGGAAGGCTCGTCCATGTATCTGCGCGAGGGCGAAGTGCTGACGCTGCAGGAACTTCTGTACGGTCTGATGCTCCACAGCGGCAATGACGCTGCCGTGGCGCTGGCTATTTACTGCGGCGGAACGGTGGAAGGTTTTGCCGAACTGATGAACGATAAGGCCCGGATGCTGGGCATGAAAGATACCCATTTCGTCAACCCAAACGGACTGGATCATCCTGAGCATTACTCCACCGCGCGGGATCTGGCGATCCTTGCGTCCTATGCCATGGAAAATCCTATTTTTGCCCAGACCGTGCGGACGAAATCCGTGCGGGTAGGGGAGCGCTACCTTACAAATCACAATAAACTTCTGTGGCGTGTGGAAGGTGCGGCCGGGGTCAAGACCGGCTATACCAAGGCTGCCGGGCGCATCCTGGTGTCCAGCGCCATCCGTGACGGACGCAGGCTCATCTGCGTGACCATCAATGACGGAAACGACTGGGTGGATCACGCGCAGTTGCTGGGCGACGGCTTCGAGCGCTATCAGGTGCGGCAGATTGTAGAGAAAGGGCAGCATCTGGGCACAGCGGAGGTTGTGGGCGGTCAGGCGGCGAAAGTGCGTATGATGGCCGGTGAAGATTTCTCTTTTCCGCTGGCAGACGGTGAGAAACCGAAAATTTTGCTGTCCGGAGCCGGCTTCGTTTACGCGCCGGTGGCGGCGGAGCAGCAGGCAGGCTATGCCTATGTGTGTATCGGCGATGCCTGCGTGGGCAAAGTACCCCTTTATTATGAGCAGACCGTAGAACAAAGTGTTCCGGAAAAGAAATCTTTCTGGCAGCGCTGGTTTGGAGATGGATGATGAAAGAACGATTGCAAAAAATCTTATCCGCCCGGGGTCTGGCATCCCGGCGGAAAGCCGAGGAGTGGATCACCGCCGGTCGGGTGCGCGTCAATGGTATGGTTGCTAGGCTGGGGGACTGTGCCGATGAGCAAACCGATGAGATCACCGTGGACGGTAACCCCCTGCCTGCGCCGACGAAAAATGTTTATATCATGCTCAATAAACCCCGGGGATATGTTACGACCCTTTCTGACGAAAAGGGCCGGCGCAATGCCGCTCAGTTAGTCAGTGATTGCGGCACTCGTGTGTATCCTGTGGGCAGGCTGGATATGGACTCCGACGGTTTGCTGCTGTTTACCAATGACGGTGCTTTTGCCAACGCTATGATGCACCCAAAGCATCAGGTGGATAAGACGTATCGGGTAGAGGTTACCGGCTACAGCGAAGAGGCGCTGGAGCGTATTGGAAAAAGTGTGACTCTGGACGGCTACACCATCCGTACGCCCGAGGTAAAACTGCTTTCCTGCAGCGGTAGCGAAGCGCTGCTGGAAGTGGTGATCCACGAGGGCAGAAACCGACAGGTGCGCAGGATGTGCGATCTTGCAGGCATGCAGGTGCGGCGGCTGACGCGTATCGCTGAGGGCAATTTAAAATTGGGCGCGCTTCCAATGGGGAAGTGGCGATACTTAAATGACGAAGAACTTGCGGAGTTGCTGTAACTCCGCAAGTTTTTGCAATTTTTCCGTCAAATTGCTTGCAAACGCAGTGCCTTTTTGCTATGATAATGGGGGAGTATGAATAACCTTTCATAGGGAGTGCTTGGTATGAAAAATGATATTTTAGCGCTGCTTCAGCAGAAAGAATCTGCGTTTTCCAAGGGTCAGAAGCGTATTGCCCGGTACATTACCGAGTCGTATGACCGCGCCGCTTTTATGACTGCAAACCGGTTGGGTAAAACTGTGGGTGTTTCCGAGTCCACGGTGGTGCGTTTTGCGGTGGAACTGGGCTTTGACGGTTATCCCAGCATGCAAAAGGCTATGCAGGAAATGGTGGTCAACCGCCTGACTTCTGTCCAGCGCATCGAGGTGGCCCATGAGCGCATGGCCAATCAGGATGTGGTCTCTACTGTTGTGCGCGCCGATGCAGAGCGCCTTATGCGTACCGCAGAGAGTGTTGACCGGGGAGAATTTCAGGCCGCGGTGGATGCTATCCTGGGGGCGAAGAATATTTACATTCTTGGCGTGCGCAGTGCGGCAACGCTGGCAAGTTTTTTGGGTTATTACCTCAATTATATGTTCCCCAATGTCCATATCGTTACGGCGTCCGGTTCAGGCGAAATGTTTGAGCAGATCGTTGGCGTGGGCCCCGGGGATGCGGTGATCGCTTTCAGTTTTCCCCGGTATTCAGTGACTACTGCCAAGGGTGCCCAGTACTGCCGCAGCACCGGCGCGACGGTGGTGGGTATGACGGATAACCGTCTTTCTCCGTTGGGACAGAACTGCGATTATGTGTTACTTACCAAAAGCGATATGGTATCGCTGGTGGATTCTTTGGTTGCGCCGCTGAGTGTAACCAATGCGCTGATTGTTGCACTGGCGGCGCAGCGCGAAAAGGAACTTTCCAAGACTTTTGATGCATTGGAGCATATCTGGGAAGAATATGATGTCTATGAAAAGCAGGTCGATGCCACATGAAATATGATCTGATCGTAGTTGGCGGCGGTCCTGCCGGTATGTTCGCCGCGGTGACGGCTGCGCGTCGGGGCAGAAGCGTTTTGCTTTTGGAAAAGAATGACCGCTTGGGCAAGAAACTGCTCATCACCGGTAAAGGCCGCTGTAATGTGACCAATAACTGCACGGCGCAGGAAGTGCTTCAGAACGTTCCGCGTAATGGGCGCTTTCTTTACAGCGTGCTCAATGCATTTGAGCCTGCGGATGTTATGAACTATTTTGAAGACCGTGGCTGCGCGCTTAAAGTGGAACGGGGCAATCGGGTGTTTCCCGTTTCCGACCGGGCGCAATCGGTGCTGGATTGTTTGCGCGATGATCTGCGACGCACCGGTGTTCGGGTGCGCAACAGTCGGGTCAAGGGGATCGTAGTGCGTGACGCTGCGGTCTGCGGTGTCAAAACGGCAGACGGCGAATTGGAGGCGGAGTCTGTGATCCTTGCCACCGGCGGTGTCAGTTATCCCACCACCGGTTCTACCGGCGACGGCTATGCTATGGCACGGGAATTGGGGCATACTGTTACCGCGGTGGAAGGCTCTCTGGTTCCGCTGGAAATTTTGGGGGAGGGCTGCCCAAAGATGCAGGGTCTGAGCCTTCGCAATGTGGGCGTGAAATTGCTTGATAGCAAGGGGAAACTGCTCTTTAAAGATTTCGGCGAATTGCTTTTCACCCATTTCGGTGTTTCCGGACCTACGGTGCTCAGCGCCAGCGCTCACATAAAGGGCGAAGGCTGCCGGCTGGTCATCGATCTGAAATCTGCGCTGGATGAAAGCAAACTGGATGCCCGGATCTTGCGGGATCTGGAGATGTATCAAAACCGGACCATGGAAAACGCGCTGACGGATCTTCTGCCCAGAAGTATGATCAGCGTTGTTCTGGAGCGACTGGCGATCCCTGCGGATCTGCAGGCCAACAGTCTGAAAAAGCAGCAGCGCCGGGCGCTGGTGGAACTTTTGAAGGCCTTTTCTTTGGAGATCGCCTGTAAGCGTCCGGTGGCAGAAGCCATCATCACCAGCGGCGGCATCAAGACCTCAGAGATCGATCCCAAGACCATGGCATCGAAGATCGTGCCGGGGCTTTTCTTCGCCGGTGAGATCATTGATTGCGATGCCTATACCGGCGGATTTAATCTGCAGATCGCATGGTCCACAGCCTATGCTGCAGGCAGCAATGCGTGAAAAATCTGCCGTTGACAAAAGCAGCAGTATATAATAAAATACTCTAAGAAGTCCTTAAGAGAAATACAAATTTGGAGGATTAACCTATGTACGAAAAACTCGTTTCTTTTGCTGCAAAGCAGCTGGAATTGGATGTTGCGGAGATCACTCCCGATAGCACCTTTGAAAGCCTGGGCATCGACTCTTTGGACATCGTTGAGATGATCATGGATCTGGAGACCGAATTGGGCGTCGAACTGGATCTGGAGGATCAGAAGATCTCCACTTTCCGGGAACTGGCTGACTTTATTGACACAAAGATCAACTGATTTCAATCAAATAGACTTGTTTCGACCACTGGCTGGTAACAAGGTCGCACTAGTCGGGGAGATAGCGGTGCCCTGTTGCCTGCAATCCGCTACAGCAGGGATGAATTCCCACACCCGGGCTTGTTCCGGTGCCGTCTGGTCTGCGTAAGCGGTGTTGATGGACCGGTCTAGCGCAACGGGATCCCGTGAACCATGTCAGGTGGGGAACCAAGCAGCATTAAGCGGACCTTCCCGTGTGCCGCTGGGTTGCCGTTCCTGAGCCGGCTGCGCAGGTTTCGGGCATTGGGCAGGCACAAATGTGGGTGTGCGATCTTGTTATGAGCCAGTGGATTTTTTACATTTACTTACGAAGGAGGAGCGGTCATGTATCAGGCATTATATAGAAAATACCGCCCCCAGACTTTCGATGATATGGTGGGTCAGTTGGCGGTCACTCAGACCCTGAAGACCCAGTTGGTCAGCGGTAAAATGAGCCATGCGTATCTGTTCACCGGCTCCCGCGGTACGGGCAAAACCAGTTGCGCCAAGATCTTGGCAAAGGCGGGCAACTGCCTGAATCCAAAGGACGGCAATCCCTGTAATTGCTGTGCCGCTTGCAAGGCCATTGATTCCGGTGCGTGCATGGATGTTTTGGAGATCGATGCAGCGTCCAACAACGGTGTCGACAATGTCCGTGATCTGCGTGACGATGCCATTTATTCGCCTTCCCAGGTGAAAATGCGCGTGTATATCATCGATGAGGTGCACATGCTCTCCATCTCGGCATTCAATGCGCTGCTGAAAATCATTGAAGAGCCGCCGGAGCATCTTTTGTTCATCCTCGCCACGACCGAACTGCACAAAGTCCCCGCTACCATTCTCTCACGCTGCCAGCGTTTTGCGTTCCGCCGCATTTCTCAGGAAGATATTGCTGCACGGCTGCAGTATGTGGCTTATCAGGAAAGTATCGATTTGGATGACGGCGCAGCCAGAGTGTTGGCACGAATGGCTGACGGCGCCATGCGCGACGGACTGAGTCTCTTGGACCAGTGTGCGTCCGCTACTGTGGGCGAACTTACTGCTCAGCGGGTTTATGCCTGCCTGGGTATCGCCGGTGAGCAAAAATGCGGCGAACTGATGGGCTATATCGCTGACCGTGATGCTGGAAAAGCGCTGGGGCTGTTTAACCGCCTTTATGCCGACGGCAAGGATGTCAGCGCCCTTTTGGATGAACTTGCCTGCCTGACACGGGATCTTTTGATTTTGAAGACCGTGCCGGACAGCGGCATGACCATGCTCTCCGGTGTTGCCGATGACGAATTTTCCGCCAGCCTTGCAGGCCGTTTTTCCGTGGGGGAACTGGTGCGTAATATGGGCCTTTTGGAGAATACGCTCTCTGCCTTTACCCGCAGCGCCAGCCGCAGAACGGATGCGGAACTGTGTATCATCAGTCTTTGCCAGCCCCAGTTGCAGACGGATGCTGCCAGCATGAACGCCCGGCTGACCCGGTTGGAAGAGCAGATCCAAAGCGGCGTGGTTGCCACACCTGCCAGGGCGGAAAAGCCGGCACAGCCGCGTCCTGCGCCTGCTGTAAAGGCTCAGGAAGAACCTGTCGCTCAGCCGGAAGATGAGAAGCCTGCTGCTCCTGCACAGAGTACGCCGGAAGGATTTTGGATGGAACTTGCCAGTGCGGTACGCGCAGAATTGAAGCCTCCGGTGGTTGGTTTCTTTGTGGGCAATTCCGATATGCTGCAGGCGGATGTGCGCGGCGATCAGGTGACGCTTCTTTGCAAGGGCGATTTTGTTCTCGGTCTTGTGAACAAGCCGGATGTTTTGGCCGTGGTGGGCAGAAAAGCCACTGCCATCCTCGGCAGATCCGTCACCGCCAAAGCGGTGGATCAAACCTCAGACCCCGTTTCTGATAACCGGATGCAGAAATTGCTGGATTTCGGCAGAAATCACAGCGACTTGGTGCAGATCCGGGAAGAATAAGATTGGAGAATTGAAATGGCAAAGAATAATTTTCGCGGTATGCCCGGCGGCATGAATCAGGCCGCAATGATGAAGCAGGCGCAGAAGATGCAGCAGGAACTCATCCGTATGCAGCAGGAGCAGGAAGCAAAGACCTATACCGCAGCCTCCGGCGGCGGCATGGTGAAGGCCACTGTCAACGGCAAGCATGAACTGGTGGATCTGTTTATTGATCCGGAAGTGGTTGACCCCGATGATGTGGAGATGCTGCAGGACATGGTCCTTGCCGCTGTCAACGAGGCTATGCGCGCAGCGGATGCCGATGCCGCCAATAATATGTCCCGTTTGACCGGCGGCCTGAATCTGGGCGGCATGTTCTAAGGAGGCACTATGCAGTATTTTCCCGCAGCATTGCAGGAACTGGCAGATCATTTTGCCAGACTTCCCGGCATTGGCGGCAAAACGGCCCAGCGTCTGGCATTTTATGTGCTGTCACTGCCGAAAGACGAGGCACAGCAGTTTGCCGATGCCATCGTTTCCGCCAAGGAAGAGGTCCATACCTGCCCCGTGTGTCAGAATTTGACGGACCGTCAACTTTGCAGCATTTGCAATGACGATCTTCGGGATAAAAGCATTATTTGCGTGGTGGCTGAGCCGAAAGATGTGATCGCCATGGAGCGCAGCCGTGAGTTTAACGGCGTTTACCATGTGCTGCACGGCGTGATTTCACCGCTGAACCATGTGACGCAGGACGATATCCGCATCCGTGAATTGCTGCAGCGCGTTGGTGCCGGCGGCGTGCGCGAGGTGATCATGGCTACCAACCCCGATACCGAGGGCGAGGCAACTGCTATGTACATTTCCCGGCTGCTTCGTCCTATGGAGGTCAAGGTGACCCGGCTTGCTTATGGCGTGCCGGTAGGCAGCCAACTGGAGTATGCCGATGAAGTGACGCTCTCCCGGGCGCTGGAAGGCAGACAGGAAATCTAAAATAAGAAGACCGCAGGTCATCTGACCTGCGGTCTTTTGTTCGTTTTACATACCGCCGCTTAGGTTCGGAACGGGAGTGGGTCTTGCACTGTCGAATACCTTGCTGACATCAAACAGGTCAGAAAGTTTGTCCGGGTGGTGGAACATTCTGTAGCCGTCGATGTTGCGGCGTGCGCCGCGGTAGTAGTTGTCGCCGATCTGTGTCCAGGAGATTTTGGAGTCGACATTGAAGAAGTAGCGGTAGCCGTCTTCATAGAGTTTGGCGAACTTTTCGTTCTCCATGGTATAGTGCTCAATGTAGGCGATGTCAGCGCCGTAGGGGAAGAGCAGCACATCGGTGTTGCCTACGATAGGTTGGACGGTATCTTCCCACTTGGTGGAGTCTGCTTCCACGCGGGGCGCTTCGATATTGCCGTAGGAGGGGTGACCGTAGGAGTGGCTGGCGATGATCCAGCCGTGGTCTTTCAGGCACTGGGCCACTTCCTTGGCGGCCTGGACTTCGGCGTTGTAGCGCTCCTCGCCCAATGCCTCCTTGTAGGAGGGTTTGGTGCGGTAACCAAATACGCCTTCGTAACCGGTGACGCCTAAAATGCCTCTGGCGCCGTGGTAAGAGAAGTCCGGATGCTCCTGAATGAAAGCCTCAAGTACGGGAACGATGTCGTATTCACCGTAGTGTGTATTGCCGAATTCGTCGATGTATTCGCAGGTGGGATGACCGTTTTCGTCAATGACGATACGGCTGGCAAAACCGTCGCCGTTGCTGTCAGCAAAGACGGGAGTCTCGTTTTTGCCGTTGCCGGTGCCGATCATATAGCCGTAGTAGTTCACGTCATCCTGACTCAACAGGAAGGGGATCTTGCCCTCCGGCAGGCGGATGTTGCCGTACTCAAAACGGGCGCCGTTCTCATCCACCACTTCATAAGCGATATCATAGGGGGAAACAAGAACATAACCGCGGGCGTACATTTCCTCTAAAATCGCCTTGAATTCCTTTATGGTGACCATGTAGAGGTTGAAACCGGTCTGCTCGTCATCGCCGTCGAAGGCCCGCGCGGGATCTGCAATCAGAGAGTGGAAGAAGAGGTGGGTGATGCTGTCCACATCACTGTAGGGCATCAGTTTGTCATCTTCCGCTTCGTAATAAGCGATGCGCTCTGTCAGTTGGGTGTGCTCTTCGTAGCCTTCAAAGCCTTGCAGCAGTTCAATGGCACCGCGGTAATCGTAACCGGCAGCCAAGCCGTCCGCTTTTTTGATCAGCGCATTGATCTGGGCCAGAATCTGCTCCCGGGACTGATCGACAGTGGAAGAAGTGCTGGAATTCTGCGTCTGCTGGTTGGCCAAAATGCCGCTGATGGAATGCACCGTGAAACCCACTGCACCCACGCAGGTAATGCACATGATGCAGGTGAGGATCAGCGCGAAGTAGCGGTGTATAAACCGCTGGAATTTGCTGCGGCGTCTTCTTCGAGGCCGGCGGCGCACAGGGGCTTGTCTTTCTTGATTTTCCATAGGGAGACCTCTTTGCTTTTTTCTTTAATTATACTCTATCAAAGGCATCTATTCAACACCTTTTTACAAAAATCGGGCGGCAGGGGAGTTCCTGCCGCCCGGGTATTATTTCAAAGCATCTGCCATTTTGGCGATAAAGGTGGGATCTGTGCCGCAGCAGCCACCCAAAAGCGTTGCACCGTTTTGGGCGCATTTCAGTTGAATATCTGCAAATTCCACGGCATCCATGGAGTATTCCGCAATTCCCTGGGCATTGATCACCGGCATGCCGGCGTTGGGCTTGCACAGCAAAGGACCGCGGACATAGCGCCGCAGCGCGGTGACCAGATAGGGCGTCATCATATCCGCCGCCACGCAGTTAAAGCCAACTGCCGCCGCGCCTGACTGCTCCAGGTCACGCAGGATTTCGCCGCCGTTGCTGCCGGAGAAGAGCGTTCCGTCCGGCTGCATGGTGAATGAGTACATCACCGCACCGGCGTTTTCCAGTTCCGCGGCGGTCAGGATCGCTTCGGCTTCTGTGGGGTACATCAGCGTTTCCGCCACCAAAAGGTCCGCGCCGCCGTCCATGAGGCCGCGGATCTGCCGGCGGTAGTTTTCCACCAGCAGGTCAAAATTCGCGCTGTCCCAGGAGTCACAAAATGCTGCCAGCGTGGTTAGGTCACCGGCAATAAGGCAGCCGGGCGCTGCAGACCGGGAAAGCGCCACCAATTGGGCGTTGATGGCTTCTGTGTGGCGTTCATAACCCACGCGCTCCAGGGCTATAGGCTGCGCCTGAAAAGTGGGCGCGTAAAGGATCTGGCTGCCGGCTGCGGCGTATGCGCGCTGCAAAGAAACCACTACATCAGGATGCTCCAGCACCCATTGTTCGGTGCAGGCGGCGTTGGGCATACCCATCTTTCTTAAATTCGAGCCGGTAGCACCGTCCAGAAAGCGAAGACCGCCGGCGATTTTTTCGTGAAACTGTTCTTTTGAGAGCATATCGTCACCTGATCGTCAAAGAATACAGTTATTATACGCCAATCCAAAAAAGAATGCAAGATTCATTGACGAGCGCGTGAATATTTGTTAAAATAGCAGAAATTCAATAAAGGAGACAGCAAAATGAAGAAGACTGTTTTAAGAGAATACGCAAAACTCATTGTTCGCTGCGGTGTCAACGTGCAGAAAGGTCAGGAGGTCATGGTCTATGCAGATCTCGACCAGCCTGAATTTGTGCAGATGGTGGTGGAAGAGGCCTATAAGGCCAAGGCTTCCAAGGTCATCGTGGAGTGGGACTATCAGCCTTTGGACAAGATCCATGTGCGCTATCAGTCCCTGAAGACCATGTCTACTGTGCCTGAGTGGCAGAAGGCCCGCCGTCAGCACATGGTGGATACCATTCCCGCCCGGATCCATATCATCAGTGAAGATCCCGACGGTCTGAAGGGTATGAACATGAAGAAGGTGGCTCAGGCCCGCCAGAAGACTTATCCTATTTTGAAACCTTACGCTGATCAACTGGAGAACAAGCAGCAGTGGTGCATCGCCGCTGTTCCCGGCAAGGCATGGGCCAAGAAGATCTTCCCCAATGACCGCGCCAGCGTGGCAATGGAGAAACTGTGGCAGCAGATCCTCAGCGCATCCCGTGTCAATGAAGATCCCGTTAAAGCATGGCAGGAGCACAACGCCGATTTGCAAAGACGCTGTGAATACCTCAACAATCTGGGTATCGAATCCCTGCATTACACTGCTGACAACGGCACCGATCTGACCGTTGGTATGATCCCTGAAGCCATTTTCTGCGGCGGTGGCGAAACCAGCAAACTGGGTGTCTTCTTTAATCCCAATATTCCTACCGAGGAGTGCTTTATTTCTCCCATGAAGGGTAAGGCAGAGGGCATTGTATATTCCACGAAGCCGCTTTCTTATCAGGGTCAACTCATTGACAATTTCTTTATGCGTTTTGAAAATGGCAAAGTGGTGGAGTCCGGTGCGGAAGTCGGTGCCGACCTGCTGGAGACCATGCTGAACATGGATGAGGGCGCCCGGTATCTGGGCGAGTGCGCACTGGTGCCCCAGGCGAGCCCCATCTGCCGGTGCGGCATCCTGTTCTACAATACCTTGTTTGACGAGAACGCAGCCTGCCACCTTGCAGTTGGCATGGGCTTTGCCGATACCATCCGCGACCACCATAATAAGACTCTGGACGAATGCCGCGCTTTGGGCGTTAACGATTCCATGATCCATGAGGACTTTATGATCGGCTGCGACAGCATGAATATCGACGCCATCTGCCGTGACGGCAAGGTAGTTCCTATTTTCCGCAACGGCAACTGGGCGTTTTGATAAAAAACCCAAAAATAAAGAAAAAAACACTTGCATTCTCCCGGCAGATGTGTTATGATAGCCGAGCGATTGCAGAAAACTAGGGTTTTTATGCCCTTTACCTGATAAGAAAGAGGTGAACGATATGAAGGAAGGTATCCATCCCAATTACGAACAGACCACGATCCGCTGTGCTTGTGGCAACGTCTTTACCACCGGCTCCACTAAGAAGGAAATTCGTGTTGAGATCTGCTCCAAGTGCCACCCTTTCTACACCGGCAAGCAGAAGCTGGTTGACACCGGTGGACGTGTTGATCGTTTCAACAAACGTTTCGGCCTGAAGTAATGATGAAGTCCGCACTACGGTTTAGCCGTGGTGCGGATTTTTTGTGCTTTTTTGCAGAAAAACTTGTCGCGCGGACGGCCTGTGTGGTATAATAGTAAAAATGTTTGTATTTCTCTGATGACGGAGGATTTATGGAATCAAATTTTGAAATTAAACAGGAACGTGCCGTTTTGGTGGGACTGAATGCCGACTGTTTCCGGCAGGATCAGACCGCCACCGATGAAACACTGGAGGAACTGGAAGGGCTTTTGGAAACCGCCGGTGGATTTTGCACCGGTAAGATTCTGCAAAACCGTCATACACCGGACGCCCACTGTTTCATCGGCGAAGGCAAGGCGCAGGAAGTGCGCATGCTGGTGGAAGCCACCGAGTCCAATATGGTGATCTTTGACAATGAACTTTCCCCGGGAAATATCCGGGCGCTGGAGGACATTATCGGCGTGACGGTTTTGGACCGCAGCGCGCTGATTTTGGATATTTTTGCCCAGCGCGCCAAAACCCGCGAGGGTCGGCTGCAGGTGGAACTGGCGCAGTATCAGTATCTTTTGCCCCGGCTTTCCGGCATGGGCGCAAGCCTTTCCCGGCAGGGTGGCGGTATTGGCACCCGCGGTCCCGGCGAAACGAAGTTGGAATCCGACCGCCGGCATATCCGTGAGCGTATCAACCGCTTGAAAGAGGAACTGGAGCAGGTGCGCCATGTCCGTGCCGTCCAGCGCCAGCGCAGAATGAAAAATTCTGTGCCTGTGGTGGCCATCGTGGGTTATACCAATGCCGGAAAATCCACGCTCCTCAACTGCCTGACGGATGCCGGTATTCCGGCAAATAACCGCCTTTTTGACACCCTGGATACCACTTCCCGGCAACTGACGGTTTCCGACAATCTGGATGTGGTGCTGACCGATACGGTCGGTTTTATTGCGAAACTGCCCCACCATTTGGTGGATGCGTTCCACGCAACACTGGAAGAACTGGAATACGCGGATCTTCTACTTCATGTGATCGACGCGTCGGACGAAAACCGTGCGGAGCATATCGCGGTGGTGGACAGATTGATCGCGAAACTGGCCCGTGCCGATGTTCCGGTGCTGGAATGCTATAATAAAATGGATCTTGTGCAGCCGGAGGATATTCCCGTAGGCGAGCGTGTGGTTGCCATTTCCGCGGCATCCGGTGCCGGCATGGACCGGCTGCTGGCGGCCATTGAAAAGGCGCTGGCCAAGAGCCGCTACCATGTAAAACTTTTGCTGCCTTATTCCATGGGCGGTATGGTGGAGACTTTGCATGAAAATGCGCAGGTCAAATCCGTGGAATATACCGGTGACGGCATCGAGATCGATGCGGTGCTGGATGAGATTCTTTACGGAAGATTGAAAGATTACGCTGTGAAGGAAGTGTGACTTTGGACGAGTATCTGGTGCCGACCCAGTTCGGGCAGGATGAATTTACCGAGAAAAAATCCCGATTTATCGGCAGACTCTGGCCTGTGGAGACAGAGGAGGAGGCACTGGCGAAAATTCAGGAGATGAAAAAGCAGCACTATGATGCCACCCACAATTGCTGGGCGTACATTATTCGTGACGGCGCAGTTCGTTTTTCCGATGACGGGGAACCCGGCGGCACAGCCGGCATGCCCATGCTGCAGGTGTTGCAGCGTGAGGGACTGTTTAACTGCGTTTGCGTGGTGACCCGTTATTTCGGCGGAATACTCCTGGGTGCGGGCGGACTTGTCCGGGCGTATACCAAGGGCGCGAAGATCGCCGTGGATGCCGCCGGAAAGAGCATGAAAAGAGTCTGGACGGTGCTGTATGTGCCGTGTCCTTACAATTTCTATGAGCGCGTGAAACTGGAAGTAGCCGCCTTCGGCGGCATCATTCGCAAAACGGATTTTGCCCAGGAAGTGGAACTGGAACTGCTTTTTCCGGAGCATCAGACCCAGCCGTTCCTTGACCGGCTGACGGATATGTCCGCCGCTACCGTAGAGGCGATGGAAGTGGGCAAGGAATACCGGGCATTTCCTGTTCAGGAATAAATTTTGTGTACATTTTTGTTTGCACATATTGGCAAAAGCGCAGATGATGTGGTATAATAAATTGATTAACGAGAGGAGGGACAGACCATGGCATTTCCGCCTTCATTTATCGAAGAACTGGTAGCAAGAAATCCAATTGAAGATGTGGTGGGGCAGTATGTGAATCTGCGGCGCAGCGGATCCAATTTGTTTGGTCTTTGTCCTTTCCACGGCGAGAAGACCGCGTCTTTCTCCGTCAACCCCGATAAGGGTATTTACTATTGCTTTGGCTGCCATAAAGGTGGCGGCGTGGTGAATTTCCAGATGGAGATCGAGGGGCTTTCCTATCCCGATGCCGTCCGTGCGCTGGCTAAGCGCGCCGGTCTTTCTGTGCCGGAGGACGAGCAGTATCAGTCCCGTTACCGCCAGCAGGAGCGCCTTTGGGCGCTGCATAAGGAGGCTGCCCGGTTCTTCCACAGCCAACTGTATGCCCCTGTGGGCAGTGCCGCGCTGCAGTATGCCCTGGGACGCGGTATGAGCAAGAGTATTTTGACTACTTTCGGTGTCGGTTACGCGCCGGATAGCTGGGATTCCATGGTCAAGGCCATGCGCGCCAAAGGCTACACCGATCAGGAACTGAAAGATTCCGGTCTTGTTACTGTTTCGGAGCGCAACGGCAATATGTTTGATCGTTTCCGCGACCGGCTGATGTTCCCCATCATTGATGTCCGGGGCAATGTGATCGGCTTTGGCGGCCGTACGCTGAAAGCCGATAAGGATACCGCCAAGTATCTCAATTCCCCCGAAACCATGATTTTCAATAAGCGCAAAAATCTCTTTGGCTTAAACCTTGCAAAAAAGAGCAAGGCAGGAGGCCTGATTCTGGTGGAAGGCAATATTGATGTGGTTGCGCTGCATCAGTACGGCTTTGATAATGCAGTTGCATCCCTTGGCACCAGTTTGACGGAGGAGCAGGCGGCGCTTATGACCCGCTATGCCGAGCAGGTGATTTTGATTTATGACGGCGATAATGCAGGTCAGAATGCCACCCAGCGGGCTATTCCCATTTTGGAGAGAGCAGGCCTGCAGGTGAAAGTTCTGCAACTTACCGGCGCAAAAGACCCCGATGAGTTCCTTAAGAAATTCGGTGCAGACCGTTTTAAACTTTTGCTGGAGGATTCTGCCAACCGGGTAGAGTATCAGTTAAATGCCATTTTGCGCAAGTACGATCTGAAGCAGGACGATCAGAAGGTCAAGTACCTTCACGAGTCTGCGGATCTGATCAGTTCGCTGGGTAGCGCTGTTCAGCGTGAAGTTTACGGCGGACGTGTGGCGGATGCCGCCAAGATCAGCCACGAAGCCATGGCGCTGGAGATCAGCCGCGCTTTTAAGCGCCGGCAGGCAAAGCAGAAAAAGCAGCAGGAGAAGATCGATCTGGCACCTGCAGATGCACTGCGACCCAAGAGCCGTACCATTCGCTACGACAACATGCGATCCGCCATGGCGGAGGAGCGTGTTATTGCGCTGGCACTCCGGGACCCCGGCCTTTTGGACAAGGTTGCGGGTCTGACGGCTGAAATGTTTTCAGCGGAACTGCTGGGACGGGCGTATGCGCAACTTCTGTCTTTGCATCAGCAGGGCATGGAGGTCAAGATTTCTGTGCTTTCTGATTTTACACAAGAGGAAATGTCCCACATTACCGGAATTTTGCAGCGGCAGGAGGGCCCTGTCAGCGAGCAGGCTTTTGTGGATTGCCTGCGGATTATCCGTTCAGAGCATCAGGCATCCTGCGTCAGTTCGGAAGATGATCTGCTGGCTTACCAAAATAAACTCCGGGAAAGAAAAGGAATGAATTAATGAGCCTTACCACTGTGGAAGAAGTTACCGGCCGGGAAGATGATGTGACCCGGTACCTTCATGAGATCCGGCAATATCCCCGCCTGACCCGGGAGCAGGAAAAGCGCCTGGCCCGGCGGTGCGCCGAGGGTGACGGCGAAGCCATCCGCATCATGGTCAATTCCAATCTGCGCCTTGTGGTGTCCATCGCCAGGGAATATGCCGATCGCGGCGTACCTGTTATGGACCTGATCCAGGAGGGCAGTATCGGCTTGCTGGACGCCGTCCGCGGGTTTGACCATAGTTTGGATTATCGTTTTTCTACATACGCCACCAAGTGGATCCGGCAGGGTGTTTTGCGGTGTTTTGCTCAGCGCGGCCTTATTCGTGTGCCGCAGTATACGGCCGATAAGATCCGCCGCGTCCGGATAGCAAAGGAGCAACTGGAAAAGCGCAACGGTGAAGAGCCCAGCCGTGATGAACTGGCGGCATACCTCCGTATCTCCCCGGAGCGGCTGGAGCAACTGCTTGCCTTGGATCCGGAGATCGAGTCGCTGGATCGGACCGTTGGCGAGGATGATAAGCCGTATTTTGGCATGCTGGAGGATGAACTTGCGCCCCAGCCTTATGAAGAGGTTGTTCGTGAGGAACTCAGCCAGCGGATCAATGCACTTTTGTCCATGCTTTCTCCGAGACAACAGCAGGTACTTCGGATGCGCTACGGCATGGACAACGATGTTTGTATGACTTTTGAGGAGATCGCGGGTCATTTGGGTATCTCCAAGGAGCGCGTGCGGCAATTGGAGCGCGCGGCTGTGGAGCGCCTGAAACGAAGCGGGGCCGGTATGGGCCTGGAGGATTTTTTGTGATGAAGGAACTGGATTTTTCTTTTGAGCCTTTGCCCTGGGAAGCGCTGACGGCGTCTGCCCGGGAGCAGATCAGCGCAGCGGCGCTGCTTTCTGTAACGGAGGAGGCATCGGAGGAAGAATTTGAGGAAATTTTGGAAGATTTGCGGACGCGCCGCGTGATGCCGCAACTAAGCGATCTTCCGGATTCCGGTGCTGTGGGTGAGGCGGCATTGCGGCTTCGCCGGGAGCAGCAGTGGGCGCAAAGCGGCATGCAGGTAAATAACCTGGACGAAAGCGACCCTCTGCGGCTTTATTTGGAAGAACTGGCGGCTGTGCCGGCTTTCGGTGATGTGACCATTCTCAGCGCCCAGCGCGATGAAGCATCCCGGGCGGCGCTGGTCAATCTGAGCCTCTCGCGGGTAGTGGAACTGGCGCTGGAGTATACCGGCCTCAATGTTTTGCTGCTGGATCTCATTCAGGAGGGCAACCTTGGCCTTTGGCAGGCGGTGCAGGAGTTTTCTGCCGGAGAATTTGAGCCTCATCGGGATTGGTATATCCGCTTTTACATGGCATCCGCGGTGCTGCGCCAGGCCCGGGAAAACGGCGTAGGTCAAAAACTGCGCACTTCGCTGGAAGATTACAGTTCTGTCCGGGATCAACTTCTTGGGGAACTGGGAAGAAACCCTACGGCGCAGGAGATCGCCGATAAAATGCATGTCACCGCTGAAACCGCTGCGATGCTTGATAAACTGGACAGCGATGCCCGCCGCTTGATGCAGATCAAGCAACCCCGGGATGAGGAACAGGAAAAGGCAGATGAAGATCAGGCGGTGGAGGATACCGCGTATTTTCAGATGCGCCAGCGCATTACGGATCTTTTGAGCATCCTCGACGCGGATGACGCAAAACTGCTGACTTTGCGCTTCGGCCTTGAAAACGGCCTCCCGAAATCTCCCGAGGAAACAGGAAAAATCATGGGTCTTACTCCTGACGAGGTGCTTGCGCGCGAAGCCGCCGCTCTCGCCAAACTGCGTAACGACCGTTAAGAAAGAAGGAAACTATCATGGGTAAAACTTACGCCATTGCCATTGACGGCCCTGCCGGTGCAGGCAAAAGCACCATCGCCAAGCGCCTTGCCAAAGAACTGGGTTATAAATATGTGGATACCGGTGCCATTTACCGCACCGTGGCATATTTTTTGGACCTGTGGGGTGTCAGCGTCAAGGATATTGATGCGGTCACCAGATACATCGACGAACTGACCGTGGTCATTGAATATGACGATGAAGGCATGCAGCACATGATCATGAACGGCATGGATGGCACCGGCGAGATCCGCACCCAGGACATCTCCCAGAAGGCATCGCTGGTTTCTGCCCATGCGGTGGTGCGTGATGTGCTGCTGGATATGCAACGCGATGTTGCCAAGGCTTATAATGTTATTATGGACGGCCGCGATATCGGCACCGTGGTGCTGCCTAATGCGGATGTGAAGATCTTTTTGACCGCATCACCGGAAGTGCGCGCCAAGCGCCGCACCGACGAACTGCTGGCCAAGGGTCAGAAGGCCGAATATGAAACCATTCTCAAGGAGATCATCCAGCGGGATTATCAGGATACCCACCGCCCGGTGGCACCCTTGAAGATGACCAAAGAATCCGTAAAGGTGGATACTTCCGACATGGATATTGAAGAAGTGGTGGATACCATCCGCCGCATTGTCAGCGAGAAGATCGCCTTATGAGCATCCGGATCGCTGAAAGCGCAGGTTTTTGCTTCGGTGTCAGCCGCGCTGTTGAAACGGTGGAAAAGGCGTCTGCGGAAGGCAAGACCGTGGTGACCCTTGGCCCCATCATTCATAACCGTCATGTGGTGGACCATTTTGCGAAGTTGGGTATCCGCGTTATCGAGTCCGCTGAAGAAGCCCGGGAGGGCATGACGGTGATCATCCGTTCCCACGGCGTAGCCCGGCAGGTGTATGAGCAACTTGCCGCTGCCGGCGCGGAAGTTATTGATGCCACCTGCCCGTTTGTCAAGCGCATCCACGGGATCGTTGAAAAGACGGAGCAGGAGGGAAGGCTACCCATTATCATCGGCACCCGCGCCCATCCGGAAGTGGAGGGCATTGCCGGCTGGTGCAGCGATTGCAGGATCTTTGAAAATGCTGAGGAATTGGCTGCGTGGGTCGAAAATGAGGGGATTTCCCCGGATCTGCCCATTGCCATGGTCAGTCAGACCACATCTACGGAATATTTGTGGAAAAAAAGCATCGATTTTGCAAAAAAACTGTTTACTAACTTGAAAATCTTTGATACAATATGCAAAGCTACGGAATTTCGGCAGACGGAAGCAGCGCAACTGAGCGCTGAGTGTGATGCCATGGTGGTGGTAGGGGACGCAAAGAGTTCCAATACCGGCCGTCTGGCGCAGATCTGCCGCGAACACTGCGGTAAGGTGGTTCTGGTGGACAATGCGTCTGAGCTGGAACCGGCTTTTTTCTGCGGTGCGCGTAACATTGGAATCACTGCCGGTGCATCCACACCGGCGTGGATAATAAAGGAGGTCAATAAGACTATGAGCGAAATTACTAATGTTGAGGCTATTCAGGAGGCAACCTTCGAGGAACTCCTTGAGCAGTCCATCAAGACTTTAAATACAGGAGATAAGGTCATTGGCGTCGTTACCGGTATCGGTAATACCGAAGTCCAGGTGGATCTGGGCACCAAGCATGCCGGTTACATTCCCTATGACGAAGTTAGTGCCGATCCTGCTGTGAAGCCTGAGGACATTCTCAAGGTCGGCGATGAGATCGAAGTGTTTGTGGTCCGCGTCAACGATGCAGAGGGCACTGTCCAGCTGAGCAAGAAGAAACTGGACGGCCTGAAGATCTGGGACGATATGGCCACTGCTGCCGAGGAGAAGACTGTCGTTGAAGGCGTCATCACCGAGGAAAACAAGGGCGGTCTGGTTGCTACTGTTAAGGGCATCCGCGTCTTCATCCCTGCATCCCAGTCCGGCGTTGCCAAGGGCGGCGATATGGCTGCTGAAGTTGGCAAGACAGTGAAACTGAAGATCACCGAGGTCAACCGCGCACGCCGCCGTGTCATCGGTTCCATCCGTGCCGCTTCCTCCGAGGAGCGCAAGGCCAGCCAGGAAGCCCTGTGGGCCGAGATCGAAGAGGGCAAGAAGTACCACGGTACCGTTAAGTCCCTGACTTCTTACGGCGCATTCGTGGATATCGGCGGCGTGGACGGCATGGTCCATGTTTCCGAATTGAGCTGGAGCCGTATCAAGACTCCTGCAGAAGTCGTCAGCGTTGGCGACGAGATCGACGTTTATGTCATCTCCTTCGACCCCGAGAAGCGTAAGATCTCTCTGGGCTACAAGACTGCCGAGATGAACCCCTGGAATCAGTTCATGACCAAGTACGTTGTGGGCGATGTTGTTGATGCAAAGATCGTCAAACTCATGACCTTCGGCGCATTTGCTGAGATCCTGCCCGGCGTTGACGGCCTGATCCACATTTCCCAGATCGCTGACAAGCGCATCGGCAAGCCCGAGGATGTGCTGGCAGAGGGTCAGGAAGTGCAGGTCAAGATCACCGATGTGGACGCTGAGAGCAAGCGCATCTCTCTGTCCATCCGTGCTTTGCTGCAGACCGAGGAAGAGACCGCTGAAGAGCCTGCCGAAGAGGCTGCTGAAGAGCCTGCCGAAGAGGCTGCTGAAGAAGTCGCCGCGGAAGAGACTGCTGAATAATGCCATGCTACATACCGGGACCGACTTATGCCGGTTCCGGTATTTGCTTTTTGCCAAAAGGAGAGAAATTATGGTTAAACATATTGTTTTGTACACTCTAAAAGAAGGCGTCAATAAAGATGATGCCGTTAGACTCACTGCTTCCGTTCTGGAGCCATTGGTGGGTGTGATTCCCGGTCTGATCCATATGGAAGTGCGCAAGGCTTATCAGGGCCAGGATTATGCCCTGTACTCTGAGTTTGAGAGCCGCGATGCACTGGCTGCTTATGCCGTCCATCCTGCACATCTTGCCGCTAAGGACAAGTTCTGGGATATGTTGGACAAGCGCTTCAGCGCGGACTATGATTTTTGAGGTGAATGCAAATGAGAGCCATCGCTACTGTTGTCGGTAAGGACCAGGTTGGCATCATCGCCGCTGTATGCATCAAACTGGCGGAATATAATGTGAATGTTCTGGATATCAGCCAGACTGTTCTGCAGGGATATTTTACCATGATGATGGTGCTGGATGTTTCGGAGTGCACTGTGTCGCTGAGCCAGTTTTGCACCGAAATGGATGAGATGGGTAAGAGCCGTAATCTGTCCATCCGCGTCCAGCGCGAGGATATCTTTGAGGCCATGCACAAGGTGTGAGGTAGGCATATGCTGAATTTGAGTGATATTTTGCTGACGCAGGATATGATCGATAAGCGGCATTTGGATATCCGCACCATTACTATGGGCATCAGCCTGCTGGATTGCTGCGACCGTGATATTGAGGTCTGCTGCCGTAAGGTCTACGAGAAGATCACCCGGTGCGCCAAAGATCTGGTGCGCGTGGGCGTGGAGATCGAGCGTGAATTTGGTATCCCCATTGTCAACAAGCGCATTTCTGTCACGCCTGTTTCACTTGTGGGTGCTGCCTGCCAGTGCGACAGTTATGTGGCGCTTGCCAAGACTTTGGATGAGGCCGCCAAGACCTGCGGCGTGAATTTTATCGGCGGTTTCTCTGCATTGGTGCAGAAAGGCTGTACCGAGAGTGATTGGAAATTGATCCGTTCCATCCCCGAAGCCATGGCTGCTACCGAGCGCGTTTGCGCCAGCGTTAATGTTGGCTCCACCAAGGCCGGTATCAATATGGATGCTGTTGCCGAAATGGGCAGAATTATCAAGAAAACTGCGGAAATTACAGCGGATAACGACGGTTTGGGCTGTGCAAAGTTGGTGGTTTTTGCCAATGCTGTTGAGGATAATCCCTTCATGGCCGGCGCGTTCCACGGTGTGGGTGAGCCGGAGTGTGTACTCAATGTGGGCGTTTCCGGACCGGGCGTGGTGTATCACGCGCTGCAGAACGTCAAGGGCCAGCCTTTCGATGTGGTGGCTGAGACCGTGAAGAAGACCGCTTTCCGCATCACCCGCATGGGTCAGATCGTGGGCCAGGAGGCTTCCCGCCGCCTGGGCGTACCTTTCGGCATCGTAGACCTGAGCCTTGCGCCGACTCCTGCCGTGGGCGACAGCGTTGCCCGGATCCTGGAGGAGATGGGTCTTGAGGTCTGCGGCACCCACGGCACAACCGCCGCGTTGGCACTCTTGAATGACGCTGTGAAAAAGGGTGGCGTGATGGCGTCCAATCATGTGGGTGGTCTTTCCGGCGCGTTTATTCCCGTGTCGGAGGATGAGGGTATGATCGCCGCTGCCGAAAGCGGAACGCTGACGTTGTCCAAACTGGAAGCCATGACCTGCGTTTGCAGTGTGGGTCTTGATATGATCGCCGTGCCTGGCGATACATCCGCAGCAACCATTTCCGCCATTATCGCGGACGAGGCTGCTATTGGCATGGTCAACACCAAGACCACCGCCGTACGCATCATTCCTGCGCCCGGCAAGGTGGTTGGCGACCGTGTGGAGATGGGTGGACTTTTAGGCAGCGCGCCGGTGATGCCGGTGCACGAGCCTTCCAGCGAAGCCTTCGTCAGTCGCGGCGGACGAATTCCTGCGCCGCTGCAGAGCCTGAAAAATTGAAATAACCGCCCGACGAATGTTGGGCGGTTTTTTGTTGATTGTTCTTGCAAACCAACGTGGTGTAGGATATACTAGATATAAGAAGATAATTCGTTCCCATGGAACTGAAATGCAGAAAAGGAGCAGGTGTTATGAAGTGTGCGCGTATTGTTGGCACTATATTTGCAGTTGTGTTGGTTGCGGCATTTTTGTTTGTGATGCCTGCCCGGGTGCAGGCTGCTGATGGTAGTTTGCTTGAATTTTCTTTAAATGCCGATGGAAGCAGTTACTGCGTTATCGGCTGCAGTACGCTTGCTCAGGGACAGATGGTGATCCCGTCCGAATATAATGGAAAACCCGTTACAGCCATTGGTGAGCGCGCTTTTGACGGATGCGGCGCATTGACGTCGGTAACGATTCCTGCGACCATCACGAAGATCGGCGAGTATGCCTTTAGCAATTGCACCGGATTGCAGCGCGTTGATATCGCTGACCTTGCCGCGTGGCTGAGAATCGACTTTGAAAATTTTGTTTCCAATCCTGTCAGTTATGCCGGAAATTTGTATGTAAACGGCGAATTGCTAACGGAACTGATCATTCCTAAAGGAATTTCGGTGATTGCTGAGTGCGCTTTCTTCCAATGCACCAGCCTGACATCTGTGGTGATTCCTCAGGGCGTTACGTTGATCGATGACTATGCATTCCAGTCCTGCAAAAATCTAAAATCTGTGCAAATTGGCAGCACAGTTGCAGAAATCGGCAATTATTCGTTCTATAATTGCTCAAAATTGAATTCCGTTTCGCTTCCCGACGGCGTCGCTAAACTGGGCAATTCTGTGTTTGCCCGCTGCTCCGGTTTGGAATGGGTGGCTTTGCCCAAGAGCGTCACCGCCATAGGACGCGATGTTTTCAACGATTGCGCGCAATTCCAGAATCTTTATTACGCAGGCTCCCAAGCAGAATGGTCTGCCATCCGGATCAAAGAAGACAATGAAGTTTTGCATTCTGCGAAGATCTTCTATGATGCAAAAGTGGCAACCATTGTGCGTCAACCGGTTTCCGTTACGGTGTATACGGGCGAAACGCTAAAGGTCACATTTTCTGCCACAGGCGACGGTTTGACCTATAAATGGTACTATCAGAATCCAACGGATACAAGATTCCGGTCTACCGGCACCTTTAAGGGCAATGAATATACCATCAGTTCCATGGATAAATCCCGTGACGGACGGAAGATCTACTGTGTTGTAACAGATCGGTATGGTAATTCCGTCACCACAGATACGGTTACGCTGCATGGCAGGACGCGGCTGCAGATCAATGATCAGCCGACTTTGGTGGTAGTTCCCAACGGTGAAAAGGCGACCGTTAGGATCGATGCTCAGGGCGATGGACTGACCTACCGCTGGTATTATAAAAACCGCGGCGCGGATGAATATACATATACGCCCACTTTTAAAGGAAACACCTACCGCGTAACCATGACGGATGCGCGTGCCGGCCGGCGACTGATCTGTCGTGTATACGATCAGTATGGTAATGTGGTGCGCTCGCAGACGGTGCTGATTGCTCAGGCAGTGTATATCAAACAGCAGCCTGTGTCTGTGCCGGTATCCGAGGGTGATGAGGTAAAAGTGAATGTTTCTGCGGTTGGCGATGGATTGACTTATAAGTGGTACTACAAGAATCCCGGCAGCAGTGCCTTTAAGTTAACCGGTTCTTTTGCCGGAAAAACCTATAGAATCAGCGCCATGGATGCTAAGCGCTCCGGACGGCAGATCTATTGCGTCATTACGGATAAGTACGGCAACAGCGTCACCACTGATACGGTTAATTTGACCATGAAGACACCGCTAAGGATCGTTGACCAGCCGACCATTGTAACGGCGGCGAAAGGCGATAAATTCACCGTTACGATCATTGCGGAGGGCGATGGACTGATCTATCGCTGGTACTATAAGGATGTAGGTGCAAAGGACTATACCTATACCGATACATTTAAGGGTAACACTTATTCTACGAAGATGACGGATGCCCGAAATGGACGCAGACTCATCTGCCGGGTGTACGACCAGTACGGCAATGTGGTCCGGTCTGAAACCATTGTTTTGAGAATGGAATAATGCAATGATCAAGGCCCACGGGTTTCCCCGTGGGCCTTGGTTTTATTTTGCGGAGAGATCGACGGCACGGCGTATCAGACTGTGCGCCGGTACTTGCCGGGGCAGTTGGATCTTGAAAGCCATCTGAGGCGTTCTGGGGCTTTCCTGAGGGTTTGCGTCCATGTCGGTCAAACCCTCGGCAATAATGGGGAAAGGGCGCAGATCGGGTCCTACGACCTCCAGAGCGTCACCCAGGGAGAACTTGTTGTTCAGACTGCAGGTGGCGACACCGCTTTCGTCGCATTCTTCGATGGATGCCACGATCTGCCACTGACGGATGTACCGGGAATTTTCTGTGTATTGACCCGGCTCACCGTAATAAAAGCCGGTGGAATAAATGCGGTGGGAAACATGCTCCACTTCGTCGCGCCATACGCTGTCGAGGGGCTTTCCGGCAAAAACATCGTCGATACAGTGCCGGTATGCGCCGGTGACAATGGCTGCATAGTATGCAGATTTTGCTCTGCCTTCGATCTTGATGCAGTCTACACCCACATCCATCAGATCTTTCAGATGGTCGATCATGCACATATCCCGGGAATTGAGGATGTATGTACCTTTTTCGTCCTCATAAACGGGGAAGTATTCCCCGGGACGCTTTTCTTCCACCAGAGCGTATTGGTAGCGGCAGGGCTGGGCGCAGGCGCCGCGGTTGGAATCACGGCCGGTCATATAGTTGCTGAGTAAGCATCTTCCGGAATAACTGACGCACATGGCGCCGTGACCGAATGTTTCGATTTCCAACTCTTTGGGACATTTTTCGCGGATGCAACTTATTTCAGAAAGGCTCAATTCTCTGGCCAAAACCACTCTTTTTGCGCCCAAATCGTACCATGCGGTTGCACATTCGTAGTTGGCAACGGACTGCTGGGTGGAGATGTGGCGCTGGCAGCGGGGGGCGTATTTTCCCGCCAGGGAGAATGCGCCCATGTCCGCAACGATCAGTGCGTCCACGCCGGCATCGTTAAGTTGTTCCAGATAGGCGGGCAATTGGGCGATCTCGTCGTTGCGGGGCATGGTATTGACGGTGACGTGGACTTTCACGCCGTGGTCGTGGGCAAATTTCACCGCCACAGGGAGTTCTTCCGGGGTGAAATTGCCGGCAAAAGAGCGCATGCCGAAACTGGTGCCGGCCAGGTATACTGCATCCGCGCCGTAGAGCACGGACATTTTCAGCCGCTGCATATCGCCGGCAGGGCTTAATAGTTCGAGTTTTTTCATATTATTTCAGGCTTTCAAGGAAGGCGTTATGCTCTGCCAGCGTTTTGGAGAATTTGTGTTCGCCGGTGGCAGGATTCAGCGCGTAATAGTAATAATCCGTGTCCTGCGGGCCAAGGGCAGCGAGGATGGCGGATTTACCGGGATTGGAAATGGGGGTGGGGGTCAGACCGCCGTAAACACGGGTGTTGTAGGGGTCGTCCAGTTTCAGGTCTTCGCTAGTCAGATCGTTTTTGCCCAGAATATAGACCAGCGTTGCGTCGATCTCCAGACGGGGGAAATTCCGCTGGTTGGTCAGACGGTTGTAGATAACCGAGGAAACCGTGTAGTTTTCGCCGGTGTGAGCGGTCTCTTTTTCAATCATGGACGCGACTTTGATCACATCGTAGAGTTTCATCTGATGCTCGTCGATATAATTCTGGTCATAGCCGTTGGCACGCATCATGGAGGAGAGTTTGGTGTTCAGATTTTCAAGGAGCGTGTCGATATCGTCGGGCAACTGATCGGCAAAACGGTCAAGGAATTTGATGAACACTTCCTTGGGTTTTGCGTTGAGGTAGAATTCGTAGGTATCGGGGAAGAGGAAGCCTTCCAGCACCCGGACATCGCCTCTGGGTGCGCCTTCCATGAATTCATAGGATTCGAACTGGCTGTCGATGGCGTAGGCTTCCAGTTTGGCGGCGGTGCAGACACCCTTGTCTTCCAAAAGGCGGAAGATCTGCGCCACGGTGTAGCCTTCGGGAATGACCACTTCAATGGACTCGCGGTAGGAGGATTTTTCCTTCATGCCGGTGACCAAAGCGTTATAGTCATAGAGCGTGTTGAGTTTAAAGGTGCCGGAACTGATCTTTTCCTCTGCATTGGTCAGATCGGCGAAGAAACGGAAAACGCTGCGGTACTGAATGAGTCCGGCATCGTAAAGTTTCTGCGTGATGGAGTCGATATTATCGTTGTCGGTGATGGAGATATAGACCGTGGAATCTTTTTTGCCAAAGGCAAAAATGTCGGTGCAGCATTTCCATACCAGCATGCCCAGGTTCGAGCCGATGAACACCAGCATTGCCAGCAGCAATGCAACGGAGATCATGTGGGGAATGCCGAGGAAACCGTAGCCCTTTTTGCGCTTGGGGCGCACTTTGCGCTCCTCCGTTTCGATCTCGGGCTCTTTCTCTTCGGCTGCCGGCGTTTCCTCCGGGGTAGGTGCTTGAGCAGCCTCATTTGCATGTGCGGCAGCCTCTTCGGTTTGGGACAGATCGTCGTTCAAGGTTTCCTGGATGATCCGTTCCAGTTCCACATCCCGGGGATTGGCAAATTTATCGGATTGTTCCGCGTGTTCATCGATACCGATCTCCGCCTGCTGCTGCGGAGCATGCAGAAGTTGCTCTAATTGAGAGGTATCTTTACGGCGCTTGTTTTGGTTATTATCCATGTCCATCCCTCCTTGTTAACGGATGACGATCTGCTTTGCGATCTTATCGGCGGTCGGCCGGTCGGTCAGCGCTTCGATAAGCGCAAGACCGAAGGCTGTGGCGCAGCCGGCGGAAGTGCCGGTAATGAGTTTGCCGTCCCGGACGGCGGCTTTGTTTTCCAGTATATTTGCCTTGCCCATGCCGCTTTCGCAGCCGGGGTAGCAGGTGGCATTTTTGCCGGCGGTGATGCCGAGATCCGCTAGTACGGTGGGACCGGCGCAAATGGCGGCGACAAATTTGCCGCTTTCCCATGCGGCTTTAATTGCGTTCATGGCGCTTTCGCAGGCACGGATGGAAGCGACGCCACCGAGTCCGCCGGGAAGCACGATCATATCGGCGGCATTCACATCCATTTCGTCTACGGAGATGTCCGTTTCGATGCCGATGCCGTGACCGCCTTTAATAATGCGTCCGTTCAAACCGACGGTTTGAACTTCGATATTTGCACGGCGCAGAAGATCCACAGGGATAATGGCTTCTACTTCTTCAAAGCCGGTTCCCAATAAAATATAGACCATGTCAGTCCTCCAGACAGTTTCTAACGAGGGTGTAGATTTCTTGGTGAATGTCCTCAATGGAGCGCATGCGGCCGTCGCGGACGCATTCTACCACCGTCCAGCCGTAGAATGCCGCGGCTGCGCGGCCGGTCTTGCGGCAGGTGGCGAGGTATGTAAGGTCCTGCTCATGGATATCTGCATGCGTATTGGTGGCAGCCTCCCGGGAGCGCATCATTTGCTCGGTAAAGGAGGTGGGCACATCCAAATAGATCACCAGATCGGGGCGGGGAAGACCCAGTTTGTCATACTCAAATTCATAGAGCCAGCGAAGGAATTCACCCTGGTTTTCCTCCGGCTCTTTGGAGGCCTGATGCACGGCGTTGGAGGTGGTGTAGCGGTCAGAAACGATGAGACCGCCCTCTTCATACCATGTGCCCCAATCCTGCTTATAGGAGGCATAACGGTCTACCGCGTAGAAAGCGGAGGCAGCGTAGGCGTTGACATCCGAAGGGTGGCTGCCAAACTGACCCCCAAGATACATCCGGATGAGGGCGGAACTTTCCTCGGCGTAGCGGGGGAAGACCAGCGTTTTGAAAGCAGTGTTCTCCGCGGTAAGACGCTGGGTCAATGCTTTGAATTGGGTGGATTTTCCGGAACCGTCCGTTCCTTCGATTACAATCAGTTTACCCATTATTATTGCCTCCTGCGCATAGGTATACTATGATATCATAGTATACCATCTTTTTTCTGTTTTGTCCACACCTGCAAGGGGCGTATTTTTTGTTTTTTGGGAACTAGAGGTTGCATAATTGCGAAGCAACTGGTAAAATGATGTAAATAAATTTCCTCTAAAGGACGAAGATGATGAACGATACGATTACTTTTGCCCAGTTGGGCCTTTCTGATGCCATGCTCATGGCGCTGGAAAAGAAAGGATATGGCTATCCCACCACCATTCAGCAGTTGGCCATTCCCGAATTTATGAACTGGAAAGATGTTATTGCCAAGGCGCCTACGGGCACCGGCAAGACATTTGCTTTCGGTATTCCTATGATCGAGCATATCGACGCTGATTGCCCTGATGTGCAGGGGCTGATCCTGGCGCCTACCAGAGAACTGGCAATTCAGATCGGCGATGAACTGCGTGGACTTCTAACCTATTATCAGGGCATTCGGGTCGCTGTGCTTTATGGCGGCGCAGGTATTGGCGGTCAGATCAAGCAACTCGAGCGCAAGCCCCAGATCGTGGTGGCGACTCCCGGCCGTTTGATGGATCACTATAACCGCAAGACCATCCGGCTGGATAAGATCCAGACCGTTGTGCTGGACGAGGCGGACCGGATGCTGGATATGGGTTTCTTTAAGGATGTGACCCGCATTATTGAAAAGGTGAAAAACCGCAAGAATTTGGGTCTTTTCTCCGCTACCATTTCTCAGGAGGTCATGACAGTTTCCTGGATGTATCAGCGCGACGAGGTGGAGATCACCGTGGAAGCCAAGCAGGAAGACCGTCCGGACATTGATCAGTATAGCATCAGTGTTTCTGCTTTGGAGAAAGCGGAAACTACTCTGCGGCTGATCCGCACCCAGGGCTTTGAACGGGTAATGATCTTCTGCAACACCAAACATATGTGCCAGCGGCTCAGCGATGAACTGCAGCGCGCCGGATTGGATGCGGATTGCATCCACGGCGACATTCGCCAGAGCCAGCGTGAAAAGACCATGCAGCGCTACCGTGACGGTAAACTGGCGGTGCTCATCGCAACGGATGTGGCATCCCGGGGCATCGATGTGGACGATGTGGATTGTGTCATCAATTATGATGTTCCGGAAGAGAATGAATACTATGTTCACCGCATCGGCCGTACCGGCCGCGCCAAGCGCAAGGGCAGTGCCTTTTCCATCATCGGTAATTTCCCTGAAAAGGCAAAACTCGATGAGATCGCCAAGTATTCCAATTATACCGTGCGCCCCGTAATTTTGGGTGAGGACGGTATGCTGACAGATGAGCCTGTGAAGGCGCCCGCTCCTGCCAAGAGGCGTTTCAAATGAGACCGGCGGAGAAGGGCTTTGCGCTGCTGTGCTGCTCCCTGGGTGACCCCGACCGACCGGTGCTGACTACGGCGCAGTTGCGTACGCTGGGGCAGCGTGTGCAGCAGTCGGATTTTGCGGGACAAGACCGGGAACTGACCGCGTCTGATCTGCAGAAACTGGGGTACAATGCCGCCATGGCGCAACGCATTGTGGCGCTTTTGGAGCAGGAGGAGTTGCTGGCGGAGTATCTGCGTCTGGCGCGGCGCGCCGGGTGCGAACTGCTAAGCCGGGTCAGTGGGGAGTATCCCGATATCGTTGTCCGGAAATTAGGCTTGGACAGTCCCGGCTGTTTGTGGCTCAAGGGTGATGCCGCACTGCTGAAAACACCGTGTGTTGCGTTGGTCGGCAGCCGTGAGATCGCGGCGGAAAATGCGGAATTTGCCCGCCAGGTGGGTATGCAGGCGGCGCTGCAGGGGTATACGCTGGTGTCCGGCAATGCCCGTGGCGCTGATAGGATCGCGCAGAATGCCTGTCTGGAGCATGGCGGCAGGGTGATCTGCATCGTGGCCGATGAATTGGACAATAAGATTCCCCGAAAGGATGTGCTGTATATCAGCGAGGATGGCTTTTCAGAGCCGTTTTCCGCCCAGCGCGCCATCAGCCGTAACCGGGTGATCCATATTCTGGGGCGCAGGACCTTTGTGGCGCAGAGCGACTTGCATATTGGCGGCACATGGGATGGTTCTGCGAAGAATTTGCGCCATGGCTGGAGCGATGTATACTGTTTTCGTGATGGCAGTGCTGCCGCTGCTGAACTGGAGCAGATGGGTGCGGAACTTATTGGCGCGGAAGCGCTGGTGGACATTGGTGCGCTGGAGCGCACTGCTGTGAGTTTTTTGGATTCATAATTTATAAATAAACCGACCCATGAGGGTCGGTTTTTTGATTTAGTGACCTGACTCGTTTGCATTTTCGCCTTGGCGAAAATTAAGGTTGCGCTCCGTCAAGCCGTCGCGCGCAACAGTCCACCGGACTGTTGCATTTATGATTTTCGAGTCAGGTTTCCCACTAAATAAATATACCGACCCCCAAAGGGGTCGGTATATTTATGGAGCTAGTGACCTGACTCGAACAGGCGACCTTCTCATTACGAGTGAGATGCACTACCGACTGTGCTACACTAGCGTGCTTTTGAAAGCTTGGATATTATAGCCTGTTTTTTCGAGAA
>JAZNTI010000008.1:0-3387 GCA_045591725.1 Faecousia sp.
AAATGATCGTTTAACTTTCTAAAGGCCCCCTTGCCTAAAGGGGGCTGGCAAATTGCCGAAATCAGGCAATTTGACTGGGGGATATTATGCCGCCTGCGGCGGCATATCGCCCTTTGGGCGAAGTATCCCTCCGGCTCTGCCTTGCGGCAGAGCCACCTCCCTTTAGGCAAGGGAGGCTTTGCTCCGCGAAACGATCATTTATAACAGCAAAAATGTTGACAAAATATCACGGAAAAATTTGTGCACATTATTTTGTGTTTTTGTATTGCAAAAACCACAATATATAGTATAATAGCTCTGCTCGACAAAATATATACAAGGAGGAGATTTGATGAAGATCATCAAAAGAAACGGCGCGGAAGTCGTTTTTGACATTGAAAAGATTAAAATGGCCGTCACCAAGGCCAATGAAGCTGTGGAAGAAAAGGTTCGCATGACTCCTTTGCAGATCGAACGGATCGCCGAAAGCGTTCAAATATCCTGCCAGGAGATGGGCCGCAGCCCCTCTGTAGAGGAGATCCAGGATCTGGTGGAAAAGTCCATCATGGCCCACGGCGCTTTTGAAGTTGCCAAGTGCTACATTACTTATCGCTACACCCGGAGCCTGCTGCGGCAGTCCAACACCACGGACGACCGCATTTTAAGCCTCATTGAATGCAACAATGAAGAGGTCAAGCAGGAAAACGCCAACAAGAACCCCACCATCAACGCTGTGCAGCGCGACTATATGGCCGGCGAAGTCAGCAAGGACATCACCAGCCGCATTCTGCTGCCCAAGGAGATCGTGGATGCCCACGATGCCGGCATCATCCATTTCCATGATTCCGACTATTTCGCCCAGCATATGCACAATTGCGACTTGGTAAATCTGGACGACATGCTGCAAAACGGCACCGTTATTTCCGGCACCCTTATCGAAAAGCCCCATTCTTTTTCCACCGCCTGCAACATTGCCACCCAGATCATCGCACAGGTAGCCTCCAATCAGTACGGCGGCCAGTCCATTTCCCTTACCCACCTGGCGCCTTTTGTTCAGGTCAGCCGTGAGCGCATCCGCAAGATGGTAGAGCAGGAGCTGGACTCTTTGGGTGTGACTGCCACTGAAGAGAAGATCTCCGAAGTGGTGGAAACCCGGCTGCGGGATGAGGTCAGCCGCGGCGTGCAGACCATTCAGTATCAGGTGGTAACCCTGATGACCACCAACGGTCAGGCCCCCTTTATCACCGTGTTCATGTATCTCAACGAAGCCAGAAACGAGCAGGAGAAGAAAGACCTCGCCCTTATCATCGAAGAAATGCTGCGCCAGCGCTACGAAGGCGTAAAGAACGAAAAGGGCGTGTGGATCACCCCTGCCTTCCCCAAACTGATCTATGTGCTGGAGCCGGACAATGTGACAGAGGATTCGCCCTACTGGTATCTGACCAAGCTGGCTGCCAAGGTCACCGCCAAGCGGATGGTGCCTGACTATATCAGCGAAAAGAAAATGCTGGAGTTGAAGGGCGACGTGTATGTCTGCATGGGCTGCCGCTCTTTCCTTACCCCCGACCGCTTCACCGACGCAGGTGTAGGCAATATCGCAAACGCCGGCAACTATGAGCCGGGCAAGCACAAATACTATGGCCGGTTCAACCAGGGTGTGGTCACTGTCAACCTGCCGGACATTGCTTTGTCCTCCCAGCGTGATGTGGCAAAATTCTGGAAGATCTTCGACGAACGGATGGAGCTTTGCTACAAGGCACTGATGTGCCGCCACGAACGCTTAAAGGGCACCCTTTCCGACGCTGCTCCTATTTTGTGGCAAAATGGCGCCCTGGCCCGTCTGCCCAAGGGCGAGCCCATCGACAAACTGCTTTACGGTGGCTATTCCACTATCAGCCTTGGCTATGCAGGCCTTTACGAGTGCGTCAAGTACATGACCGGAAAATCTCACACCGACCCCGACGCCACGCCCTTTGCCCTGCAGATCATGGACGCGCTGAACGCTGCCTGCCGCAAGTGGAAGGAAAAGCACAATATTGACTTTTCCCTCTACGGCACACCTTTGGAATCCACCACCTATAAATTTGCCAAGTGTCTGCAAAAGCGTTTCGGTCTGATCCCCGGCATCACTGACAAAGGCTACATCACAAACTCCTACCATGTCCATGTCACGGAACCGATCGATGCTTTTACCAAGCTGGCCTTTGAGGCACAGTTCCAGCATCTTTCTCCCGGCGGTGCCATCAGCTACATTGAAGTGCCCAATATGCGGCAGAATCTGGACGCAGTGCTGGAAGTTATGAAGTTTATCTACGACAATATCATCTATGCCGAGCTACACACCAAGACCGACTACTGCCAGGAATGCGGCTTTGACGGCGAGATTGAGATCCGCGAAGATGACGGCAAGCTCATTTGGATCTGTCCTCAGTGCGGCAACACCGATCAAAGTAAGATGAATGTTGCCCGCCGCACCTGCGGCTATATCGGCACCCAGTATTGGAACCAGGGCCGCACCCAGGAGATCAAAGACAGAGTACTGCATCTGTAACCCGAAAAAGCTGCTCCAAAAGGAGCAGCTTTTTAATGCTGTGGCAGTTTTTTGATATTTTCCCACAATTTTGCAACTTCCCTCTTGTAAAATCTGCCGATTTGGCGTATACTAAACAATAATTCTTTTTAGCAGGAGTGGAACATAGTATGGAACTGATTTCTGTCCGTGAGCTGTTCAAAAACACACAAAAATATGCTGACCAGGTAATCACCGTTGGCGGATGGGTCCGCAACCGCCGGCCCAGCAAGCAGTTTGGCTTTATCGTGCTGAACGACGGCACTTATTTCACCCCGGTTCAGGTAGTCTATAACGATACCATCGAAAATTTCCAGGAGATCAGCAAAATCAACATTGGTGCTGCCCTGATCATCACCGGTAAGCTTGTGCTGACCCCGGAAAGCAAGCAGCCCTTTGAGATCCAGGCAGAGTCCGTGACCGTAGAAGGCGCATCCACCGGCGATTACCCCCTGCAGCCCAAGCGGCACACCATGGAATTTTTGCGGACCATTACCCATCTGCGGCCCCGGACCAACACCTTCCAGGCTGTATTCCGTGTAAGAAGCCTGGCCGCTATGGCAATTCACAAATTCTTCCAGGAGCGGGACTTCGTGTATGTCCACACCCCCCTGATCACCGGCTCTGACTGCGAGGGCGCAGGCGAGATGTTCCAGGTCACCACCCTGGACCTCCAGAACATTCCCAAGACCGAGGATGGAAAGGTGGATTTCTCCAAGGACTTCTATGGCAAGCCCACCAACCTGACCGTTTCCGGCCAGCTCAACGGTGAGACCTTCGCCATGGCTTTCCGCAATATCTACACCTTCGGTCCCACCTTCCGCGCCGAGAACTCCAAC
>JAZNTI010000009.1:0-48628 GCA_045591725.1 Faecousia sp.
CAGACTGACGCTCGTCACTATGCTCACGTTGACTGCCCCGGCCACGCCGACTATATCAAGAACATGATCACCGGTGCTGCTCAGATGGACGGCGCGATCCTGGTTATCGCTTCCACCGACGGCCCCATGGCTCAGACCAAGGAGCACCTGCTGCTGGCCCGTCAGGTCGGCGTGCCCGCTATCGTTGTCTTCATGAACAAGGCTGACCTGGTCGACGACGCTGAGCTGCTGGAACTGGTTGAGATGGAAATCCGTGAGACCCTGAGCTTCTACGAGTTCCCCGGCGACGACATCCCCGTCATCCAGGGTTCCGCTCTGAACGCTCTGATCTCCGAGTCCAACGATCCTGCTGCTCCCGAGTATGCTTGCATCAAGGCTCTGATGGACGCTGTTGACGAGTATATCCCCACTCCCGACCGTAAGGCTGATATGCCCTTCCTGATGCCCGTTGAGGACGTCTTCACCATCTCCGGCCGTGGCACCGTTGCTACCGGTCGTGTTGAGCGTGGTCAGGTCAACAAGAACGACAAGGTTCAGATCGTTGGCCTGCGCGACGAGATGAAGGAAACCGTCTGCACTGACATCGAAATGTTCCACAAGCTGCTGGACTACGCAGAAGCCGGCGACAACATCGGCGCTCTGCTGCGTGGCGTTGACAAGAAGGAAATCGAAAGAGGCCAGGTTCTGTGCAAGCCCGGCTCCATCAAGCCTCTGACCAAGTTCGCTGGCCAGGTCTACGTTCTGTCCAAGGAAGAAGGCGGCCGTCATACTCCCTTCTTCAACAACTACCGTCCCCAGTTCTACTTCCGTACCACTGACGTGACCGGTATCATCTCCCTGCCCGAAGGCACCGAGATGTGCATGCCCGGCGACAACGTTGTCATGAACGTTGAGCTGATCACTCCTATCGCTATCGAGAAGGGCCTGCGTTTCGCTATCCGTGAGGGTGGCCGTACCGTCGGCTCCGGCGTTGTCACCGAGATCTACGATTAATCTTAGATTCTGACAAATCAACAAGCCCCGACCTTCCGGTCGGGGCTTTTTACTGTAAATTCACAATTATTCACTTGGAATGCCGCCTGTTTTTTGCTATAATATTTATAGAATATACATTTAGGTGATGCAATTGAAAGAATTATGGTCGAAAATTAAGGAGGCGCTGATCTCGGCTCTGCCGATCACGCTGATCGTCTACCTGCTGTCGCTGACGCCGCTGTTTGATTTCTCTGTTTTGGAACTCATTAGTTTCACCATTGGCGCAGTTTTGCTGGTGCTGGGCATTGGCCTTTTTAATATGGGTGCCGACCTTGCTATGACTCCTATGGGCACCCATGTTGGCGCAGGCCTTTCCAAGCAGCGCAAACTTTCCTTGCTGCTGATCGTCTGCTTTGTGCTGGGCATGCTCATTACCATTGCCGAGCCGGATCTGCAGGTTCTGGCCAAGCAGGTCAGCGCGGTGATGAACGGCACGCTGCTTATTTATACCGTTGGTCTTGGCGTTGGCATTTTCCTTGTCATCGCCATTTTGAAGATCGTCTTTAAGCGCAGCCTTTCCCAATTTTTAATGCTTTTCTATATGCTGCTGTTTGCGCTGGCGCTGCTTTTGGTGGTTGCTGACGCGGCAGATCTGTTGCCCATGGCTTTCGATTCCGGTGGCGTTACCACCGGACCCATCACCGTGCCTTTTATTATGGCGCTGGGTGTGGGTATTTCCGGTGTTCTTGGTGACCGCAGGAGTAAGGAGAACAGTTTCGGCCTTGTGGCGTTGTGCAGTGTCGGTCCGATCCTTGCCGTGCTGCTTCTGGGCATTTTCTCTTCCGGCGATCTTTCTTATCAGGTTCCGGATTACACAGTCAGCAACGATATTCTTAATGCGTATTTGACCGTTCTTGGCCACACTGCCGGGGAGGTGGCGATCGCCCTTGGACTGATCGTGGCGTTCTTTCTGATCTGTCAGTTCACGGTGCTGAAACTTAGCAAGCGCCGCCTGCTGCGTATCGGCGTAGGCGTTGTCTTTACGTATATCGGTCTTGTGATCTTCCTCACCGGAGTCAATGTGGGTTTTATGCCCATTGGCTATAAACTGGGCATGGCACTGGGTTCTTGGAATCCTGCGTTTTTGACCGGCTTTGCTCTTGTGATGGGCGTGCTGGTGGTGCTGGCCGAGCCTGCGATCCATGTGCTGAACGCTCAGGTGGAGGAAGTAACAGGCGGTATGGTCACCAAGAAATCCATGATCACTGGCCTGTGCATTGGCGTTGGCGCATCTTTGGCGCTGTCCGTCATTCGCATTATCTTTGATTTTTCTTTGGTGTACTATATTATTCCCGGCTATTTTATTTCTTTGGCGCTTTCGCTGTTTGTACCTCCGGTGTATACCGCCATTGCATTTGACTCCGGCGGTGTTGCCAGCGGTCCTATGACATCCGGTTTCATTTTGCCTTTTGCCACCGGTGTTTGTATGGCGATCCAGGGAGAGGGCGCAGTACTCCGCGATGCTTTTGGCGTGGTGGCACTGGTTGCCATGACGCCGTTGATCACCATTCAACTTTTGGGTTTCCGTGCCATCATTTCCGATAAGATGCGTGAGCGCAGAGCCATGAAGCGCATTTTGGATGCGGATGATCAGCAGATCATCAACTTTATGTAAGGAGGCAATTTCATGGAAAATACCGTAAAAGATGCTTCCATTAAGAAGTTAAAACTCTTGGTCACCGTGGTAAATCGTCCCAAGGGCGAGTTTTACCTGGATGTGATCAGTCAGTTTGATGCCAATTGTCAGATGGTGCTGCCCGGCATGGGCACGGCGCGTTCTGATGTGGTGGAACTGCTGGGCCTTGAACCCCAAAAGGCGGTGATCCTCAGTGTCATTCGTGAGGACATGACCGACGCGGTGATGAACCAGTTGGAGGACAAGTTTGAGACCATCAAGAACGGCAAGGGAATTGCCTTTGCCGTACCGCTGAGCAGTGTGATCGGCGTAAATCTTTATCAGTTCCTGAGCAATAACAGGCAGGGAAGGGGAGAATAAAATGAAGACAGACCGTCATGAAGTGATTTTTGCCATCGTCAATTCCGGTTTTGCGGAGGATGTGATGGATGTAGCCCGTCAGCAGGGTGTCCGGGGTGGCACGATCCTCAATGCCCGTGGTGTTGCCCGGGAGGATGCTGCTGCGTTTTTTGGCATTACACTCCATTCGGAGAAAGAGATTTTGATGATGGTGGTGGAGAAGGACATTCGCGACGATGTTCTCAATGCCGTTTATAAGGAGATGGGCATGGCTAAGCCTGCCCAGGGCATTGCATTTTCGCTGCCGGTATCTGATGTTGCCGGCCTGGCGCAGAAGACGGAAATGCCTTCCTTGGAAGAGGAATAAACTAAAAGCACCGCTCATCCGAGCGGTGCTTTTTAGCGCGACACGGGTCTGTAAGCCGGGTTCTGTCTTGACAGCCATCTATCTAGCCTTGCAGTTGCCTGCAAGGTCAAGCCGCCTCCATGGAACGGTCGGGCAAACCATGTGTTCCTCCACGGCGTTGCTTCGGGATAGAGTTTACATCGTAAAACCCATGTTACCATGGGCCGGGTGGGCTCTTACCCCACCTTTTCACCCTTGCCGCGCGTAAGCGCGGCGGTATATCTCTGTTGCACTTGTCCTGTGGTCACCCTCGGCGGGCATTACCCGTTATCCCTGCCCTGTGAAGCCCGGACTTTCCTCATCTGCAGCCTTTCGGCTTGCATCCGCGGCTGTCCGACCCGGTCGCGGAAATATTGTACCGCACAACGGCCTAAAAGTCAAACCCTCTTGCAAATTCTGCCGGGAAAGGATATACTATTAATATGCATTCCTTTGTAGGGGCGGTCATTGACCGCCCGCTGGACCGCAAATGTTTTGACCGCGTGGAAATGAGGAGTATTTATGATCTCAACATTTGAACAGTATTTTACTTCGCTGAAGAGTAAAAAGATCGCCGTGCTGGGTTTGGGTGTCAGTAATCGTCCGCTGGTGCGTCTTTTGCTGGAGTTTGGCTGTGACGTTACCGGCTGTGACCGTACCGCGCGTGAGAATTTGGATGAAGAAGTGCTGGAATTGGAGCGCCAAGGCTGCAGCCTTCGGGTGGGCGAGGGCTATCTTGAGGGGCTGAGCGCCGACCTCGTTTTCCGTACCCCCGGCATGCACCCCAATAATCCTGCCCTGTGCGCCCTGCGTACCGCTGGCGCCGAGGTCACATCCGAGATGGAAGTGTTCTTTGAGGTCTGCCCCTGCCGTATTTTGGCTGTCACCGGCTCTGACGGCAAGACCACAACCACCACCCTGATCAGCAAGATGCTGGAAGCCGATGGCAAACGGGTGTGGCTGGGCGGCAATATCGGCACGCCCCTGCTGCCCTTGGTACGCCAAATGCGTGAGGATGATTTCGCTGTTGTGGAACTCAGTTCTTTCCAACTTATGGATATGCAGCGCAGCCCCAGCGTTGCTGTGGTCACCAACCTTGCGCCCAATCATCTGGATGTCCATAAGGATATGGATGAGTATGTGCAGGCAAAGAAGAATATTTTCCGTTATCAGACTGCATCTGACCGCCTGGTGCTCAACGCGGATAATGCCATTACCGATTCCTTTACCGGTAACGGTGAAACTGTTCGTTTCTCCCGACAGGGCAGTGCCCATGTCTGCCTGCGTGATGGTGTTATTTGCCGCGGTGAAGAGCAGGTCCTGCCCGTCAGCGATATTTTGCTGCCCGGCGTACACAATATCGAAAATTACATGGCAGCCATTGCCGCGGTGGAGGGTCTTGTATCTGACGATGCCATTTGCCGTGTAGCCACCACTTTTGGCGGCGTGGAGCACCGTATTGAACTGGTCCGAATCAAAGATGGTGTGCGGTATTATAACGATTCCATTGCCTCTTCTCCCAGCCGCACCATCGCCGGCCTGCGTAGTTTCCCGGAGAAGGTCATCCTCATTGCCGGCGGTTATGACAAGCATATTCCCTATGATGTTTTGGGTCCGGAAATTTGCGCCCATGTCAAACGCCTCTACCTCAACGGCGCCACCGCGGCGCAGATCCGTGCGGCTGTGGTGGACACTCCCGAATATACTGAGGGCGCACCGGTGATCGTGGATTGCGTTGATTTTGCCCATGCGGTGCAGAGTGCCGCCGCTGATGCGCAGCCGGGCGATGTGGTGCTTATGAGTCCTGCCAGCGCCGCCTTTGATCAGTTTAAAAACTTCATGGTTCGGGGAGATTTCTATAAAAAACTCGTTATGGAGTTGTGAAATAATGGAAATTACAAATGTCAGCAATGCTGTCCGTAAATTGAATAAACCGCCATATTGTGCCGCTGTTATCGTGGCAGCCGGCTCTGCCAGCCGCATGGGCGGCATTGATAAAGTCATGGCAGACCTTCGTGGTGAGCCCATGATCGTCCGCACTGTGCGGACATTTCAGCAGTGCGATGCCATCCGCGAGATCGTCATCGTCACGCGCCAGGACCTGGTAGTTCCCATCATGGGTCTGTGTCATGGTTTCGATAAAGTGAGCGCTGTCACTGTCGGCGGCAGCAGCCGCCCGGAGTCTGTGAAAGCCGGCCTTGCAGTGCTGAGTAGTAAGGTGCGGCTGGTTGCTGTCCATGACGGTGCCCGCCCTCTGATCACCGTAAACCTCATTGATACTGCCGTCCGTGCCGCCAAATTCTACGGTGCTGCCGCCCCCGGCGTGCCCGTTAAGGATACCGTCAAGGAAGTTCGCGGCGGCATCGTCACGGCCACTCCGGAGCGCCGTTATTTGCAGGCTGTGCAGACTCCGCAGGTCTTCGACCTGGACCTTCTGAAAGCCGCGCTGCACAAGGCTGAGGAAGACGGCGCCGAGATCACCGATGATTGCTCTGCCGTGGAGCGTATGGGCATGTCCGTGAAGATCGTCCCCGGCGACGAGCATAATATCAAGATCACCACGCCCACCGATCTGAAGATCGCGGAAGCATTTTTGGAGGACAGAACATGAGAATTGGACATGGTTACGATGTGCACCGCTTCGCGCCTGACCGCAAACTGATCCTCGGTGGTGTTCAGATCGACTTTAACGGCGTGGGCCTTTTGGGTCACAGCGATGCCGATGTGGTCTTGCACGCGGTGATGGACGCACTGCTGGGCGCTGCTGCCCTTCGGGATATCGGCTATCACTTTCCGGATACAGACGCGCGTCTTAAGGATGCCAATTCCATGGAATTGCTGTCCTGCGTTGCTGAAAAAATCGGGCAGAAAGGCTACCGCGTCAGCAATGTGGATGTTACGATCTTGGCGCAAGCCCCCAAACTCAAGCCCCATATTCCCCAAATGATCGCAAATATCGCTGCAAAATTGGGGATTTCCGCTGACCGTGTAAATGTCAAAGCCACCACTGAGGAAGGCCTTGGCTTCACCGGCAGCATGGAAGGTATGGCTTGCCACGCTGTGTGCCTGCTTGAAGAATAACGCCTTGCAAAGCCGCCCCTGATGGGGCGGCTTTTTTGCACCCAATCGACATGTTGCGCATACGCTGACCCAGGGAGGGATGGAGCATGAATGCTGAATGGCTGATCACTTTTCGGTCAGTGACCTATGCGCAAAAAGGGGAGAAGAAACTTAAAGACGCATCGATCCGCTGCACTTTGCAGCGCACGCCCAAGACGCTTTCTGAGCGTGGCTGCGGATATTGTCTGCGGCTTGGCAGGGACGATGTGATCAAAGCGGTGGAGATTTTGAAACAGAGTAAAACGGCTTATGGCAAAGTCTTTGCCATAACTGCCGGCGGACCGGAGGAGCGGGCGTTATGATCTACCTGGATAACGGCGCAACTTCGTTCAATAAGCCGCCTGCTGTGTATCGGGCGGTGCAGCAGGCGCTGCGTCGCTGCGCCAACCCCGGTCGGGGCGGCCATAGCGCGGCAATGAATGCGGCGCAGGCCGTGTACCGTTGCAGGGAGGAGGCTGCGGCGCTTTTTAATTGCCAGCCGGAGCAGGTGGTGTTGACATTTAATTGCACCCATGGGCTGAATATTGCCATTCGCTCTGTTGTAAGACCCGGTGCGTCGGTGGTCATTTCCGGATTTGAGCATAATGCGGTGGTGCGCCCGCTTCACGCGCTGGGTGTCAAGATCCGCGTTGCCGGCAGGAAACTTTTCGATCCGGCGGACACACTGGAGGCGTTTGAAAATGCCCTCCGCGACGGCGTGGATGCGGCGGTATTTACCCATGTTTCCAATGTTTTTGGCTATATTTTGCCGGTGGAGGAGATGGCGCGGCTGTGCCGGCAGTACGGCGTTCCGTTTGTTATGGATGCGGCGCAGTCGGCAGGGGTTTTACCCGTTGATGTGCAGACTTTAGGTGCGGAATTTATCGCCATGCCGGGTCATAAGGGTCTTCTGGGACCGCAGGGCACGGGCATTCTGCTGTGTCGTGATGGCGCAGTGCCGCTGCTTTACGGGGGCACCGGAACGCATTCCGGGGAACTTACCATGCCCGACGAACTTCCGGAGCGTCTGGAAGCAGGCACATTGAATGTTCCCGGCATTGCCGGACTTGCCGCCGGTATTCATCATATCCGCGCTGCCGGGATCCACCGCATCTTCGCCCGGGAGCATATGGTCATGCGCCGCTGCGCGGAAGACCTGCAGGACTTGGGATTTCGTGTTTTCGCAGGCGAAAGCCAAGCGGCGACGGTATCGTTTGTGCCGGAAATGGATTGCGAGGAGATGGCGCAGACGCTGTCATCCGGGGGTTTTGCGGTGCGCGCCGGCCTGCATTGTGCGCCATTGGCCCATGAAAGTGCCGGCACTTTGGAAACGGGAACTGTGCGTGTAAGTTTTGGTCATGACGCCACATTTTTCCAGTGTGAGGAATTGGTAAAATTTTTAAGGAAATATCGCTGATATTGCGCAAAATTTTTTCGTATTTCTATTGCTATCCAAGGGGAAATTCGTTATAATTAATTAGATAATAGGAATTATATACGGTTTTTCAAAAAACCGTATTTTCAGAACAGAAAAAAGGCAGGTGCACAACTATGAGCAGCATTCAGGAACTGTTTCAGCAAGTGACCAAAATGCAGTGGTCAGACTATCTGGATATCATCGTTGTGGCGTTCCTGCTGTATCGGATTTTGCCCCTTATTCGCGCAACCGGTACGGCTCGGGTCGCCAAGGCGGTGGTGGTCATCGTGGTGGTGGCCTGGCTTACAGGTGTGCTGAAACTATATACCTTGGAATTCATTTTTGATCAGTTCCTGCAGATCGGCTTGATCGCGCTGGTGGTGCTGTTCCAGCCGGAATTGCGGCGTATGCTGGACCATTTGGGCAATATGAAATTGCGCAAATTCATCGGCGTTGAAAAGCATGGTCCGGAGATGGCGCCCATTATTGCGCAAACCATTCGTGCCTGCGAGGCTATGAGCCGCGAGCGCGTTGGCGCGCTGATCGTTTTCGCAAGAGAAAACAATCTGGATGAATACTATAAGACCGGCACCAAGATCGACGCGCAGGTGTCCGACCAGTTGATCCGCAATGTATTTTTCCCCAAGGCTGCGCTGCATGATGGCGCCATGATTATTCAGGATGGCCGTGTGGCGGCTGCCGGTTGTGTGCTGCCGCTGTCTGCCAGTGACCGGCTCAGTGCCGATCTGGGCACGCGTCACCGTGCCGGTGTGGGCATCAGCGAGGTGACCGATGCGGTGACCATCGTCGTTTCTGAGGAGACCGGCACGATTTCTGTAGCCGTCGGCGGCATGCTCAAGCGTCACCTGGCACCGCAGACTTTGGAGCGCCTGCTTAAGAATGAACTCTGCCCGGAGCAGGAGCAGGCCGATGAAAATCTGGTGGTTCGTCTGCGTCAGAAACTGCAGAAGAAGGACAAGGAGGCAAGCAAATGAAAAAACTGATATATGCGCTTTTGTCCGTCGTTATCGCATTTGGTCTGTGGCTGTACGTGATTACCACAGTCAGTCCCGAGTGGGAGGAGACTTTTTACAATATCCCCGTGGTGCTGAAGAATGAATCCGTTCTTCCGGAGCGCGGTCTGATGATCGCCACGGACGAACTGCCTAATGTAACGCTTCGTCTTCGTGGCAACCGAAGCGACCTGATCAAACTGACCAGCGAAAACATTACCATCACCGCGGATATGGCAGGTGTTTACAGTTCCGGTGAACAGAATATCAGTTATGTAATCACCTATCCCGGTGATGTTCCCGGCAATGCCATTGAGGTCATCAGCAAGAGCCCCATCCGGCTGACCTTCAAAAAGCGTATCACCAAGAACATGCTGGTGGAAGTGGATTTCGGTGGAACGACCGTTCCTTCCGGCTATATTACGGATAAGGAAAATCAGACACTTTCTTCCCAGTACGTGAGCATTACCGGACCGAAGGATGTGGTGGATAGAATTGCCCATGCCAAGATCAATGTGAACTTGACAGATCAGACTGAAAGTATTATCGACAAGGCCTATCCCATCGAACTCTTTGACAAGAACGGTGAAGCGGTTACGGATGCGCTTCTTAGCATGGATGTTACGGAAGTGAACTTCACCCTGAAGATCCAGCGGTACAAGCAGATCCAGTTGCTTCTGAATATTATTCCCGGCGGCGGTGCGACTGCCGATAATACGCTGATCACCATGGATATGGAAACCATTCAGGTCTCCGGCAGTGATCAACTTTTGAGCACTTTGGGCGATACTCTGGAACTGGGCGAGATCCCTTTGGGTGATATTTTGGAAGATACTGTTCTGGAGTTCACCATTAAATTGCCTGTGGGTGTCGATAATCTGACCGGCAAGGATACGGTAAGTGTTTCCGTCAGTTTCCCCGATCTGTCGAAGAAGACTCTTACCGCAACGAATATTTCCGCCGTTAATGTGCCCGAGGGCATGGCGGCGGAGATCCTGGCCAAGCAATTGGTTGTAACGGTTCGCGGACCTGCAGAGCAGGTGGAACTGCTTACGCCGGAAGACATTTCCGTAATTGTGGATTTTGCCAAGGCGGAATTGGGTCAGGACAGTTACCGCGCGCAGATCGTTATCGGCGAAGTGGCACCGGATGTGGGTGCTGTGGAGAATTATACGGTTTTCGCTTCCGTGACTGAGGCACAGGAAGTGGAGCCGGAAGATCAGAAGGGTCAAACCGATGGAACAGACGGTTCGGGTAATTAAGACCTTCGATGACGGCATGGCGCAGGTGAGCGCTGTCCGTGAAAGCGCCTGTTCCGGCGATTGCCATAAATGCAGCGGCTGCGGTGCGGTGAAGCAGACCATGCAGTTTACCGCTGTCAATGCCATTGGCGCGTCAGTGGGGGACTGGGTCACCGTTACTTCTGACTCCGGGTCAGTTCTGACCGGCGCAGCAGTTTTGTACATAGTGCCGCTTGTGCTGTTTTTTGCCGGTTATTTTGCCGGTATGTCGTGGAATTTAGGCGGCCTGTTCGGTCTTCTGGGATTTATCCTCGGCGTGGCGGGCGTTGTTGCCTATGACCGTCTGGTGGCAAAGAAGCAGAATATAGTTTATACGATTACGGGCTATGCCCATACAAAAGGAGTTCATGACCTTGATTAAAAGCATGACCGGCTACGGCCGCGCGGTGGAAACCGTCAATGAAAGAGAGTTCACCGTTGAGGTGCGTTCCGTTAATAACCGTTATTTGGATTGCAATGTGAAATTGCCCAGAATGGTCTCTTTTGCGGAAGATGCCGTGAAGCAGATGGTGAAGCAGTCTGTATCCCGCGGCAAAGTAGATGTTTATATCAGCATTAAAAGTGAGTCCCAGGAAGATGTCACCGTCAAACTTAATAAAGCGGTGCTGGAAGGTTATTTGAGTGCCATGCGCCAGATGACCGCGGAGTTTGATGTTAAAGACGATATCAGTGTGTCCACTGTTTCCCGTTTGCCGGATGTTTTCTCTGTGGAGAAGCCGGAGGTGGACGAGCAGCAGTTGCAGGCGGATCTTCTGCAGGTGGTTTCCAAGGCACTTGCCGGTTACGATGCCATGCGCGTCGTGGAGGGTCAGGCGCTGGATGCCGACCTGCGCAGCCGCGGCAAGACCATTTTGCAGTTTGTGGAGCAGGTGGAGCAGGGGAATGCCCAGACTGTGGTGGATTATCGCACCCGTCTGGAGAATAAACTCCGGGAAGTTCTGACTGCCACCAATATCGACGAGAGCCGCATTCTGACCGAAGCCGCCATTTTTGCGGACAAGGTGGCGGTGGACGAGGAAACTGTCCGCCTGCGCAGCCATCTGCAGCAGATGGAGGACATGCTCACCTCCGGCGGCGCCGTGGGCAGAAAACTGGATTTCCTCCTGCAGGAAATGAACAGAGAAGCCAATACCATCGGCTCCAAGTGTACGGATGTCCGCCTTGCCCGCATCGTTGTGGACATTAAAGCGGAACTGGAAAAGATCCGGGAGCAGACCCAGAATATTGAGTAAGGTGATGCTATGAAACTGATCAATGTGGGTTTTGGCAGCATGGTTGCTGCGGAGCGTATTTTGGCGGTGGTATCCCCGGACTCCGCGCCTATCAAGCGTGTGGTGCAGGAAGCCAGGGACCGCGGCATGCTCATTGATGCGTCTTACGGTCATAAGACCCAGGCGGTGCTTTTGATGGATACGGATCATGTGATCCTTTCCGCGCTGACACCCGAGGCTGTGCGCGAGCGCACCAGGAAAGCCGGTCAGGAGGATGCGTGATGTCTAAAAGTAAACTTTTCGTGATCTCCGGTGCATCCGGTGTGGGCAAGAGCACGGTGCTCAGCATGGTAATGCAGCAGCGCCCGGACTTGCAGTTTTCCGTTTCTGCCACCACCCGTCCGCCCCGCCCCGGCGAAATCGAGGGCGTAAATTATTATTTCGTTACCAAAGAACGTTTTGAGCAGATGATCCGGCAGGACGCTTTCGTGGAGTACGATGCCCATATGGGCAATTACTACGGCACACCTTCTGCCCAGTTGGAAGAAAAACTGGCGCAGGGCAGTGTGTTTTTGGATATTGAGCCTGTGGGCGCATTCAATGTCCGTGGCAAACGCCCTGATGCGGTACTTATTTTCATCGCTCCGCCCTCTTTTGAGGAATTGGAAAAGCGCCTGCGCGGTCGTGGCGATACGGCCGATGAGCAGATCGCCATGCGCCTTCAGCGCGCCGCGTGGGAGATGGAACAAAGTGAAAAATATGACCATATCGTGGTCAATGATGTGGCGCAGGACTGCGCTGACCGAATACTGAAAATTGTCGCAGAACATTGCGAAGAAAATTGATGGAGGAACTTACTATGCTTTACCCCCCTGTTGCAGATTTGCTGAAAGATGTCGAGAGCCGCTACCTGCTGGTCAACTTGGTTGCCCACAGAGCCCGTCAGATTGCCGTGGAAGCGGAGGAACTCAACGAGGAACTCACCGACAAGCCGGTGACCCTGGCCATTCACGAGGTGGCAGATGGTAAACTCAGTGCGTCGCTGAAAGAAGAGTATATGAAGTAATGTCAGGAGGGGCTTTATGATCGCAAAAATTGCTGTTTCCGCGGCGCCTTTTGCCATCGATAAGCCCTATTCCTATTGGATTCCCCAGGGCATGCAACCGATGGTGGGCATGCGGGTGATCGTGCCCTTTGGCCGTGGCAACCACCGTACGGAAGGTGTGGTGCTGCGTGTGGAAGAGGGCAGTCCGGAAGGGCTCAAACCTATTGAGCGCCTACTGGATGACACGCCGGTAGTCAGCGAATATATGCTGCGGCTGGCGACATTTATCCGCGAGCGCTATTTCTGCTCGTTTTATGACTGCCTTCGGGCGATGTTGCCGCCGGCGGTGTGGTTTCATACCAAGAGCACGTACCGCCTGACAGATGACCGCAGTTGGCAGGAAAAAGGCTGCCGCCGCGCCGATGCGCTGGCGCTGCTGAATCTGCTTTCTGACCTTGGTGGCGAAGCCGGCGAGGATGTTCTTCGCGGCACCGCCGCAAGTGAGGACGCTTTTCAGGATGCGGTGAAATATCTGGTGCGGAAAAAGTGGCTCCATGACGATACGCGGTATCTTCGTAATGTCGGTGACAAGACCGAAAAGATCGCAACTTTGGCATCTTCTGCTGAGGAAGCGCTGGAATTTGCCGCCACGAGACCCCGCTCGGCTGCCATGCAGCGCTCTGTGCTGCAACTCATGTGTGGCATTGGCAGCGTTTCTGTGAAGGAACTTTGCTATTTTACCGGCGCCAGTACCGCCACAGTCAAGCGGCTGGAAAAACTGGGTTATCTGGAACTTTCCGATCGTCCGGTGCTTCGCTGCAGTGAGATCCGCCCGGCGCAGATCTCCGGTGTGCTGGAACTCAGCGCCGAGCAGCAAACTGCCTTTGACGGCATCGCATCGCAAATGGAAAGCGAAAAACCCGGTACGGCGCTCCTCTATGGTGTCACCGGCTCGGGCAAAACTTCCGTCTATATCAAACTCATCCGGCGGTGTCTGGAGCAGGGCAGAAGCGCCCTTTTGCTTGTTCCGGAGATCGCATTGACTCCTCAGTTGCTCAGCCTTATGGCGGCTTATTTCGGCTCTGATGTGGCAGTGCAGCACAGCAGCCTTTCTGCAGGCGAGCGCTACGATCAGTGGAAGCGCATCCGCGCCGGCGAGGCGAAAGTGGTGGTGGGTACACGCAGTGCAGTGTTTGCACCCTGCGTGAATCTGGGTATCATCATTGTGGATGAGGAGCAGGAGCATTCTTATAAATCTGAAAATTCTCCCCGCTATGACGCCCGTGAAGTGGCGTTGTGGCGCGGTGTAAAGGAAAATGCGCTGGTGCTTTTGGGCTCGGCAACGCCCTCGGTGGAGAGCATGTACCGTGCCAGAACCGGCGTCTATAGCCTGTATACCTTGCGCAGCCGGTATAACGGCCGACCTTTGCCTCCGGTGCAGATCGTGGATATGCGCGAGGAATTGCGTGCCGGCAATGACCGCATTTTCAGTTCTTATCTGACCGATGCCATTGCTGATGCCCGCGCGGACGGCAAGCAGACCATTCTGTTTTTGAATCGCCGGGGCAACAGCCGCAGTTTGATCTGTGTAGACTGCGGCACGGCCCGGGAATGCCCCCGGTGCAGCGCGAGGCTTACTTATCACAGCGCCAATTCCCGGCAGATGTGCCATTACTGCGGCTATTCTGAGCCGGTGTCTGAAAAATGCCCTGATTGCGGCGGCGCTATGAAGACGGTGGGCTGCGGAACGCAGAAAGCGCAAAATGAACTTCTTGAACTGTTCCCGGATATGCCGGTGGACCGCATGGATACGGATACGGTCAATGCCGTGAATACCCACGAGAAGATCCTGGACCATTTTAGGCAGGAAAAAGTTCCTGTGCTTTTGGGCACACAGATGGTGGCAAAAGGCCTTAACCTGCCGGATGTGACGCTGGTGGGCGTGCTGGATGCAGACCTGAGTCTGTATGCCAATTCCTACCGCGCAGCGGAGACCACCTTCAATATGCTCACCCAGGTGGTGGGCAGAGCCGGACGCGGTGACGCCCAGGGGCAGGCGGTGATCCAGACCATGTCTCCGGAGCATCCGGTGATCACCCTGGCAGCCAGGCAGGACTATGATGCCTTTTACGATCTGGAGATCGGCTTGCGCCGGGTGCAGAATTGCCCGCCTTTTGGTGATTTGACTGCGGTGACCTTTACCGGTCAGAATGAGGCGCAGGTGCTTCGCGGCGCTGCCAAATTCCGTGACAGTCTGCTTGCTTGCCTGAAAGAGCCGGCTTATGCCGCTGAAAACTGCAATATCCTTGGCCCGGCGCCCTGCGCTGTGCCTAAGATCAATTACAATTACCGTTACCGCTTGACTTTGCGTTGTACCATGAGTCGCAGCCTGCGGCTGCTCATTGCTCATTTGCTGCGACAGTTCATGTTGGACAAGGTCAACCGCGGGGTGTCCGCTTTCGTGGACATCAACGGATTTGAAGACTGAAAGAAGGAAGACTATGGGACTCCGAAAAATTCTTACGGATAAAGAGCCTGCCTTGCATAAAGTTTGCAAGAGCGTGGATAAATTTGATTGGAAACTCCATAAACTGTTGGATGATATGGCAGAAACGCTGCTGGATTCCAACGGTGTCGGCCTTGCCGCACCGCAGGTGGGCATTTTGCGTCGGGTGGTCATCGTGGATACCGGCGACGGTATTCTGGAACTGGTGAATCCCGAACTCATTTCCACCGATGGCGAGCAGGTGGGCGCGGAGGGCTGCCTCAGCGTGCCCGGACGCTACGGTATCGTCAAGCGTCCCATGACCGCCAAGGTCCGCGCCCAGGACCGTAACGGCCAGTGGTACGAGGCTGAGGGCGAGGAACTTATCGCCAGATGTTTCTGCCATGAACTGGACCATTTGGACGGTATTCTTTATACCCAGGTCATGGAGCGCTTCATGACCGATGAAGAAATAGAAGCAATGGCGCAGGAAGACTGATTTTCCCGGGAGGGATCGATTTGAGAATCGTATTTATGGGTACGCCGGACATTGCGGCGACCTGTCTTGAAAAAATAATTGCAGACGGCTTTGATGTGGTGGGTGTCTATACCCAGCCTGACCGCCCCAAAGGCAGAGGTATGAAACTTGCTTTTTCCGCGGTCAAAGAGGTGGCGCTTTCCCATGATCTGCCGGTTTTCCAGCCGGAAAATTTCCGTGATGAAGCCGCCGTTGCCGAACTTCGGCAGTTGAGACCCGATATAATCGCAGTGGTGGCTTACGGACGCATCCTGCCCCAGTCGGTGCTGGATATTCCGCCCAAGGGCTGTATCAATATCCATGCCAGTTTGCTTCCTGCCTACCGGGGCTCTGCTCCCTACCAGTGGGCGGTGCTTGACGGCTGTGAGAAGACCGGTGTCACCGCCATGTATTTGTGCCGGGAGATGGACGCCGGTGATATCATCGAGACTGCCGAGACATCTATTGAGCCCAATGAGACCGCCGGCGAACTATTGGACCGGCTGGCAGTATTGGGCGCAGATCTTTTGAGCAAGACCCTTTGCTGCATTGGCAAGGGTACTGCATGCCGTCGTCCGCAGGACTGTCGTTGCGCCACTTATGCGCCCATGCTGGATAAATCTTTCTGCCCCATCGATTGGAGCATGACCGCCCGTCAGGTCCATGACCATGTTCGGGGTCTTCATCCCTGGCCGGTGGCCACGGCGGTGCTGGGCGGCACCAATTTTAAGATCCATGAAACCGTCCTTTGCGAAGGAAGCGGTGCTCCGGGTCAGATTTTGGCGCTGACCAAGACCGGTCTGGTGGTAGCCTGCGGCCAAGGTGCGGTGGAGATCCGCTCTTTGCAGGCTGAGGGCGGCAAACGGATGAGCGCGCCGGACTATTTCCGGGGTCATCCTTTGGAGATTTAATTATGAGCGCAAGAAAAACTGCTTTGGACGCCTTGATCGCCTGCCGTAAGGAGGGCGCGTGGTCCAACAGCATTTTGAAACAGTATATCGCCCGGGATAGACTGGATCGCCGCGATGCGGCGCTTGCCGCCCGGCTTTGCTACGGCGTGCTGCAGAACCGCTATTTTTTGGACCATTACCTGCGGCAATTGCTGACGGGCAAACTCAGCGACCTGCATCCTGCCGTGCGGGATATCCTGCACTTGGGACTTTATCAGATCTATCTGATGGATAAGATCCCGGAAAGCGCTGCGGTGAATGAATCGGTTACCTTGACCAGGCAGTATTGCAAAAATCTGCGTTATGCGCCGGGTCTTGTCAATGGCGTGCTGCGCAGCGCTGTGCGCACCAAGGGCACGCTGGAAGAGCCGGTGACGCTGGAAGACCGCTACAGCCACCCCAAGGCGCTGATCGATATGCTGAAAGCCAATGTGGGCGAAGAACTGCTGGAGCCGATGCTGAAGGCCAATAATGCCGCACCGCAGACCACTTTGCAGGTCAATACTCTGCGGATCACCCCGGCTGCGCTGGCGCTGCGGCTTTTAGAGCAGCAGATCGAAACCGAGCCGCACCCGTGGCTGCCGGACTGTTTGAGCGTTACATCCACCGGTGATCTGGAGAAACTGGATGCCTTTCGCGATGGCCTTTTCTATGTGCAGGATGCGGCGGCAAAACTCAGTGTTTTGTGCGCTGAACTTCAGCCCGGCTGGAATGTGCTGGACTGTTGCGCTGCCCCTGGCGGCAAGAGTTTTGCCGCGGCCATCGCCATGCAGGGGCAGGGGCATATCGTTTCCTGCGATGTGCATGACCATAAGATCCCTTTGATCGCTGCTGGTGCGAAGCGCCTGGGTCTTGATATCATTCGCCCCATGCGCTACGATGCTACCGCCTTTAATCCGGAGTGGGAAGACGCAATGGATGCCGTCATCGCCGATGTTCCTTGTTCGGGACTTGGTATTATCCGCAAGAAGCCGGATATCCGCTATAAGGATCTGGATTCCATGAAAGAACTACCTAAACTGCAGATGCAGATTTTGGAGAATCAGGCGCGGTATGTGAAGAAAGGCGGCACGCTTTTATATTCCACCTGTACACTTCGTCGACAGGAAAATGAAAAAATCGTGGGTCTTTTTATTGAAAAAAACCCGGAATTTGAATTAGTTGCACTAAAGTTGCACGCCCTTTTTCCTCGGAATTTGTCGGGCATGTTTACTTTGGTACCCGGTCAGTATGATACGGATGGCTTCTTTATCGCGAAAATGCGGAGGAAAGTATGAGTGTAAACCTGAAATCCATGACTGTGCAGGAGATCGGCGCTGTGCTGAAAGAACTCGGACAGCCGGCTTTCCGGTCGAAGCAGGTCTTTTCGTGGCTTCATAAAGGCGTGAGTAGTTACGATGAGATGACCAATCTGCCCAAGGCGCTTCGGGATGTACTGCAGCAGCATTATCCCATCCATCCGCCGAAGGTGGTGCGTCATCAGGAGTCGAAAAAGGACGGAACGCAGAAATTTTTGTGGGAACTGCACGACGGAAACTGTGTCGAAACCGTGCTGATGCGGTATCATTATGGCAATACCGTGTGTATTTCCACGGAAGTTGGCTGCCGCATGGGCTGCGCGTTTTGCGCCTCCACGCTGGGCGGTTTGGTACGCCGCTTGGAGCCGTATGAAATGTTGGATCAGGTATTATTTACGCAAATTGAGTCGAATCTTCCCATTTCTCATATAGTTTTGATGGGAATCGGCGAACCGCTTGATAATTTCGACAATGTTCTTCGTTTTTTGGAACTGGTCAATGACCCCGAGGGCATGAACATTTCCATGCGGCATATCAGCCTCAGTACCTGCGGTTTGGTGCCGAAAATCGACGAATTGGCGGAGAAAAAGTTGCAACTTACACTGTCAATCTCTCTGCACGCACCCAATGATGCCGTGCGGCAGACCATTATGCCTGTCAATAAAGCCTATCCCACGCAGGAACTTTTGGATGCCTGCCGCCGGTACTATGATGCCACGGGTCGACGGATATCCTTTGAATACGCCATGATTCGCGACGTTAATGACCGCCCGGAGCATGCAAAAGAACTGCTGCGCCGCCTGAAAGGCATGAGCGCGCACTTTAATCTGATTCCTCTGAACCATGTGGAGGAAAGTCCTCTGAAACCCAGCACCCGGGAAGCGGTGGCGGCGTTTCAGAAATGCCTGGAAGATGGCGGCGTAACTGCAACGGTGCGGCGCTCTCTGGGCGGTGATATTGACGCTTCCTGCGGCCAACTTCGCAGAAAGTATGTCAAAGAACAGCAAAAGCAAGATTGATTCGGCGCTTTGTGCCGAAAGGAGGGACTCAAAATGCGATATTGGGGCTTGACGGATCCCGGGTGTGTACGCCCGCAGAACCAGGATACCTATCAGATCGAGCAATTGGACCGCAATACGCTGCTTTGCATCGTCTGTGACGGTATGGGCGGCGCAAAGTCCGGCAATGTTGCCAGCACGCTTGCCACAGATGTATTCGTGCAGGAAGTGAAAAATACATATTCTTCCGGCATGAATGATGAGCAAATCGTTCTGATGCTGGAGGATGCGGTGCGCCTGGCAAATTTCACCGTTTTCGATCAGGCGCAGCAGTTTGAGGAGTTTTCCGGCATGGGGACGACCCTGGTGGCGGCGCTGGTTACCGGCAAGCGTGCCGTGGTGCTGAATATCGGCGACAGCCGGGCGTACATCATCAATACCGCCGGCATCCGTCAGATCACTGTGGATCACTCTGTGGTGCAGATGATGGTGGACCGGGGCGAACTGACCCAGGAGCAGGCCCGCACCTATCCCGGCAAGAATTTCATTACCCGGGCACTGGGTACGGAAGCAAGCGTCGTGTGTGATGTGTTCCAACTGGATCTGCAGCGGGATGATTTTCTGATGCTCTGCTCTGACGGCCTTTCCAATGAGATCGACGATCAGGAATTTTTGTTTGAAGTGATTCACGGCGTGGATAAAGAGCGCTGCTGTGAACGCCTGCTGGAGATCGCCAAAAACCGCGGCGCACCGGATAATGTCACCAGCGTGCTGGTGCAGGTGTGAGCGTTTAAGGAGTAAACTATGGATAAGTATATCGGTCGGTTACTGGATAACCGTTATGAAATATTGGAAGTCATCGGCGTGGGTGGTATGGCTGTGGTGTATAAAGCCAAGTGTCACCGCCTGAACCGCCTGGTGGCGGTGAAGATCCTGAAGGATGATTATTTCAAGGATGAAGAATTCCGCAACCGTTTCCACGCGGAAAGCCAGGCAGTTGCCATGCTTTCACACCCCAATATCGTGTCTGTGTATGACGTTTCCACTTCTGATGACGCGGACTATATCGTCATGGAACTGATCGACGGCATCAGCCTGAAGCAGTATATGGAGCGCAAGGGCACGCTGAACTGGAAAGAGACCCTGCACTTTGCCATTCAGATCGGCAAAGCCCTGGAGCACGCCCATAGCCGCGGCATCGTGCACCGGGATATCAAGCCCCACAATGTGATGGTGCTGAAAAACGGCTCGGTGAAGGTGGCTGACTTCGGTATTGCGCAGGTTATGTCCAAGACCAACACCTTGACCAAGGAGGCCCTTGGTTCGGTGCATTATATCTCTCCCGAGCAGGCACGCGGCGGCCGTGTAGACAGCCGCAGCGATATTTACTCGCTGGGCGTTGTGATGTATGAGATGATCACCGGCCGGCCGCCTTATGACGGCGATTCCCCTGTGGCGGTGGCGATCCAGCACATCAACGGCGGCGCGCCCATGCCGTCCACCATCAATCCCAATATCCCCGGCGGTCTGGAACAGATCATGATGAAGGCTATGACTCCGGCGGTGTCCGGTCGTTATGCCACCGTCAATGCCATGCTCTATGACATGGATGAGTTCCGGAAGAATCCCACGATCCTGTTTGACTACAACAATCCTGACACGGATATGGATGCAGGCATGAAACTGGTCGGGGAGGGTCACACCTCTCAAGAGACGATGCAGTTGCCCAAGACGCCTGCCAAAGAGCGCAAAACGGCGGCACAGAAAACTGCACAAAAGCGTCCGGAGCATGCCAAGCAGCCGGCGCGCAAAAGCCGCGAAGTGATCGTTGATGACGAGGAACCCCGTGGCGGTATGGTTGCAACCATTACCATTATCCTTTGCGCCATCGTTGCTTTGAGTGCGATTGTTCTTTTCGTGTATGCCATTATGAATGTGGACAGCACCGATGTGGTGGTGCCGGATCTGGTAGGCAAAGTCTTTGAGGAACTGGAGTCGGAGGACGTGGTCATTCGGCTGGGCAGTAAGGATTATAACGATGAATATCCCGAGGGAACGGTTTTCAATCAGAACCCCAAAGGCGGCACTTCTATCCCCAAGGGTGGCGTTGTGACGGTTTATGTGAGCCTCGGTCCTGTTCCGGAGATCAAGAAGATGGAAGATCTCAGCGGCCTGGATGTGGATGCCGCAAAGCAGTTCCTAATGGATGTTCTTGGCATCAAAGAAGATAATATCCGGGTGCTGGAAGAGTCTAATGAGGTCGTTCCGGTGGGTCAGGTGATCCGCACCAATCCCCTTAAGAATGAGGAATTGAGCGATAATCAGCAGATCACCATGTGGATCAGCACCGGCCCTGCGGTGAAGATGGCGAAAGTGCCCAATGTTCACGGACAGAGCAAAGAAGATGCGCTGACGCTTTTGAAAGCAAACGGCTTCAATAATGTGGTCTTTGAAGAGATCAAGAGCAACCAGCCTGCCGGAATGGTGGTTGGTCAGTCCGAGGCAGCACAGACGGAGATCAATGTTACCACCCAGATCGTCTTGCAGATCTCGCTGGGGAATCAGGATGAAAAACCCAATCCTCCGGTGGATAATCCCCCCGTTGATAATGTTCCGGAGGCGGACCCGGTAAGCAAGGTCATTACCGTGGAACTTCCGGATGATCGGGAAGAAGACTATGTTCTGACTCTGTGGTGCGGCGAGGAATTGCTGGAACAGCGCACCATCCCCGCAGGCACGGTCAGTACCCAGTTTAATGTGAAGGGCAACGGCAAAGTGGAATTTGTGCTGAAGATCGATGGAAAGGTCTACGGCGCACCGTTGGAAATTGATTTTGATGAGCAATAATAAGTCGGGCCGGATCATCCGGTCGCTCAGCGGATTTTATGATGTAGCCACCCCGGATGGGGTGGTCACCTGCCGCGCAAGAGGAATTTTGCGCAAGGAGGGCATCAGCCCTCTGACCGGCGATCTTGTGGAGATTACCGTTGAACAGGGTAAGGGTATGGTGGAACGTGTGCTTCCCCGGAAGAACAGTTTCATCCGACCGGCAGTTGCCAACATTGATGCACTGGTGGTTTTTGCCGCCAATGTCAACCCCGTTACGGAGCCGTTTCTTATTGACCGCGTGGCGGCTATCGCCGGCGATCAGGGCGTGGAAGTGATCCTTTGTATTAATAAGTGCGATCTGGATCCGGCGCTGGATCTGAATCGGATCTATACCAATGCCGGCTTTGATGTGATCTGCACCAGCGCTGAGAAAGGCGACGGCGTGAAAATGCTGCGGCAGCGCATTCAGGGCAAGTTGGTGGCCTTTACCGGAAATTCCGGTGTGGGCAAGAGCAGCATGCTTAACTGCCTGTGTCCCCGGCTGGCGCTGCCGGTGGGGGAAGTGTCGCAAAAACTCGGACGCGGCCGCCATACTACCCGGCATGTGGAACTGTATGATCTGGGCGAGGATACATTTGTGGCGGATACGCCGGGATTTTCTTCTTTTGACACCGATCAGATGGAAGTGATCCTAAAGGAAAATCTGCAGTACGCGTTTCCGGATTTCGGCCGTTACATCGGCAAATGTCAGTTTGACGACTGCTCCCATCGGGCGGAGCCCGGTTGTGCCGTGACTGCTGCACTGAAAGCAGGGGCGATCGAGCAAAGCCGCTACGACAGTTACCTTTTGCTTTACGAAAAGGCAAGCCGTATCAAGCCCTGGGAACTGCGGTGAAAAACTGGCGAAAATCTTGCAAATAAGCGAAAATAATGTTTGACAAACGGCATAAAACACATTATAATGTTTAGGCATGACTGTGAGGAGGGAAGGAATATGCTACTGGGTCTGAGTAAGATCATCGATGTGCCCGGTGCTTCGCTTCCGTTCACAGCAAGTATTGATCTGAGCGATCTTCAATACGGTGAAAGTTTCCCGGTGAGCGAGCAGGTGGAGGCTTCCGGTACGGTGCGCAACACCGCCGGTGTGCTGATGATGACCGGCTCCCTGCATACCACCATCCATGGCGTTTGCGATCGCTGCGCAGCGGCGTTTGACGCTTATGTGGAGTTTCCGCTGGATGTGGTGCTGGTCACGGAACTGACCAATGAGGAAAACGAAGATGAATGGGTATTCCCTCTTGTGGGCGACAGCGCCGATCTGGAGGACATTATTCGCACAGTGTTCGTGCTGAATCTGGACTCTAAACTGCTGTGCAAGCCGGATTGCAAAGGCTTGTGCTGCCGGTGCGGCAAGAACCTGAATGATGGTCCTTGCGGCTGCCAAAAAGAGATCGATCCCCGTTTTGCTGCTTTGAAGCAGCTTCTCGATAAGTAAAATCTTTAGAATGCTGCAAAAAGCAGTTCGACCAACAAGGAGGTGTCATCCATGGCTGTCCCGAAGTGTAAAGTTTCCAAAGCCCGTCGCGATACCCGTCGCCACAACAACACGAAGCTGGTTGCTCCCAATGTGACCGTGTGTCCCAAGTGCGGCGAGCCCGTCCAGCCCCACAGAGCTTGCAAGGCTTGCGGTACCTACAACGGCCGTCAGGTCCTGGCCGCCAAGGCTGACTAAGGCAGGAAATGTAAGAGGAAGGCTTCAGCCTTCCTCTTTTTCCGTGTAAGGGCAAAGTGTAAAAGTTGTGTGAATCGACTTAAAAGCATTGATTTAGATGCGAATCTGTGCCATAATAGCAGAAACACAGGTTCGCGGAAAGGAAGTGATCTCATGGCAAAGCCTTTGGTCGCCATCGTGGGCAGACCTAATGTGGGCAAGTCCATGCTCTTTAATAAATTGACCGGTCAGCGCACTTCCATTGTGGAGGATACCCCCGGCGTCACCCGTGACCGTATTTACGGCGATTGCGAGTGGTGCGGCAGACAGTTCTCTTTGGTGGATACGGGCGGTATCGAGCCCGGTACGGACAGTGATATGCTCAAATTCATGCGCCGTCAGGCGGAGATCGGCATTGAACTGGCTGATGCCATTATCATGGTTACCGATGTGCGCAGCGGCGTTACCGCGGCGGACGAGGACGTTGCTACCATGCTGCGCAAATCCGGAAAGCCGGTGGCGTTGGCGGTGAATAAGTGCGACTCGATCGGTCCGGTGAATCCGGATGTTTATGAGTTTTATTCCTTGGGCATTGGGGATCTTTTTGAGGTATCCGCTGTTCATGGCCACGGAACCGGCGATATGCTGGACTGGGTGCTGGAGAACATCCCCGAAGATGATGGGGAGGAAGCGGAAAGCGACATCATCAAGGTCGCCATCGTGGGCAAACCCAATGTGGGTAAGTCCAGCCTTTTGAACCGGATTCTGGGCGAAGAGCGTGTTATCGTTTCTGATGTGGCGGGCACGACCCGTGATGCTATCGACTCCTATTTTGAGAACGAGACCGGTAAGTATTGCTTCATTGATACCGCCGGTATGCGCCGCAAGAGCAAGGTCGATGACCTCATTGAGAAGTACTCCAATATGCGCACCGTGGCTGCCATCGAGCGCAGTGATGTGTGCCTGATCCTGGTGGATGCCAATGACGGCGTTACCGAGCAGGATACCAAGATCGCCGGGTTGGTGCATGAAGCCGGCAAGGCTGCCATCATCGTTGTCAATAAGTGGGACGCGGTGGAGGATAAGCAGACCAATACCATGCGCGACAAGGAAGCCAGCGTGCGCAATGACCTGAGTTATATGCTCTATGCGCCTGTGGTGTTTTTGTCGGCATTGACCGGTCAGCGGGTGGATAAACTGTATCAGGTGATCCAGGACGTGCATAAGCAGAATACCAGCCGTATTACCACCGGTGCGCTGAACAGCGTGCTGGCGGATGCCACCGCCCGTGTGCAGCCGCCTACGGATAAGGGCCGCCGGCTGAAGATGTACTATATGACCCAGGCCGGCACGAAGCCGCCGCATTTCGTGATTTTCTGCAATGACGCGCGGCTGTTCCATTTCTCTTATCAGCGCTATCTGGAGAATCAGATCCGTGAAGTGTTCGGTCTGCAGGGCACGCCCGTGCGGATCACCATTCGCCAGAAGGGCGACAAGGAGGAGTAAAAAATGCTCTACGCGGTACTGATTACTGTGCTGTCGGCGTATTTGTTGGGCAATCTCAACGGTTCAGTGTGCATCTCTGCGCTGGTGGCTCATGACGATGTTCGCGAGCATGGCAGCGGTAATGCAGGTCTTACCAATTTCTTCCGTAGTTACGGCGGCTGGAGTACCCTGCTGGTGATGCTGGTAGATGTGGTGAAGACGGCGTTGGCCTGCTATGTGGGCGGCTGGATCCTTGCAAATTACGGGTATTATCGGGAAGGCTTGGTACTGGGCGCTGTTATGGTATCCCTGGGACATGATTTTCCGGTGCTGCTGGGATTTAAGGGTGGCAAAGGTATTCTGTGCGGCCTGACGGTGGCGCTGGTACTGGACTGGCGCATTGCACTGATCATTTTGACGGTGTTTGTGGTGACCTTCTGGCTTACACGCTATGTGTCGCTGGGCAGCGTGCTGGGTGCGGCAGCCTTTGCGCTGGGATTTGGAATCCTGCATTTCGGTGACTGGGTCACCATGGTCGGCGGTATTTTCCTGGGCCTGCTGGCGGTGTATATGCATCGCGGAAACATTAAGCGTTTGCTTAAGGGTGAGGAGCGCAAGGTGCATCTGATCCACCGGGATCTGAATAAGGAATAAGAAAAACCGACCTATGATCATCATAGGTCGGTTTTTGCTTTCAAAATGAAGAAATAAAAACGCCACCGGAATCGGTGGCGTTAGTGGCATATATCAGACGGCCCGCTCGACCTTGTTGGAACGGAGGCATCTGGTACAAGCGTACACATGGCACGGAGTACCGTTGACAACCGCTTTAACGCGCTTGACGTTGGGCTTCCACATACGGTTGGAACGTCTGTGGGAGTGGGAAACCTTAATACCGAAGGTCACGCCCTTGCCACAAAAATCACACTTCGCCATTCTCTGCACCTCCTATCTCAGTAGTACACATTCAGTCGCCTTCGCAGGCGCTTAGATATGATACCAAACAATGACGAAAAAAGCAAGTCTTTTTTTAAGAAAATTTGCTTTTTTTAAAATTATATTGATATTCTTCGCTTCCAAAGGTATAATGACAGTAAACTTTGAAGGGAGAAAGCGGTATGGCGGAAACTTATAATGTCCCTCTGAGCCGTTTGGTGGACGAATTTCATCTGGAAGTGGTCTATGCAGCGTCGGATTTTGCTTCCGTGGGCATCACGGTGGAAGATGTGGCCCGTCCCGGTTTGCAACTGGCTGGCTATTTCGGCCACTTTGAGCCCATGCGTTTGCAGGTCATGGGCAATGCGGAGATGAGTTATCTCTCTAAGCGGTCTGAGGAAGAGCGTGCTGAAATTTACGACCGGCTGCTGTTTCACCGTTTTCCTGCGCTGCTGTTCGCCCGGAATTTTCTGCCGGATGAGCAGTGCGTGGAGGCGGCGAAGAAGCACGATGTGACGCTTTTACGCACCGGTGAGCGTACTTCGACTACCATTTCTTCCATCATCGCGTATCTGCGGGCGGAACTGGCTGCCCGTATTACCCGCCACGGCGTTTTGATGGAAGTTTACGGCGAGGGCGTGCTGCTTATCGGCGACAGCGGTATCGGCAAGAGTGAGGCCGCTGTGGAACTTCTGAAGCGCGGTCACAGACTCATCGCCGATGACGCGGTGGAGATCCGCCGCATTTCCGGCAACACCCTTATGGGCAACGCGCCGGAACTGATCCGCAACTATATCGAACTGCGCGGTATTGGCATTATCAATGTGGCGAAACTGTTCGGCGTGGGCGCGGTGAAACAGGAAAATGAGATCAACCTTATTGTGAATATCGTCCACTGGAATAAGCAGGAAGTGTATGACCGGCTGGGTCTTGAAGATCAGCACATGGAACTTTTGGGCGTGGATGTGCCCATGTACACCATTCCCATCACACCCGGCAGAAATCTGGCAGTGATCGTGGAAGTAGCGGCAATGAACAACCGCCAGAAGAAGATGGGTTACAATGCTGCAGCGGAATTCACCGAGAAGGTCAATCAGCATTTTGTTGAAATGGGGAAGCCAGAATGAAGGAACTGACCGTTGGCGTAAATGATGCCGGTCAGCGGCTGGACCGTTTTCTTGCCAAGGCTGTGCCGCTGCTGCCGGCTTCGCTGATGCAGAAGTATATCCGACTGAAGCGGATCAAATTGGGCGGCAAGCGCGTGGAGCGCGATACCCGGCTGCAAGAGGGCGATGTGCTGCAACTTTATATCAACGATGAGTTCTTTGACAAACCCCGGGAGGATAATGCGTATCTGACTGTGGCTGCACCGAAATTGAGCATCGTTTATGAAGATGAGCAGATCATACTGGTAGACAAGCGACCGGGTCTGGCGGTGCACCCTCATGACGGCGCGGAGTACGGCAGAACGCTGATCGATCATATCCAGGCGTATCTTTATCAGAAGCGGGAGTGGAATCCACGGGGAGAGAATTCCTTCACTCCGGCGCTGTGCAACCGCATTGACCGCAACACCGGCGGCATCGTCATTGCCGCCAAGACGGCCCAGGCGCTGCGCATCATGAACCAAAAAATCAAGGACCGGGAACTGGATAAGCGGTATCTTGCCATTGTAGAGGGCGTCCCCAAGCCCAGAGAGGGGAGCCTGAAGGGCTACCTTTTTAAAGATGCCAAGAAAAACCGTGTATTCGTTACCGACACGCCTCAGCCGGGCAGCAAATCCTGCCAGACCAATTATAAGGTGCTGGCGGTGAATAACGGCCTTTCGCTGGTGGAGTGTGAACTCATTACCGGCCGCACCCATCAGATCCGTGCGCAATTTGCGCATGCGGGGCATCCGCTGCTGGGCGATGGCAAGTACGGCAAACTGGACAAGCGCTTTGACCGGAATTATCAGGCGCTGTACTCTTACAAGTTGACCTTTGATTTTTCCACCGACGGCGAAGTGCTGGAACACCTGAACGGAAAGTCCTTCCGGGTGCAGGAAGTGGATTTTGTCAAGACCTATTTTCCGGAATACAAGATTTAAGCAGTGCAGAATATTCTGCACTGCTTTTATCGTAAAAGCGGAGCCGCCGGTCACCGGCGGCTCCTATAACAAAGAGGAAAGAATCAGGCGATTTAACCCAAAGCGAAGAAGTCCAGCGGATCCACAGCCTCGTCATTGAGGGTCACGCTGAAATGCACATGCTCGCCGATGGCGTATTCCAGCAACGCGGTATTTCCTACTGTGCCGATGGTTTGCCCCATAGAAACCTCATCGCCGGGGGCAACGCTGACTTCGCTGGCAAGGCTTGCGTATTTGGTGACATAGCCGTTTTCATGGCGGATCACCACGGTCGTGCCCATGGTTTCGTCTTCATAGACGGTGTAGACCGTGCCATCTGCAGCGGCACAAACAGCCGTGCCCTCCGGTGCGGCAATGTCGATGCCGTTGTGCACACGCCAATCCCGGGTGGTGGGGTTATAACTCAGGCAGTCCATGGCATAGCCCATGACGGTCTGACCGGTGACCGGTGCGCAGGTGCGCAGGACCTTGTCAGTGCCGGGTTTGTCATTATTTACCGGGGGTGTGACGGGGTCATTGCCGTCAGAAGGACCGGGGGCAATTGCCTGGACATCGTCATCGTCTTTATCGGACGGGTTGACGCTTGCTGAGGGGTTTTGCATTTGCGGATCGTTTACGGTGTCGTTTCGGTAGTACAAATAGCCGGAAATCCCGATGGCAGCAGCGCACAGGATCAGGGCTATGTAGTAGCCCTTACCGGCGAATTTACTGCCGTATTTTTTGCTTTTCATATAAAGCACCTCCGAAATGCATTATTTCCAACTATTGCAAAAATATACATTTCGTGAAAAATCCCCCTGCCGCGGCAAGGGGATCTGCTTTAGATATCCAGTTCCAGACTCACAGGGCAGTGATCCGAGCCGAAGATATCCGGGTGGATCAGGGCATTGGTGATATGCTGGCGCAGGCGGTCGGAGGTGAGGAAATAGTCAATACGCCAGCCTGCGTTGTTGGCCCGGGCGTTGAACATATAACTCCACCAGGAGTAACAGCCGGTGGCAGTGGGATTTAAGTGACGGAAGGTATCCGTAAAGCCGCTTTCCAGCAGACGGGTAAATGCGCCGCGCTCCTCGTCGGTGAAACCGGCGTTGCGGTGGTTGGAAGAGGGGTTTTTCAGGTCGATGGGCTGGTGCGCCACATTCAGGTCGCCGCAAATGATGACGCTTTTTTGCGCGTCCAGTTTCGCCAAATATGCCCTGAAGGCATCTTCCCAGACCATGCGGTGATCCAGCCGCGCCAGTTCCCGTTGGGAATTGGGGGTGTAGCAGGTAACAAGGAAAAAATCGGGATACTCCAGCGTGATGACACGGCCCTCGTTGTCCAGCGGCGCAACATCAATGCCGTAATGCACGGATAGAGGCGTATGCTTGGCAAAAATGGCGGTGCCGGAATAGCCTTTTTTCTCGGCGTAGCACCAGTACTGTTCATAGCCGGGCAGGGAGAGGTCAATTTGTCCTTCCTGCAGTTTGGTTTCCTGCAGGCAGAAAAAGTCGGCATCAGTGGCAGTGAAAAAATCCATAAAGCCTTTTTGCATGCAGGCACGCAGGCCGTTGACATTCCAGGATACGAATTTCATGTTTACCTCCAAAGGTTAATCGGGCTCAATGACGATCTTGCTGCTATCCAGCAAAAGAAGGTCTTCAAGGGTCAGGGTGATGCTTGTCTGACCGCCGAGGGACTGGGTCTGCGCCTGGATGGTGACTTGCTCCACGTTGAGAATATCTATGGCGGTTTTGGCAATGCAGGCGCAGGCAAGGGTCAGATCCATTCCGGTGAGTGTTGAAATATTGTCGGTCAAGATGATGGTGGCGACGTTTTCCTGCAATTGCAAGGAAACCAGTTCTGTGGCGGCCGGGAAAGGACGCTGGAACATGGGATCTTCCGGTCCGCGGAAGTAACGCTGCAGGATCTCGTTTTCGTCGGCGCAATCGGCAGATTCACGGACTTCGGAGGCAATGACGCCGTCCGGTGCATCGTAGTCGAAAGTTTCGCGTGGGTAGTAAAAGTTTACCGGAGCCTGAATGTTGCCGGCTGCCGGCGTGCAGGCGGAAAGGAGCAGCAGGGTAGTCAGGATCAAAGGTAACAGTTTTTTCATGCTTCTACCTCCGTTGGGTCAAAGGCGGGGAAGGTGACGGTGAAAGTGGAACCCTTGCCCGGGGTGCTTTCTACGCTGATAGTACCGTCGCTGCGCTCCACCATGCTGCGCACAATGGAAAGACCGAGACCGCTGCCGCCGGATTTCCGGGAACGGGCTTTATCCACCCGGTAGAAACGCTCAAAAATGTGGCCAATGGAGTCTTCCGGGATGCCCATGCCGGTATCGGTGAAGCGGATGTAGGCGCTGTCTTCGTCTCTGGAGAGGGTGACGGTGAGTTTGCCGCCGGGGACATTGTATTTGATGCCGTTTTCCATGAGGTTGAAGGCGATTTGATAGAGGTCATCTTCCAAGATCAGAATGGGGCAGTCGTTTTCCAGTTGCAAGTCGATGGTGACGCCGTTTTTCTCGGCGATGGCGCAGAGCATCCGCGCCACGCGGGAAATAGTGGGGGCAATGTAGATGATCTCGCTGTCGCTGTCCTGGGAGCCTTCGATCTTGGTCAGGGAGAGAAGTTTTTGGGTCATGCGGTTCAGACGGTCGGCCTCATTGCCGATATCGCCCACAAATTCTTTGGCGGTCTCCAGATCTACGTCGTTTTGCAAAATGGAGTCAGACAACAGTTTGATGGATGCCAAAGGCGTTTTGAGTTCGTGGGATGCGTCAGAGACGAATTGCCGGCGCTTGTTTTCCGATTCCTGTAGTTTTTCTGTCAGGTCGTTGAATTCGTCGCCCAGCAGAGTCAGTTCGTCGCTGCCGCCCATGGTGACCTTGTGGGAATAATCGCCCTCACGGATAATGCGCATGGACGAGAGGATCCGCCGGAAACGATTGGAAAATGCTACAGAGAAGAAAATGGAGAAGGCGATGACCGCCAATTCCAAAATGATGGTGATGGTCAGCGTGTTGGACTGCAGCGCCTGGATCAATGCACCTTGCTGGGTATCGTACTCCATCATATAGACGCAGCCGATGAGCGTGCCGTAGTACATAATGGGAGTGGCGGCCCGGGACTGCATGGCACCGTCGCGGTAATGCCAGGTAAAGACATTATTTCCGCGCATGGCGCTGACTACTTCCGGCAGCAGCACATAAGAGTCAAGGCAGGACTCTTCTGTCAGCGAATCGTAGACAGCAAGGCCGTTTTGGTCCGTGATGATCAGACGAGACACTTTTAAACTGCCCATTTCCGCCACGGCTGCAGCAGTGGTGGAGGGATTGAGCACCGCAAGGTCAGAGATCTCCTGAGATGCAAGTAAACATTTTTCGATCATGGAGGTCTCTTTGCTCTGATAGAACAGTTTTTGGCTGGTGCCGGCGGTATATATATTAAGGAATAACAGTACCGCGAAGGTAATGCACACATAGATGGTTGCATAGCGCATCTGCGCACTGCGGTAAGGTATTAGTTTTTTGAACTTACTTCCGGAAATAATAGCCAACGCCCCACTTCGTCATAATATAGTTGGGTTCTGCGGGATTTTCTTCCAGTTTTTCCCGCAGCCGGCGGATGTGGACATCCACGGTGCGGATATCGCTGCGGTATTCATAGGCCCAGATGGTGTCCAGCAGCGCTTCGCGGGAATAGACGCGGTTGGGATTGCGCATGAGAAATTCAATAACATCGAATTCCTTGGCGGTCAGTTCCACAGGCTGCCCGCCGCGGTAAGCATTGCGGGAATCAAGGTCCAGGGAAATGGAACCGATGGTGAGCATGCCGCCTTCTTCTTTTTCTGCTGCGCCGGAGCGCCGCAGCAGCGCCCGGATACGCGCCTTAAGTTCCAGAATGTTGAACGGCTTTGTCAGGTAATCGTCCGCGCCATGGTCAAAACCCATGAGTTTGTCCATATCGTCGACTTTGGCGGTGAGCAGGATGATGGGCACATTGGAAAACTCCCGGATGGCTGCGCAGGCGGAAAGCCCGTCCATCTCCGGCATCATCACATCCAAAACGATGAGATCCGGTGCGTCGCTTTTGGCGATCCGCAGGGCGTCCAGACCGTTACTGCCGGTGAGCACTTCGTAGCCTTCGTTTTGCAGATTGAAGCGAATGCCTTTTACCAGCAATTCTTCGTCGTCAACAACAAGAATTTTCATGACTTAACCTCCTGTGGTGATGAATTCCAAAATGTCCTGCAGTTTGCCGGAGCCGATACCGGAAACGTTCAGTAGGTCGGCTACATCTGCAAAAGGACCGTTTTCGTTTCTGTAGTCAACAATGCGCTGCGCAAGGGTCGGGCCGATGCCCGGAAGTTCCTCAAGTTGCTCGGATGTGGCGGTGTTGATGTTCACCATCAGCGGCGCTTCGTCTTTGCTTGCGCTGCTGCTACTGCTGACGGAGTGGGAAGAGGAGGGAATGTCCGATAACTGGATATCGCCGTGACCGAAATTCCTGCCAACGAACAGTCCGCCGGTGAAAGCAAGGCAACTGCAGCAGAGGAGCACCAGCAGCCAAAGGGCGGTATTTTTCATTCGCAGCAACCTCCTCATTGACTACAGTTTCATTAACTGATATAATAACGCTATCATTATACACGAATTTTTGGCGCTGGACAAGTCCGGCGTGTGAATACAGGGGAGAAATATGAAAAAAATCAGGACAATTTATATTTTCCTGTGCCTTGCGGTGGCTTTGTCGGCATTTGCGCCGGCTGCCCGGGCGGAGACGGTAGACCAGTCTGTGGTCAGCGGCTGCCATACTCCGGATGCGGCGCTGCAACTGAGCGAAACAGAGCGGTTGGTGGAAACCTCCAAGGCGGTAGTGGTGTATGAACTGCAAAGCGACACCATGATCTATGGCTGGAATATGGATGAGAAGATCTATCCTTCCAGTATGGTCAAACTGATGACAGCACTGCTGGTATTGGAAAATACGGAACTGGATGACCGCGTAGCGGTGACCAAACGCGCACTTTCCTATGTGGAGATCGGCTCGGTGAGCGCAGGCCTTGTGGCCGGCGAGGAACTGACGGTGGAAGATCTTCTGTACTGCCTGATGACGGCTTCGGCCAACGATGCCGCCACGGTGCTTGCTGAGCATGTGGCCGGCAATCAGGACTCATTTGTGCGGATGATGAATCAGCGTGCAGCGGAACTGGGCTGCATCGGCACAAATTACACCAATGCCCACGGACTTCATGATGAAAATTGCTATACCACCGCCCGGGATATTTGCCGGCTGATGGTGGAGGCAATGAAACTGCCTATGTTCAGGCAACTGCTTATGGCCATCAACTATACCGTGCCGGCGACCAATAAATCTGAAGAGCGCGTGATCTACACCACTAATTACATGTCCAGCAATGAGAAGAACAAGAAGTATCTGGACTCCCGTGTTTTGGGCGGTAAGACCGGCGCTACCGATGAAGGCGGCCGGTGCTTCACGGCGGTGTCTTCCATTAACGGTATGGAAGTTTTGACCATCGTTATGGGCGCAAAGCCGGAATATGAAGATAACGGTTTGGCACTGAAGAAATTCGGCAGTTTTGAAGAGACCAAGGTGCTGCTGGACCATGTGCAGGAGCGCTATGAGTACCGGCAGATCTTCTTTGACGGACAGATCATCGCCCAGTATCCCGTGGAAAACGGTGAGAACAGCGTTACGGTACGGCCCCTTTACACGGCGGCAACGGTTTTGCCCATTGGCATGGACGTGAGCAAACTGACATGGATATACGGTGACAGCGTGGGCGTGATCCAGGCACCGGTGGAGGTCGGTCAGGTCATCTCTGTAGCGCAGGTGTGGCATGGCTCCAAATGCCTGGCGCAGACGCCGCTGGTGGCGGTGAATGCGGTGAATGTGTGGCATGAGCCTATCATTCCGGAAAAACCGGAGAGCAATGACGGCGAATTGCTGAAATGGGTGCTGATCGTTGGCGGCATTTTGCTGGCGGTGGTCACGGTTGTGGTTTTGGCGGTCTTTGGTGTGCGGTTGGTACGCAGCCGCGCTGTGCGGCAACGCCATCGCAGAAGAAGAGTCGAGCGCCGGCGAAGCAGATAATAAAAGAAAGCGCGTTTGCATTTTGCAAACGCGCTTTTTGTTTATTCCACATGATCGTGGGTGTTGATATGGTCGATGCAATAGCAGTGATAGCCTTTGCAGCGGGAGCAGTAACGGAATTCCAGGTCCGGGTCGGAGATGTCTGTTCTGCCGCAGACCGTGCAGCGGTGGTTGTAGGGCATCTGCGCGCTCTCGTTTTTATGGCTTTCTGCGCCGGAGAAGGGGATGACCTTGGCCTTGACCGGCTTTTTTCGGGTCACGCGGTTGGCCCTTGCCTGCCAGGTCAGGGGGATCAGATTCTTTACATCTTTTCCCATGAACAGGAAATAGTTGGCCAGCGCCACCAGGGGGAACAGATTGTGGGGGAAATAGAATACCGGGTAACTCAGGTTGAAAACAGCGATGCCCTCCAGCAGCAGGTAGATCAGCGCGATCACCCATGCCTTAATGGGAATAATGAAGAAAAGCATGAAATGGGCATCCGGATGGGTGGTTGCGAAAGTAAGGATCAGGGTCAGATGCAGGTAGGATGCCATCTGGTAATAAGTGGGCAGTACAGTAATAAGGAAAGCATATTCCTCGTTGGTGATATAGCCCTCGGGGACTATGGGGCAGAAGATCATGGCGAAAATATCCATGAGGATCATGCCGGAGAAGTAAAAGAGATTAAACCGGAATGTGCCCATGCTCTGCTCCACATGGCGGCCGATCATGTAGAAGAAGTAAAGGAAAAGAAGTTCGATTATGCCGCCGCCGGATTGTGTGAATACATAGGTAACTAGACGCCAGACCTGCCCTTTCAGGATCTCGGTCTTGTCAAAGCAAAGAAGGCTGTAAAGCGGGACGTCGATATTGAGCATGGACATGATGATGACGATGGCATTGCCCAAAACAATGTACAGCATCAGATTGGGGATGCCTTTGTCCCGGTTGCGGAAGCAGAAACGTTCAAAGCGTGTGCGCAGATTTTTCAAATAACTCAACTCCTGTAAACAAGTATATCTATTATAGTCACATTTCACACAAAAGTCCATAGAGGAGTTGTAAATAAAAATCGCGAAAAAAGTAAAAAATGCTTGACTTTTTCAGAATAATATGTAAAATAAGTTCGAACTGCATATAAGCCTTATCAAGAGTGGTGGAGGGAACGGCCCGATGAAACCCGGCAACCTGTTAATTCAAGGTGCCAAATCCGGCGGCAAACGACAGATGAGGATTCGATATTTTCGCACATCGAGTCCGACGGTGTGCGGTTTTTTATTGATTGGAAAGGACGAAAATTATGGAAAAGAGATTATTTACTTCTGAATGCGTGACCAACGGTCACCCCGACAAGGTGGCGGACAGCATTTCTGATGCCATTTTGGATGCCTGCCTTGCGCAGGATCCCGGCAGCCGTGTGGCTTGCGAGACCATGGTCACGACCAATTTCTGCCTGATCTGCGGTGAGATCACCACCAAGGCAGCGGTGGACTACGCTGCTGTAGCCAGAGAGGCTATTCGTGCCATTGGCTATACCCATCCCGATGCGGGTTTTGACGCGGATACCGTGGAGATTCAGTGCCGAGTTCATACCCAGTCGGCGGATATCGCGCTGGGTACCAATGACGAAGTCGGCGGTGCGGGCGACCAGGGCATGATGTTTGGCGGCGCCTGCGATCAGACCGAAGAACTGATGCCGCTGCCTGCCGCGCTGAGCCGCGCGCTGGCCAACCGGCTGACGGACTGCATCTGCAGCAATGACCTGCTGCGTCCCGACGGCAAGACCCAGGTGAGCGTGGAGTATGACGAAGAGGGAAATGTTATCGGCGTGGATACTGTAGTGGTTTCCGTGATGCACAGCGCGGATTTTGAGATCAATGAATTGCGCCGCTATATTCGTCAGGGTGTTATTGCACCCGTGCTGGAAAAGTATGGATTCTCCATTGACAGTGTTGCCCATATCCACATCAATCCCACCGGTAATTTCGTTATTGGCGGTCCCGACGGTGATACCGGTCTGACCGGCAGAAAGATCATTGTGGATACCTATGGCGGCTATTTTTCCCACGGCGGCGGTGCATTCTCCGGCAAAGACCCCACCAAGGTGGACCGCAGTGGCGCTTACATGGCCCCCTATATGGCAAAGAATCTGGTGGCCGCCGGTTTTGCGAAGCAGGTACAGGGGCAGATCGCTTACGCTATCGCCGTGGCGCAGCCGGTTTCTGTCCGCGTGGACAGTTACGGCACCGGCGTGATCAGCGATGAGAAAATGACTGAACTTTTGCGCAAGACCTGCGATCTGACTCCCGCAGGTATCATCCGCAAACTGGATCTGCGCAGACCCATTTATGCCTCCACCGCGGCGCAGGGCCATTTTGGCAGAAACGATCTGCCCTGGGAACAGACTGATCTGGCGGAAGAATTGAAAAAATACCTGTAAAAGAAAAAGGACGGCTGAGCCGTCCTTTTTTATATTGCTTCTGTGATGGTGCCGCCACCGACTACGGTGTCGCCCCGGTAGAGCACAACCGCCTGGCCGGGGGTGATGGCGCGCTGAGGTTCGTCGAATTCCACCTTAGCGAAGCCTCCCTCCATGGGGTAGACGGTGGCTGGTTGCTCTGTCATTCGAGAGCGTGCTTTGGCGCTGACCCGAATGGGCTCTGTGAGCGCCGGAATACTGATCCAGTTCCAGTCATTGGCAATGAGTATTTTGCGGAGCAGCGCTTCATTAGGACCGACGGTAACGGTGTTGGCATCCATGTCTTTGGCGCAGACATACACCGGCGCGCCCAGCGCGATACCCAGACCTTTGCGTTGACCTAAAGTATACCCGATAGCACCCTGATGGGTGCCCACGGTGTTGCCCTGCAGATCTAAAAATGCGCCGGCAGGATAGGTTTTGCCGGTGAATTCTTTGATAAACTTCATATAATCGCCGTCAGGAACGAAACAGATGTCCTGAGAATCCTTCTTTTCGGCGTTGGAGAAGCCTTGCGCCGATGCGATGGCACGCACTTCGTCCTTGCTTAGTTCGCCCAAGGGAAGAAGGGTGTGGCTCAGTTGCTCCTGATCCAGCATGCACAGGAAGTAGGTTTGATCTTTGGCAGTATCTTTTGCTTTTTTTAATAGGTAGCGGCCGGTTTCTTCGTCCCGGCAGATCCGGGCATAGTGACCGGTGGCGATATATGTGCAACCCATGGAAAGGGCGTGGCGCAGCAGCAGTTTAAATTTCAGTTGCCGGTTGCAGTCCACGCAGGGGTTGGGGGTGAGGCCGGATTCGTAGCAATGTATGAACTTGCAGATGACCTGCTCTTTAAATTCCCCGGAAAAGTCCAAGAGGCAATGCTCCATGCCCAGTCGTGATGCCACATCCGCTGCGGCAGCAGCGTCTTTGCTTTCACCGTGCAGATGCATGGTGGCGCCAATGCAATCATAGCCCTGCTGCTGCGTTAAGTATGCGGCTACGGAACTGTCTACACCGCCACTCATGGCGATCAGTGCTTTCATTGGGCATCACCTCCTGCGTTTTTTATCAGTTTAGCATACTTCGCGGTTGAAAGCAATTCCTTTTCCTGCTGGTAAAAGTTACATAATGTAATTTTTTTACGAAACCCCCTTGTAATATAGAGCAGGTTCTGCTATAATATGCGTGATTTGGCAAAATTTGATCTGCTTGTTTTGACTGACTTTGAAAGGAGCGTCTGCATGAAAAACAGATTCTTGTGTATGCTGTTGGCTTTGGCCCTGGTATTGGGTACCGTGGTCATGGCAACGCCCGTATATGCAAAATCGAATATGGTGACCTCGGATGCTCTTGTAAATCTTTTGAAAGAGTTTGAGGGTTTTACGGGTGCTTGTATCAAGGACGGTCCTCAGCGCTCCGTTGGTTACGGCACGCGCTGTGATGTGTGCGATTCCAGCGCGCCCGGTTATCCGAATAATCCGTGCACCGCATATACCAGTTCCAATCCCATCTCAGAGGAACATGCTACATATCTGATGCGCAAGTATCTGGAGTACTTTGAAAATAAGGTGAATTCTTTCGCGGACAAATACGGCTTGACTCTTACGCAGCAGCAGTTTGATGCGCTGATCTCCTTTACATACAATGTCGGCGAAGGCTGGACGCTTCCCAGTTACGATCCGGAAGGCAATTTCCGCAGCGCCATTGCTGAGGGCAAGACCGGTGATGAACTGGTCTATGCATTCGGTCTTTGGTCCAAGTCCAGCGGCAGCGTTTCTCAGGGTCACATCAGACGCCGCATGATCGAGGCACAGATCTATCTTTACGGCGAATACAAAAATGACTGGCCCGAACTTTTGCGCTATATCCTTTTGGATGGCAATGGCGGCACGCTCAGATACGCATATCAGACCTTCCATGCAGGGCAGCAGTGCCCTGTCCGTTGGGAGTTTAAGGAAATTCCGAAAGATAAAAACGGAAAAGAACTGGTTTTTGACGGCTGGTATACCCAGCGTCAGGGCGGCGTGAAAGTGGAAACCATAAACGGTGCGTTTACCAACGGTATGGTTCTGTACGCGCATTGGAAGAACGATAAGGGCGAGAGCGTTGATTTGGGTGTCGAACAGTCCACATCGGTGAATGTGGATGTGGTGGTGACATCCTGGTGGCCCAATCAACTTTATGAAGGCCCTGCCACCCATTACGGCATTGTACGCAAGGTTTTGAACAATGAGCAGTTGCGCATTACCAAAACCGTTACTGGCAGCGACGGTAAACTGTGGGGCTACTGCTCTGACGGCTGGATCCCCTTGCAGTATACCACCTATAATGATGCCATTAACAGCGCGCGCCCGGACGGCGTGTGGTACAAGATCACCTCTGAAGTGACCTCTTCGCTGTCTGTTCGCAATAAACCTTCTACTTCCGGTACAGTCGTAGGCTACAAGTATACCGGCAATGAGATCGTGATTGTCGCGACCCAGGATGAAGAGGGGACCAACCGCACCTGGGGTCAGATGACCGACGGAAACTGGATCTGCATCAAGGAGGGCAGCAGCAAATACGCTGCCGTGATGGATCCGCAGCCCAGCATTACGCCTTCCACTACCAGCGGCTTGAAGGTTTCTTCCATTAAGATCGTGACGATGCCGCAAGTGCGCAACTATGTTCTGAAGGCGCAGGATGTTCTGCCTAATTTGAGCGGTGCAGAATTGCTGATCACATATTCAAACGGCAAGACGCAAACTGTCCCCATTGTGCAGCATATGGTCAGCGGATTTGACAACACAAAATTGGGCACCAATACCTTGACGGTCTCCTGCGGCGGCAAAACCACAACATTTACTGTGGAGATCGTGCCTACCAGCATTACATCTGTGACGCTGGGCAGCAAGCCCAATAAGGTGGAGTACATCTGCAGAGAAGAAAAACTGGATATCACCGGTGCTACACTGAAGGTCGTTTATGACGGCACTGAGGAGCATACCGTTACTGTTACCGCGGATATGGTCGCCGGCTTTGACAATTCCAAAGTGGGTACTAACACCCTGACGGTTTATTACAAGGGCTTTACGGTAAAATTTGATGTAACGATCACCAAGCCGATCGTTACATTCCTGAATTATGACGGTACGGTGATCAGCAAGGATCGCTACGATATTGGCGAGAAAGTCACGCCTCCGGAGGATCCCACCCGTCCTGCTGACAGCAAGGGCGAATATGAGTTTACCGGCTGGGATAGAGAAGTGGTGCCCTGCAGCGGCAGCACTACCTATAAGGCAACCTACAAATTGCGCTACGCCACCGGCGATGTGGACCGCAACCATTTGGTTGATGAGGAAGATGCCATCTATTTGCTGTGGCATGTGTTCTTCCCGGAGGAATATCCGGTTTATGCCCAAACGGACTATGACAAGGACGGCAATCAGAATGAAAATGATGCCATCTATCTGCTGTGGCATGTGTTCTTCCCGGGTGAATATCCCTTGAAGTAAGCCGTTTACAGAGAATTTGGAGATCAATATGAGAAAGAAGTTTTTTTGCACGATTTTGTGCTTGGCACTGATCTGCATTTTCGCCACTCAGGCAATGGCCGCCGGCGCAACGCTGACACTGTCGAATTCCACGGCCTACCGTGGAAGCACCGTTACTGCTACGGTGAAAGTGTCCGGAGTGGGTCAGTGTACTGCCGGCTCGCTGGAAGTGTCTTACGGCAGCGGTCTGGAATGGACCGGCGTTACCAGCATGATCGGTGGCGTGAATGTGGATTATAAGATCAATGAAGGCCGTGTGGTTTTCTATTCCATGTCCGGCGCGAATATGGACGGCGACTTGCTGAGCCTGACCTTTAAGGTCAAAGACGGCGCTGATTATGGTGAAAATGCGATCAGCGTAAAGGTGAATATTAACGGTCAGATCTTAACTTCTTCCGCTACCGTTAAGGTTTCCTGCCAGCATACCTTTAATAACTGGGCATACTGGTCGCTGGGCACGCATACACGCACCTGCAGCAAATGCGGTGAACGTGAAGTGGTCAATCATGTTTTTGATAATTCTTGCGATACCACCTGTGACGATTGCGGCACGACCCGTGAAGTCACCCACCAGTATAGTGAGGAGTGGTCGTCTGATAAGGAAAACCACTGGCACGCATGTACGCTCTGCGGTGACAAGATCGATATTACGCCCCATAACCCCGGTGAAGAGGCGGGCGAGTACACCGATCAGGTTTGCACCGATTGCGGCATTATTGTGACGCCTGCGCTGGGTCATACCCACCGCTATGAAGAAGAGGTGTTCTCCTTTGATGAGAACGGCCACTGGCAGGAATGCATCGGCTGCAAAGAGCCTACGGAGGCTGTGCAGCATGAATTTGAAAGCGATTGTGATGAGGTCTGCGATATCTGTACCTATCAGCGTGAGGTGACCCATAAGCCCAGCGAATGGGAACACGATGCCACCGGTCACTGGAAGGTCTGCACCGATTGCGGTTTGGAACTGGAGCGCCATGAACATAACTGGGATGCCGGCTATGTGAAGGAGCGGCCCACAACTGAGAATGACGGATTGGCAATCTTCCGCTGCATTGACTGCATGGAAGAAAAGCAGGAAGTACTTCCCATGGAAGTGATCCCGGAACCGCCGGTTGAAGAGCCGGAATTTGTGTTTGGTGATTACTTTGAATGGTGGGGCTGGCTGTGCGTGGGTGCCGGCGGCGGTGTGATCGTGGCCAGTATTATTTGGGTGATCGGTTGCGCCATTGCGGCTCATAAGAGAAAGAAACTCTACGAAGAAGTAGAGGTGTAAAGCAAAGAGGCTTCCGGAAGGAAGCCTCTTTGCTTTTGCAGGGATGGCTGTTAGCGCCTCTATGTTTAAGACAAAGACTCATAATGCTTATATAATCATGATGATTAATAAAGAGTCTTATATAAAGAAAAAGAGTCATAAAGATTGAAGTAGATTGAAAAAATAATAATTTTGTGAGATACTAAATGAAATGATAAGCAAGAATTTGGCGAGGTGTGGAATATGGAAACAATCGAAATCGTAGGCGATAATTATTTTGGTGCTTGGGATAAGGTAAGAGTTGCCTGCCGTGGCATCGTAGTCAAAGACGGCTTGATATTGCTTAATTATGAAACAAAAACTGACCAATGGATGATTCCTGGAGGCGGTATAGAAAATGAAGAAGATGAAAAAGGTTGTTGTGTAAGAGAAGTTGAAGAAGAAACAGGATTCGTTGTCGAGCCTTCCGATTGCGTATTGCAAATCAATGAGTACTATGAGGATACAAAGTATATTGACCGTTATTTTTTGTGTAATATCATAGGTGCATCGGAATTGCATTTGACACAGCGGGAACAGGCGGTAGGTATGGAACTAAGATGGATGCCGATAGAAACAATTCGCACTATTTTTTCAAAACATGCAGATTACACTGAATCCGATGAAATGCGACGTGGAATATATTTGCGTGAATATTTGGCCTTAAATAAAATACTCCGCTAAATATCACTAATCAAAAAATATTGAACATATAAAGAAAGAGGGCTATGACATTTCGTGTGTCATAGCCCTTTTAAAATAATTTGCACAAAGTTTGCACCAAAGCAAAAAGCAAGGCATAAAGAAAACCCCGAAAACCGTGATGGTTTCGGGGTTTTTGTAATCTTCGAAATAATACAGATTATCTCTTGGAGAACTGGGGTGCGCGACGGGCGGCCTTCAAGCCGTACTTCTTTCTTTCCTTCATTCTGGGGTCGCGGGTCAGGAAACCGGCAGCCTTCAAAGTGGCGCGGTACTCGGGGTTCAGACCCAGCAGAGCGCGGGAAAGACCATGGCGGATAGCGCCGGCCTGACCGGACACGCCGCCGCCGGCGACAGTGACAACGATGTCCAGTTTACCAACCAGATCGGTGGCCAGCAGGGGCTGGTTCACGATCAGTTTCAGGGTATCCAGACCGAAGTAATCGTCGATCTCACGGCCGTTGATGATGATGGAGCCAGTGCCGTTCTCATAAACGCGGACGCGGGCCACGCTGGACTTGCGGCGGCCGGTGCCGTAGAAGTATTTTCTCTTGGTTTCGTACATGTTCAGTTACCTCCAATTAGGCGTTCCAGACTTCGGGCTTCTGAGCAGCGTGGGGATGCTCGTTACCCTTGTACAGGTGCAGACGGGTCAGGGCGTTCTTGCCGATGGTGTTCTTGGGCAGCATACCCTTAACAGCCAGTTCCATAGCATAGTCGGAGCGGTTATCCATCATGACGCGAGCCTTGGTTTCCTTCAGACCGCCGATCCAGCCGGACACGCGGTAGTAGGTCTTCTGATCCAGTTTGTTGCCGGTCAGGATGGCCTTGTCGGTATTGATGACGATGACATTGTCGCCACAGTCAACAGCGGGGGTGAAATCGACCTTGTGCTTGCCACGCAGCAGGTTGGCAACTTCCACAGCGGTGCGGCCCAGGGGCTTACCGGCGGCGTTAACAACGTACCACTTGCGCTCAACGGTCTCTTTCTTCAAGAGAGTAGTGGACATTTTGTGTTCCTCCAATAGGTAAATTATTTTGACAAACGGGTGTACATGAAGTACAATGTTCTCAAATCGCTAGATTCTTATACCACAATAAAAATCAAATGTCAACTGACTTTTTGAAGATTTTTACAAAAAGCGGAGTAAACTTTAAAAATCTCTTAAATACTCGTAAATGCTCTTAAATTCTCGCTTGCTATTTTTGCTTAAATCCGGAGGAAATCGAAGTTATGCAGAAATTAATGGGTCTCGTCCGCCGTTGTGTGGAGGACTATAATATGATCGCGCCCGGTGAACGTATTGCGGTGGGCGTTTCCGGAGGCAAGGACTCGCTGGTTCTGCTGCAATTGCTGGCAGGATTGCGGGAATATTCTGATTTTTCTTTGGAAGCCGTTACTGTTGATATGGGGTTGGGCATGGATTATTCCGGTGTCAGCGCTTTGTGCGGGAAACTGGGTGTGTCCTATACCATCGTTCCTACGCAGATCGCGCCCATCATTTTTGAACATAGAAAAGAGAAAAACCCTTGTTCCATGTGTTCAAAGATGCGCCGGGGCGCGCTGAATCAGGCTATTTTGGAGCGCGGCATCCACAAGGTCGCTTTGGGGCATCACTATGATGACGCAGTGGAAACTTTCCTCATGTCACTCCTTTATGAGGGGCGTATCAGTTGTTTCCAGCCGGTGACGGATTTGGACCGTACAGGAGTCATTCAGATTCGCCCCATGCTGTACATCCACGAAAAGACGGTGGACAATTTCGCCGCCAGAATGGAACTGCCGGTGGTGGAGAATCGCTGCCCCGTGGACAAAACCACCAAGCGTCAGGAGATCAAGGAATTGGTCTACCGCCTCAGTGCGGAGTATCCTGATCTGAAAGAGCGCATTTTTGGTGCCATGCAGCGCCTGCCGCTGCCGGAGTGGGAACCTAAGGGACGCTACAAAAGACCGAAGGAGCAGGAATGATGAACGATTACACCAATGTGATCTTTGAGGCAAAGCAATTTGTAAAAGCAATCTTTGCCGGTGACAGCAGCGGTCATGACCTGCACCACACCATGCGCGTTTATGAACTGGCGAAACGCATTGCTGTTCAAGAGGGCGCGGATGTGCAGATGGTGGAACTTATTGCGCTGCTGCATGATGTGGACGATCACAAGATTTCACCGGATACCAGCGTCACTTGCGACAGGGCGGTGGGATTTTTGCGCAGTCAGGGTGTGGCACAGGAGCGCGTTGATGCCGTTGTGCGCAGCATCGGACAGATTTCATTCAGCAAAAATTCGCTGCCGCCGGATACTTTGGAGGGGCAGTGTGTGCAAGATGCGGACCGGCTGGATGCGCTGGGCGCCATCGGCATCGCCCGTACTTTCGCTTTTGGCGGCAGCCGGGGCAGGGGAATGCATGACCCGGAGGGTACGGACAGCAGCACCAGCATTGCCCATTTTTATGACAAACTCCTGCTGCTGAAAGACCGCATGAACACCTCTGCCGGCAGGGCGCTGGCGCAGGAGCGTGACGCGTATTTGCGCGGATTTTTGGAAGAATTTCTTGCCGAGTGGGCGGGGGAACGATGAAGAATGTATATTACTGCCTTCTTGCGGGGAAAACTTCCCTTGAGGAGGCGGTAATTTATGGTAAAGGGTATTTCCAAGCAAGTGATCGTGGTACAAAGTCCCGACAAGAAACTGTTTGAGCAGGCGATCTTCATTTTGCGTGAGGATGTCAAGGATGTGACGCAGGAGGCGCTTTTGAAGGAGGCCCGGGCGGCTGCCCGCGGCGGCGACAAAGAACGCGCACGGCGTAAGCCGTGGCTGTACGGTGCTGTGTGGGCCTGCGGCGGCGCGCTGCTGACCGGGGTACTGTGGCTGCTGACAAGTTTGCTGTGACTTGCGAAACCGGCGGCAATGTGCTAAAATAGTGATATTCTGCAGAAAGAGAGAACGGCTATGCGCATTGGCAATTTGGAAGTGAATAATCCTGTTGCGCTGGGGCCTATGGCCGGCGTCACGGACTGGGCGTTTCGCAGTATTTGCGCTGAACTGGGTGCCAATATTACGGTGACGGAGATGGTCTCTTCCCGTGCGCTGGTCTATAAGGATCAAAAGAGTGCCAAACTGCTGCGCAAAAACGAGGGAAGTCTTTGCGGCGCGCAGATCTTCGGCAATGATCCTGCCATTATGGCGGAAGCGGCGGTGCTGGCGCTGGAGATCTCCGGATGCGACTTTTTGGATATCAATATGGGCTGCCCCATGCCCAAGATCGCCAATTCCGGCGATGGATGCGGCTTGATGCGCACGCCGGAACTGGCCGGGCAGATCGTGACGGCGGTGAAAAACGCGGTGCGCGTTCCCGTGACGGTAAAGTGCCGCCTGGGTTGGGACAAGGGCAACATCAATGTTTTGGATTTTACCAAGCGCATGGAAGACTGCGGTGCGGACATGATTGCAGTACATGCGCGCACCCGGGCAATGCTGTATTCCGGTAACGCCGACTGGGATATGATCACCAAGGTCAAGAAAAATCTCAGCATTCCGGTGCTGGCAAACGGAGACATTACCGACGCGGAGAGGGCACTCAAATGTCTCAAGCGTACCGGCGCCGACGGTGTGATGATCGGCAGGAGCGCCTTTGGCGACCCGTGGGTGTTTCAGCAGGTGCGTGCCGCGCTGGAGGGCGCTGATGTGCCGGAGCGGCCCGAACTGAAAGACCGCATTGCGGTTGCCGTGCGGCAGTTTGAACTGGCTGAAGCCGACCACGGGGAGCACATTGCGTGTTTGGAAGCGCGCAAGCATTTTGCGTGGTACTTAAGAGGCGTGCGAAACGCGTCCTACTATAAAAAAGAGATCTCGTCCATGTCTTCTATGGTGGATATTTACCGTATCGCCAAGGAAATTGTCCGTGATCTTCGGTGAGTATAGACATTGATTTTTCATGGAAGCGGATGTATAATAATTTACACAATTTGAAAAAGAGAGGTATTTACTATGGAAACCAGACCTTATGTTCAGTGGGAACTGATCAACAATTTCATGGTTGATGTCTTCAAGAAGTACGGCGTGCCCGAGGAAGACGCCAAGATCTGCGCGGATGTGCTGCTGGAAAGCGACCGTCGCGGCATTGAGAGCCACGGCTGCAACCGTTTCAAACCCATTTACCTGGATCGTATTAAGAACGGCACCCTGCTGCCCGTGACTGAGTGCGAGATCGTCAAGGAAACCCCTACCACGGTGGTTATGGATGCCCACAACGGCATGGGTATGGTGGCCTCTTACAAAATGATGGAGAAACTGATCGAGAAGGCAAAGGTCTACGGCATGGCCGGTGGCACCATCTTTAACTCCACCCACTACGGCATCGCCGGTTACTGGACTACCATGGCTGAGAAGGCTGGCATGATCGGCATCACCGGCACCAATGCACGTCCTTCCGTGGCACCTACCTGGGGCGTCGAGCCTATGATGGGCACCAATCCGCTGACCTTCACCATGCCCACCGATGAGGAGTTCCCCTTCAATTTCGACTGCGCCACCTCTACCATTCAGAACGGCAAGATCGAGTTCTATGAGCGCTCCGGCAAGCCCACTCCTGCAGGCCTCGTGGTCACCAAGGATGGCGGCACCATGACCGATTCCGGCGCGATCCTGAAGGAAATGCGCGCGGGCAACTGTGCCCTCGTTCCTGTGGGTGGCATCGGCGAGGAGACCGGCGGTTTTAAGGGCTACGGCTTTACCACCATCGTGGAGATCCTGTCTGCGGCGCTGGCCGGCGGTCCTTACATGAAGGCGCTCAGCGGCAAGGATGCCGAGGGTAACAACGATTTCTACCGTCTGGGTCATTTCTTCTTCGTCATCAATCCCGAGTTCTTTATGGGTCTTGATACCTTTAAGGAAACTGCCGGCGGCATCTGCCGCGGCTTGCGTGCATCGCAGAAAGCACCCGGTGCCGAGCGGATCTACACGGCCGGTGAAAAAGAGTGGCTCAGTTGGTGCGAGCGCAAGGATCTGGGCGTGCCCGTGGGCGAAACCATTCAGAAGGAATTTATGCAACTGCGCGATGAGTGTGGCCTTGACTATAAGTTCCCCTTTGAAGATTAATAGTAAAGCACCGCAGAGTGATCTGCGGTGCTTTTTTCGGGCGGTCGATGACCGCCCCTACATGGGATGGAGGAAAGTGCAAAGCGGCCTTTCGAGTCCCATCTCTCGCGACCGGGCAAAAATGAGTGCAGTTTTATTTCACATCCTTACAGGATGCGCTCTAAAACTGCGGGACTCTCCCACGGCGGGCAAACAGCCCGCCGGACTGTTTGCTGTCCGCCTTTCGAGTCCCATCTCTCGCTGGACATGCGAAAAGGGTGTTCAAATTTGATCCACACCCCAACGGGGTGCGTCTCAAATTTGAGGGACTCTCCCACGGCCTAAAAACATGCCCCCGGCATGTTTTTTTAACGGCCTTTCGAGCCCCATCTCTCGCAAATTACCAAAAAGAACGCCACCCAAAAGGGTGGCGTTCTTTTTGGTGCGAGAGATGGGACTCGAACCCACACGGCGTAACCACACGCACCTCAAACGTGCTTGTCTACCATTCCAACACTCTCGCAAGCGCTAGAACATTATAACCGCTTGGGCATTTTTTGTCAACATCTTTTTGCGAATGTCTTGCATGTTTCAATCTTCTTTGCTAAACTGTATTCAAGAAAGAGAGGAGGGGCGATCATGACCCGTTTTTTTGTGGATGACCAGCCTTTTAACAGGGAATATATCGTGCTCACCGGCGAGAATGCCCATCACGCGAAAGTGCTGCGGCTGAAACCGCAGGAGCAGGTTTTGGTGTGCGACGGTAATGCTGCAGAATGTCTATGCACAGTGCTGGAAATTTCAGGTGACCAGGTGCGGCTGCAGATTCTGGAGCGCCGGGAGGGAAGTACTGAAGCAAGCGTGGAAGTCAGCGTTTTCATGGCGTTCCCCAAGGCTGACAAATTGGAGCATGTGATTCAGAAGGCTACGGAACTGGGCGCAAGCCGGATCGTTGCCTTCCCCTCGGCCCGATGCATTTCCAAACCGGATGAGAAAAGCATTTCCAAGAAATTGGAGCGCTGGCAGAAGATCGCGGCATCCGCTGCGGAGCAGTCCGGTCGCGGCAAGATCCCCAAGGTGGAGGTTCTATCGCGCTATGAGGATGCGCTGAAGGAGGCTGCGCTGGCAGATCAGGCGCTGCTGTTTTACGAAAATGAGCAGGCCACAACACTGAAAATGGCGCTTTCTTCCAAGCCCTACAAAACGGTAAGTCTGCTTACCGGCCCGGAGGGTGGTTTGGAGGAGCGGGAAGTGGAGATGGCACGCAGGAGTGGTTTGCAGATCTGCACTCTTGGCAAGCGCATCTTGCGCTGTGAGACAGCACCGCTTTGCGCACTGTCTGCTGTGATGTACGATGCCGGTGAATTCTAAAAAACTGCCAGTCCGCACAGGACTGGCAGTTTTGCTGTTGTATTGGGAATATTTCAGGATGTGGCTTCACTGATGTGGACATCACAGCTGATGCAATCCACAAAAATGGTGCATCCCTGGTTGCCGTAAAGAAAGTCTCCTCTGTGTTTGGAATAGGGAAGTGCAGTGTACAGATGGCAGCTGATTCCATCCTCTTCCATACGGAAGCCCCATTCCTGAGGAAGGTTTAAGTGGACGTTACAGGAGATCCCGTCGATCTGCAGTTCCTGCAATTTTCAAGTCGGATCGTAGCC
>JAZNTI010000010.1:0-22353 GCA_045591725.1 Faecousia sp.
GACGCCGAGATCGCCGGCGAGTTCGGCCGCATCATGGCTTGGGCCGACCAGTACCGCCGTCTGAAGGTCCGCACCAACGCCGACTCCCCCCGCGACGCCAAGAAGGCCCGCGAACTGGGCGCAGAAGGCATCGGCCTGTGCCGTACCGAGCATATGTTCTTCGAGGAAGGCCGTATCGGACCCTTCCGCGAGATGATCTGCTCCGACACTGCCGAGGAGCGCGAGGCGGCACTGGCCAAGATCCTGCCCATGCAGCAGGCTGACTTTGAAGGTCTGTACGAGGTTATGGAAGGCAACCCCGTGTGCATCCGTTTCCTGGATCCCCCGCTGCACGAGTTCGTGCCCACCACTGAGGAAGATATCGCCGCTCTGGCTGCTACCAAGGGCAAGACCGTGGAGCAGATCAAGGCCATCATCGCTTCCCTGCATGAGTTCAACCCCATGATGGGTCACCGTGGCTGCCGTCTGAGCGTCACTTATCCCGAGATCGCCGCTATGCAGACCAAGGCTGTCATCCGCGCAGCCATTGCTACAGCAAAGCGTCATCCCGACTGGAACAACGTTCCCGAGATCATGATCCCCCTGGTTGGCGACGTGAAGGAACTGAAGTTTGTTAAGGATGTCGTGGTCAAGACCGCAGACGCCGAGATCGCCGCTGCAGGCATCGAACTGCACTACGAAGTCGGCACCATGATCGAGATCCCCCGCGCCTGCCTGACCGCTGACGAGATCGCAAAGGAAGCCGAGTTCTTCTGCTTCGGCACCAACGACCTGACTCAGATGACCTTCGGCTTCAGCCGTGACGACGCAGGCAAGTTCCTGAACGCATACTACGACTCCAAGATCTACGAGAACGATCCCTTCGCCAAGTTGGATCAGACCGGTGTCGGCATGCTGATGGAAATGGCTGTCACCAAGGGCAAGGCTTCCGGCAAGCAGTTGCATTACGGCATCTGCGGCGAGCACGGCGGCGACCCCGTCTCCGTGGAATTCTGCCACAAGATCGGCCTGGACTACGTGTCCTGCAGCCCCTTCCGTGTGCCCATCGCCCGTCTGGCCGCCGCCCAGGCTGCAATCAAGGGCTAATATTTCCTAATAAATCCCGCCGATTTCTCGGCGGGATTTTTCCTTTAGTTGCACTTAGCATCTCTTTATGATATAATTTATAAAAAACAATACCTGCGAGGTGAAATATATGACTTTGGAAAATCTTGCCCCATGGATTGCAATTGCTTTTACATTAGCATTATCTATACTTGTACCTTTATTTACTCAAATCGCAAATAATAAACACCAGCGTAAAATGCAAAAAGAGCAAAGAGAGTATGAACAATCTCAAAGAAAACGGCAAGTTTACGAGAAGTTTTTAACAACGATGGGTGCTTTTGTAATCTCTCGGAAAGACTTTGATAAAGCGTGTGCTAGTCTTTACGAAATGTATGTTTACAGTCCTAGCGAGTGGCGTAACGAATTGGACAATTTGTCGTTATTACTTGATAAAAGCCACTTTCCCCAGGCGAGAAATGTGTTAGAGAAATTGGCTAAGAAAATTTCTGATGACCTCAACAAATAATTTCCCACTTTTGCACATAGCACCACAGGCTGCCATCAAGGGCTAATTTCTATAACAAAATCGCCACCCAATTGGGTGGCGATTTTTGCAATAAATATCCTATTTCTTAGGATAAGGTGTCTTATGGTCAGTTAATCCAAGAAGATAATCGACGCTGACATGATGGAACTGAGCCAAGGCAACTAAAACTTGTGGTGGAATCATACGTTCTCCGCATTCATAATAAGCATAGGTCCTTTGGGGAACATTGATTTGTTCTCCAAGCTCCGCCTGTGTTAGATCAGCATCTTCTCTTAAATTGCGAATTCTTTCATATTTTTTAGCCATTAATATCACCAACAACACTATATAGTAGAACGAATTGTTCTATTGACATTTTGAACGTTTTGTTCTAAAGTATCTGTATAACAAAGAGCTATTAGCAATGCAGAGGTGTATTTTATGGACGAATTTGGCTGTGATTACGCGTGCAGAACGGTTGGTGAAAGCATTATCAAATATAACATTCCCAATAATTGGCGCGCTGAATTTGATGCTTATGATGATGTATATCCCGTTATTTGCGTACAAATAGATGAAATTCGCAAGACTCCTACCATAATGGATTTAAAACTCAGGGTTGTGGAGAATGAGGATGATGAATACGCAGGATGTATGGTGCTCACAAAACAAAAGACCATCACATTCAAGATTGATTATATGAGCGACTTAATAAGGGCAACAGAACCAAAAAACTAAACAACTCTTTATTCTCTCTTTTGCTGATAACACCACAGGCCGCTATCAGGGCCTAAGATTTAACCCAATAACAAATCCCCGCCGATCGGCGGGGATTTTCCGTAGGGGCGATCGATCGCCCGCTGGCGTGGTGCTCCACGCAGCGAATTTAAATTTCTATGCTTACAGAGCGCTATTGAAGACCGCTTCCCTGCCCAAATAATTAATCCCTCTTCCCTTTCGACAAAATATGTGCTATACTGGCACAAAACACATAAAGGAGAACGCATCTATGAAATGGGGTTCTTTCGGCATCGTTCATATTTCGTCCCTTTTGCTGGGCGTTGGCGCGCTCATTGGCCTTTACTATCTGCTGAAACGCTTCAGCACAAAAACCCAGATCACCGTCCTGGGCATCATGTCCCTTTTCGGCTATGTGTCCATCGTCTGGAACATCGTCACCTGGGGCTCTCCTTACGAGTACCTGCCTCTGCACTTGTGCGCACTGTCTGCCATGGCGCTGCCGTTTGCCGTCTTCACCCGCAGCAAAGTCCTTTCCAACCTCTTGCTGCTGTGGTCACTGGGCGCGGTGCTGGCGCTGGTGGTAAACACCGCCCAGGCAGAATATGAGATCCTGTCTTCCACATTCTTCTTCTACTACACCCACCACATGCTGGAATTCGGTATCCCCATTCTGCTGTTCAAACTGGGTCTGGTGAAGAAAGATGTCAAATGCATCGCTTCCACCATCGGCATCACTTTGGCCATTTACACGGTGATCCACTTCATCAATCTGGGTCTCAACGATTTCTGCGCCGCCAACCAGATCATGAATCCCTCCGGTGAACTGGTGCAGGTGAACTATATGTACTCCCTGTATCCGGAAAATCCGGTGCTGGCGCTGTGCTGGCAACTGGTTCCCTACGAATACTGGTACATGATGCCGGTGATCGCCATCATTTCCGTGTACCTTGTTTTCGTCTACCTGAAGCAGATCATTGCCCTCTTTAAAAAGAAAGCGCCTGTACAAGCATAAGCAAAGCCGCCACCCGGGAGGGTGGCGGCTCTATTTTTGTATTGTTGGTCAGGCAATACAACTTTTTGTTTTCGCTATATTTTCATGCCCTCTACATATTTACAAATCAGTCCAGAATCTCCATCATTCTGCCGCAGCAGAAGGGAACGATCTCGCCGGCCTTCACATGAACCGTCTTATTGCAGGTCACACAATAAACATCCGTGTCATAAGGTGCGCGGATCTGAGGAATGGCATTCTTCTCCTCCTCGCTCAGTCCGGCAATGTTGAACATCGCGGTCTTATTCTCACTGGGGATATACACGCCGATAGGCTGCAGGCTCTTATTGTCACCAATGCAGTTGCCCATTTTGATCCACAGCGCTTCCAACTCGGCGGCCTCCGCTGCATGCTCCGGCGTAAACGTCACAATGTTCTTATCAATACGAATTTTCATAGTTTTTCCTCCTTTACGAAAAGCCGCCGACCCCCGGTGTGGGAGCCGGCGGTAAATGATCGTCGGTTAATTCTTACTTAAAGTAACGCTCCAGCAGACCCTTCAGTGCAACACCGTGGCGGGCCTCGTCTTAAGAATAGTCTCTAAAAATGTTTATATAGGGCTTTTTGATTCGGCTTTCAAAAACCACACATTCATCACAACATTCTTAAATTTCATTTTCGGTGGTTTTTCTTCGTGTTTTCGATAAATTAACAGAACTATATTTCAAAGCAGAACCCAAAGCACAAAATTGTTAATGATTCATGTTTCGTCTTGCAGATTAACTGGCAACATATGTGACACTATAATTAGCCAAGAATTGTGAACGGGAAACACAAATTTTAATTTCTCGCTAACAATTATTTTACTATATCTTATGCAGTGAATTGGTAATGCAATAATAAACCATGCAAGCGTAAACAACAGGCGCATAACTTCCGTGTGGTAAAGAAATTGCTGTGGTAAATAAAAGCAGAAAGGACATATAAAGAATAAATAAATGCAGGGGAAATAATGGGACAAGTAAACTTTTTATCTTTTTATTAAGTCGATTCAAAACGAAGTGTGTGCTGCTACCGTTATTACAGCAGCACACCTCTATTGTTTTTACATCGATAATCACTTTGCGAATATCTCTACACCCAGATAAGCATTGTTTTTAAAGCAAGGTTGCATCAATTTTATTAATTACATCCAAATCTACGGTATCATCAAATTTTCTAGCATACCAACAGTCACTTTTACAAAGTCTTTGATAATCATCCATAGTTAAAATATACGGATGAAAAACCATTGGCCTGTTGGTTTTTTCGCCAAAATCAGCATAGGTCATACAGTCGCGGATTTTCATTTTTGAACCATCGTATTTAGCAAACTTCGAATAGAACAGATGCATTACTAAGCATTGAAAATACGTTTCTTCTGGCGTAGTAGACTCTTCTAGCATTAACTTAGACAATTCCGTTTGCAAATAATACTCTTCTTCTACCGCATCAATAATACAATCCGGGAAAACCCACCACGCAGGTCCTTGATAATATTCCCACCCCTTTTTGATAATTCGCTGACGCGCAGTTTGTCCAAAAATTGCCAAAACTTTTCGCATAATTACGCCTAATAATTGTAACATTTTCCTGATTAAAGAAATTTTACACTTTAACGCCCAGTCTCTATATCTTATTAAACATTTATTTCTATTAAACTTCGCACTAACAAAAGATGCATACGAAGCATCACGGTGAAGCATATAGATATCAGGATACGTGGTTTCCAACTTATCTTCTATGTATTTTATTGGCTTTATAAGATAATCCTGACCGCTAATATTTGCAAAATAAGAGTAATGAATGGAGTGTTTTCGTGCAAATTGTTTTGCTTCAGCAACCAAAACAAAAACAACATCTACCAATGTACGATTATCTAATCTAGCGTCTATACGGGTTTTTGAAATATAACAATACTCTAAATCATTTGTAAGCAAAAGCAAATTGTTATATTCTTTATCAGAAACCTTTTTATCAACATGAATAAAAATATGACTATCTTGTGTATGAATACGATGCGCTAATCTTGAAACATGTTTCATGTTTTTATGGCAATTTATCAAATATGCCGTTTTCATTTTAACGCTCCTTTTGCCTTGATTATATTTTGTTGTAAATGTAAATCAGAAAGTCGTGTACATATATACAAAATAGCACTCGCGTCCTACGCTTCAACATCGTAGGACGCTTGTGTTTGGGCAATTAATTTTTTATATTAATTAAAATATCTCTCCAGCAGACCCTTCAGTGCAACACCGTGGCGGGCCTCATCGCGGGCCATTTCATGGACAGTGTCGTGAATGGCGTCCAGACCGTTCTTCTTGGCGCAGGAAGCCAGATCGAACTTGCCCTGGGTCGCGCCGAACTCGCAGTCCACGCGCCATGCCAGGTTGTCCTTGGTGGTTGCCTTCATGTTGGGCTCCAGGTCTTCGCCCAGCAGTTCTGCAAACTTAGCGGCATGCTCTGCCTCTTCGTAAGCAGCCTTCTCCCAGTACAGGCCGATCTCGGGATAGCCTTCGCGGTGGGCGATGCGCGCCATGCACAGATACATGCCCACTTCGCTGCACTCGCCGTTGAAGTTGGCCATCAACTGATCAAAGATGTACTTCTTGTCTTCCTCGGAAATATCGGGATTATTCTTCACAGTCTGCGCATATACGCCGTACTCGTGAACTGCAGCCAGTTTCTGCTCACCCTTCTGCTCCACAAACTTGGAAGCGGGGACCTTGCACACGGGGCAGCGGAAATCGGCATCCAATTCCTCGGCGGTGTGAACGTAACCACAAACGGAACAAACGAACTTTTTCATAAATTTTCCTCCAAAAATCACATTCAATTTATCGTTTCCGTTATTTTCTGTAACGGATAACTTTTGCGGGATTACCGCCTACCACAGCGTAAGGCGGAACATCTTTTGTAACCACAGCGCCGGCGGCAAGGATTGAGCCTTCACCGATGCTGCAGCAGCCCGGGGTAACGGTCACACCGTCGCAGATCCAAACATCGTTTCCAATAACCAACGGAGAAGCCTCCTCAAACCCCTGATAGCGCATGGGAATATCGGTACGATCCGTACGATGGTTTCTGGTAAATATCCGCATGTTTTTGCCCATCATCACATCGTTTCCAACGGTAACACCCCAAGAAATTCTTGCGCCATCACCAACGCCGGAATTGTCGCCGATCCTAAAATCAGAGGTAAGGCGCAAACCTTTGCCCCAGTTCACATTCTTACCAACATAAGCAAACGCTTTTCTTGCAACGGCATTTTTTAACCGATTGCCCCATTTGCAGTGATCGTAAGCCGGCAACAATTTGTCAAAAAGTAGGAATGCCGCCTTATAAAAATTTCTCACGATTCGTTCCTCCAAGCGCTCATGATGTTTTGAATTTGATTTTGCTCGATACACTTTTTGCATTTGCCGGTAAAGGTGAGTTGACAGCCGCTCACCTCACCGCAGGCTTCCCGGGCAGCGCTCAGGGAAAGTTGCGCCGGAACGCTGATCCCCGGCAGATCCTGAACTTCACCGCATTCTGTGCAGATATGATGCACATGAGGATCGGTGTTGCCGTCAAATCGCTCGACGCCGTTCACCGTTCCCACGCTGGCAGCCAGGCCCTGCTCCTTAAACAAGGAGAGATTCCGGTAGACCGTACCCAGGGAAAGATCCTCGATCTGCGGCTTGAGCCGACTATAGATCCATTCCGCGGAAGGGTGGCAATCTGTTTCACGCAGGCAGGTCAAGATGGCATCACGTTTTCTAAAATGCTTTGCGTGTGTATTCATGATAACCTCCTGTGGATTATTAAATAAGAATTGTTCTTATCTGCAATGAATATAACACGCCTTTTTCTATTTGTCAATAAGAATTATTCGCAAATAGCAAAATTTTCTAATATTATTTCTCTGCGCGCCGATTCTGCGCCTATTTTTACAGAAATTTCTTAAATAAGGGAAGACAAGCCGGGAAATTTGTGATATACTATTAAAAAGTATGCCCTTTGATCAAGTTGTAAAGGAGGTCATTCCTTTGAAATATTTGCGTGGATATATCGTAGCGGCAGTATTGGCCGCGTTTACCGTGGCGATCACGCTCTTTGCAGCAAATCACCAGGCGCTGGTGGACATGGTCTACCCTTATCTGACCCGCATGGTGCAGACCACACTCTCGGCGTGGAGCGCAGCGACGCCGGTGCTGCTGTGGCAGATCTTCGCCGTGTTGCTGGTGGTTGGTCTGCTGGCCTCCATCGTGGTGATGATCGTGCTGCGCTGGAACTTTTTCCAGTGGCTGGGCTGGGTGCTCACCGGCGTAGTGCTTCTGTGGACACTACACACCGGCACTTACGGACTGAACAACTACGCAGGTCCTCTGTCCGATGACATTCGTCTGAAAGTCACCGGTCACCTGATCACCGAAAAAGCCATGGCAACCACCTACTTCCGCGACGAAGTCAACCGTCTGAGCAAGGAAGTGCCCCGTGATGCCAGCGGCCACCTGGATTTCCCCGAATTTGACGAACTGGCAGAAATGGCCGCCAACGGCTTTGACAATCTGACCTACAAGCAGCACCTTGCCGTCTTCGCCGGCGCACGCGAGCCGGTAAAGGAACTGGGCTGGACGGAGATGTATTCTTCCATGGGCATCTTGGGACTGACCATGCCGCTGACCGGTGAAGCCGCTGTCAACCCCACCATTCCGGACAGTGTGATGCCTTTTACCATGTGTCACGAAATGTCCCACCGCATTTGCATTGCCTCGGAGCGTGACGCCAATATGGCAGCGTTCCTTGCCTGCAGAGCAAATGACAGTGTGATCTTCCGCTACTCCGGCTATTTTATGGCCTTCCGCTACTGCTATGCCGCGCTGGCATCCGACCCCAACAGCACCGCCCGAAACGTGGCCCGGGAAATTTACCAGGGGCTTGACCAGCAGGTGCTGCGGGACATCGCCGATTACCAGGTATGGCTGGACGCCAATGTGGGCGAAAGCGCATCGGGCTTTGCAAATCTCGTCAACGACACCTATATCAAGGTCAGCGGCGACGAAGCCGGCACCGAATCCTATGCGCAGGTCAGCGATCTTCTGTTCAGTTGGTACATTCAGGAGATCTATATGCCTGACCACCAGGAAGAAGAACCTGTTTTTGACCCCACCGACCGCAACCAGGTGGACTTGGGCGACAAGGACGGGCAGTGATATGGCAATGTTGGAAGTTTTGCGTCAGGGTCTTTCCGAATTGGATCTGACGCTTTCCGGTGAGACCCAGCAAAAACTCTGCGATTTTGCAGTGGCAATGGTAAAACAAAACGAAGTGATGAACCTCACCGCCATCACCGAAGACGCTGCCGTGGCGAAACTCCACCTGCTGGACAGTTTGACCGTGCTGAAAGCCGCAGATCTGGAGGGCAAGACCCTCATCGACGTTGGCTGCGGTGCGGGTTTTCCCGGCGTGCCCATTGCCATCGCAGCGGAGCGCACACAGGTGACCTTGCTGGACAGTTTGGGCAAGCGCATGGCGTGGCTGGAAACGGTGCTTCCGCAGTTGGGCATCACCGCCCAGTGCATCACCGCCCGTGCAGAGGAGGCCGTTGCCACTCGCCGGGGGCAATATGACTTTGCCACATCCCGGGCCGTTGCCCGGCTGAATATCCTGCTGGAACTCACCGCCCCCTATGTGAAGATTGGCGGCGCAGTACTGGCCATGAAAGGTGCCGCTGCCAGAGAAGAATTGGCAGAGGCCCAAAACGCCATCCAAAAATTGGGGCTGAACCTGGAAGATATCCGGGATTTTTCCATTGACGGCGCGACCCACAGCGTCATCGTGCTGCGCAAGGTGCGGCCCACACCGCCCCAGTACCCCCGGCGCTTCGCCAAGATCAAACAATCACCCCTGTAAAACGCAAGCACCCTGACGAAAACTCCGCCAGGGTGCTTTTTCTCGGCTCTCCCCTTGGGAGAGCCGGCAAAAAACGTAGATTTTTGACTGAGCGGGCCCTCTCCTTCTTCGCTTTGCTCAGACACCTCTCCCATAGGGAGAGGCAAGAAAACGCCCCGACCAGACGGTCGGGGTGTTTTCTTACATTATAATATAAGGTTATCCGCGCAGCAGGAAGTATCCCAAAACCACCGCACCCAGCACAATACGGTAAATTCCAAACACGCCGAAACTGCGCTTGCGCACAAAGGCCATCAGTCCCCGGATCACCAGCAGGCTCACCGCAAAAGACACCACGCAACCCACGATCAGCACCATCAGTTCCGTGCCCGTAGGCGCGATGCCCTCCAGCAGGAACTTCAGAAGTTTCAGCGCGCTGGCGCCCAGCATGGTGGGAATGGCCAGGAAAAACGAAAACTCTGCGCCGGCACTCCGGGAAACGCCAAGGAAAATCGCGCCCAAAATGGTAGCGCCGCTTCTGGATGTACCGGGGATCAGGCTCAAGCACTGAAAAGCGCCGATGAGGATCGCGGTCTTCAGGTCGATCTGTTCTACATTATTAACAGCAAATTCCTTGCCGGCATTGCGCTTTTCCACCAGCAAAAACGCCACGCCGTAAAGGACCAGCATCGCCGCCACCACAAAGCCGTTATAAAGATGCGCGTCCATCCAATCGTCCAGCAGCAATCCGATCACCGCAGAGGGCAGCACCGCCGCCACGACCTTCAGCCACAGCGTCCACGTGCCCTTTTTCTGCAGCGCGTCTTTCTTGGGGGAAAACGGATTAAGTTTGTGGAAAAACAGCACGATCACCGCCAGGATTGCACCCAACTGGATGACCACCTGGAACATCTCGTAAAACGCTTCGCTGACATTCAGTTTCACAAATTCATTCAGCAGGATCAAATGACCTGTGGAAGAAATGGGCAGCCACTCGGTAATGCCCTCCACGACGCCAAACAGCACCGCTTTCAGAAACTCCAAAAATTCCATAATCTGTCCTTTCCTGCGGCCGCGCCGCAATCCATAGTAAATATAGTGTATCATAGGTCACGCGCAAGTGCAAGCAGAATCCCCGCGTTCACATTTTTGGGGTAAACTCTTTAAAATTTGTTCACGCAAATCGCAAAAACTGTGCTATAATAGGTAAAAAAGTAATTTTCACTATTTTGGAGGTATTACCATGAACATTTCGGTACTGGTAGTTGAGGACGATCGCAACATCGCAGAACTTCTGCAGATGTATCTGGAAAAAGAGGGCTACACCGTCACCCTTGCCCACGATGGCGGACAGGGTCTGGCCGCATTCCACGCGGAAAAGCCGGACTTGGTGCTGCTGGATGTGATGATGCCCGTTATGGACGGCTGGAGCGTCTGCAAGGCCATCCGCGCCGAATCCCAGACCCCCATTATCATGCTCACCGCCAAGGACGAAGTCAGCAACAAGGTTCAGGGTCTCAAAGCCGCCGCGGACGATTATATTACCAAGCCCTTTGAAATGCGGGAAGTCCTTGCCCGGATCGAAGCGGTGCTGCGCCGCAGCCACAATGTGGTCACCGAAAAGAAAGTCCGCCGCCTGGTTTTCGACAAACTCATCATCGACATGGACGCATTTGAACTGACCGTAGACGGCAAAAAAGTGGACACCCCTCCCAAGGAGATGGAACTGCTCTTTTACCTTGCCTCCTCTCCCAACCGGGTCTACACCCGCAACCAACTGCTGGACGAGGTTTGGGGCTTTGACTATTTCGGTGACTCCCGCACGGTGGATGTCCATGTCAAGCGCCTGCGCGAAAAACTGGAAGGCGTATCCGAAAATTGGAGCGTCAAGACCGTTTGGGGCGTTGGCTACAAATTTGAGGTGCAAAACCCATGAAATCTGCATTCGGTCAGGCGCTGATCACTGTCTGTATCATCCTGCTGGCAGCGCTGCTGCTTATTGGATTTTCTTTTCAACTTTTGGTGCGCAATTACATCATCGCCAACACCTTTGATAATTTGCGCTCCGACGCCCAAGTGATTGCAGATCTCACTGCCGCCTATAACGACGATCTCCCCTCCTCCAAGCGGGACTACCATGTGGCGCTCACCGCCGCTGCTGCCGTTTCCGGTGCCGACGCGGTGATCTGCGATGCACAGGGCAAACTTTTGATGTGCGCCAAGGCGCCCATGGGCTGTGCCCATCAGGGCATGATCCTTTCCGGCGACTATCTGCGGCGGGCTTTGGAGACCGGCGGCTGCACCAGCACCGGTATCATTGAAGGTCTTTACGAGGAGCCGCGCTATATTGTTTCCACCCCCATTGCGCTGGAAAGCGGCGCTGTCATCGGTCTGGTCATCGTTTCCGCGCCGGTGGATCTTTCTTTGCAGATCCTTTCCAGAATCTCCGACACGCTTATTTTCGTTTCTGTCACTGCCGCCATCATCGCGGTGATCTGCATGGCCATTTTTGCCCGTCGGCAGTCCCGTCCGCTTCGGGAAATGGCCCGGGCCGCCAGCGACTTCGGTCACGGCAAACTCTCCGCCCGGGTCAGCACCAGCGGCCGCTACTCCCGGGAAGTGGAAGAACTGGCCCTTGCCTTCAACAACATGGCCTCCTCCCTGCAAAAGAGCGAGCAGCAGCGGCAGGAATTTGTCACCAACATTTCCCACGAACTCAAGACCCCCATGACCACCATCTCCGGTTATATAGACGGCATTCTCGACGGCACGATCCCGGAAGAAAACAGCCGCCAGTGCCTGCTTTTAGTCTCCGACGAGACCAAGCGCCTGAGCCGCCTGGTGCGTAATATGCTGGACATTTCCCGCCTGCAGGAGCAGGGCGGCATTCCCGAAGATCAACTGACCGCCTTTGATCTGAGCGAGCAGGCCGGTCAGGTGCTGGTGTCCTTTGAACGAAAGATCAACGAGAAGCAGCAGGATGTAACGGTGGAACTGCCGGAGCATCCGGTAACGGTCCGGGGCTGCGCCGACCAGATCACGCAGGTGATCTACAATCTTGTGGACAACGCCATCAAATTCTGCCCGCAGGGCGGTGAACTTTCCCTGTCCATCACCGAAACCGAGGACAAAGCCTACTTCTCCATCACCAACGACGGCAAAACCATCCCTCCGGAAGAACTCCCGCTGGTCTTTGACCGCTTCCACAAACTGGATAAGAGCCGTTCCGTGAATCGGGACAGTTGGGGGCTGGGTCTGCACATCGTCAAGACCATCATCGGTCTGCACGGAGAAAATCTCTCCGTCACCAGCCGCGACGGCAAGACCACATTCACCTTCACCATGCCCCTGGTGCGCTAATCGAGGTAGCCTATGGAACATTTCGAACACAGAGATTCATACGAAACAGGCTCTACCCGCCCACCCAAGCATCACCGGGGATTTATTGCGGTCCTGCTGGCGCTGGTGATCTTTCTGGGCGGTCTTTCCAGCATCTTAAGCATCATGAATATCCGCCTTTTCAAGCAGTTATCCCCCGACCCCATCGCCATCAGTTTTTCACCGGCGCCCGAAGCAGACGGCACCTGTAACATTTCCGCATTGGGCATACACGGGGAGGATATTCCGGAAACTTACCGTCGCTACTACCGCCTGCCTGCCGGCGTTTACATCATCGGCGTGCGGGAGAACGGACCCGGCGCGGCAGCCGGTCTGCAGGAAAGCGACATTATTTTAAGCATCAACGGAAAGCCCGTGCGCAGCGCAAACGATCTCAACGCCCACCTGGGCACATTCCAAAACGGGCAGCAGGTGCTGGTGATCTACCAGCGTGAATACACCCTCTTTTCCGCCACCGTCACCATCGGCGGCAAATAACGGAGACAATATGACAAATATTTACAGAAAAACATTCCCTGTTACCGCGGCGGATGTGGATCGCTTCGGCAGGCTGAAACCCAGCCGCATCCTCACCTTTATGCAGGAATCCGCCGGCGACCACAGCGCCCTTTTGGGCACAGACCGCGGGGCGCTGAAAAAATTAGGACTCTTTTGGGCAGTGATCCGTCACCGGGTTCAGGTAACCCGGCTGCCTCAGGCCGGCGAAACCGTCACCGTGGAGACCTAGCCCATGCCCACCACCCGTTCTGCCTATCCCAGAAGCGCCGTGGCGCTGGACGCGGACGGCAACGAACTTTTCCGCTCTATCAGCCTATGGGTACTGATGGATATCCAAAACCGCCGCATGATCCTGCCGGGCAAAAGCGGTGTGGAGGTGGACGGTCTGATCCGGGGAAACGAATTGACTGCTCCCGGCTCAATGATGCCCCACCCGCTGGAAAACAGCATCGCGCGCACAGTGCACTTTTCCGATCTGGACTGGAACGGTCACATGAACAACTGCCGCTATCTGGACTGGGTGACGGACACGCTGCCGGCGGCATTCCACGAAGATCATCCGGTAAAGGATTTCTCCGTCTGCTACCTCAACGAATGCAAAGAAGGCGACCGCGTAGCCCTGCATTTTGAAGTAGACAGCGACAGTTGCCTGACGGTGGACGCCGTCCGGGAAAATCCCGAACAGTCCGCTTCCGAAGAACGGGTGTTCGCCGCAAAAATGCAGTTTTGATCTGTTGTTATGTAAAGTAAATTGTCATTTTTTGTCCTTGTGCAAAAATGGTATTACAGCAACCAAACCACCCCGTCAGCCTTGCGCTGACGGGGTTTTTGCCGCCTTGGCCTGTGGAAAAACCTGTGGAAACTGTGAATAACTTATGTTTACCACCTGTAACAAAACCACCTTTTTGTAAAATTATGTCAACTCCCATTTCGCGCACCGCCACCGCACCAAAGCCTCCCTTGCCTAAAGGGAGGTGGCACGGCGCAGCCGTGACGGAGGGATACTCGCCCGCAGGGCGATATGCCGCCGCGCGGCATAATATCCCCCAGTCACCTTCGGTGCCAGCCCCCTTTAGGCAAGGGGGCCTTTTCGGGCGGCCGGTGGCTGCCCCTACGAGAACTACCGCACTAAATCTTGTCATCGCGAGGCCTTTAGACCGTGGCGCTCCGCCTTGTAGGGGCGCATCACGATGCGCCCGCGGGCGATTCATGAATCGCCCCTACAAAAAGCCCCCGTTCTTTCGAACGGGGGTCTTTGGAAACATATTGATTTTAGCGCACGTATTCAATAACCACGCGGCGATTGGGTTCTGTGCCGGTGGAATGGGTGGTGATGTTTTCCACATCCTGCAGCGCAGCGTGGATCACATGACGCTCGTAAGCGTTCATGGGCTCCAGGGTGGTGCGGCGGCGGGCCTTCAGCACCTGCTGTGCCTTTTTGCGGGCATAGCGGCTCAGGGAGTCCTCGCGCTTCAGGCGGTAATCCTCCGCATCGACGCTGATGCGGATATGACCTTCCACATCCCGGTTGATGCTGTAGTTTGCCAGATGCTGCAGCGCATCCAGGGTATCGCCGCGGCGACCGATGAGGTAACCCAGATCGTCGCCAACGAGATCGACCTTATACTTGTTGCCCTCTTCATTCCATGCGTGTGGCACAGCGTTGGAGCCCATATGCTCCAGCAGGCCCTTCAGGAACTGCTCGATCTTTTCCTCCACAGAGCCGGGCTCTGCGGCGGCATAGGTCTTAGGGGTCTTGGGCGCTTCCACTTTAGGCTCAGCCTTAGGCTCGGGCTTACGCTCCGGCTTGAGCTCGGGCTTCTTTTCGACTTTCTTCTCGACCTTAGGTGCTTCCACCTTAGGCTCGGGTTTTTTCTCCGGCTGGGGTTTGGCCTTGGGCTTGCTCCGGGAAGCGGAAGACAGCGCCACCTTGGGTGCCGGATCGGGTGCTTCATAAGTCACTTCCACCTTGGCAGGCTGTGCGCCCAGGCCCAGGAAACCGGCCTTTTCACGGGACACCACCTGAACAGACACGCTGTCGCGATCCAGGCCCAACTGCTCCAGCGCAGCCTCAATGGCCAGATCCACGGTCTTGCCGGTGACAATAATGGTTTTTTCCATGTTATTCCTCCGTTGTTTCTGCGCTGTAACGGTTGGGGTCATAGGCCCGACCCTTACAGTAGGGACGGTCAGCGATGCCGGAAAGGGTGGTCACTTCCTTTTCCTCTTCTTCGACTTCGCCGCGCTTGGCTGCATATTCCTTGGCAGCAGCGGCCTTGGCGGCCTGATCTTCCTGCTGCTTTGCCTTCTGCAACTTTTTCTTGCTGGTATTTTCGGTAATGCCGTCGGGATTGGCAGCGCGGCGCTCAGCGCGGATGCGCTCCTTTTCTTCCTCAGCGGCCAGTTCGGCTTTGTAGCGCTCCAGTTTTTCAGCGTCTTCCGCGTCATAATCCTTGCGCAGGCGCTTGGTCAGGATCATATCAGAAATGGTTCTGAACAGACCGCCGGCGAACCAATAAAGGCTCAGCGCACAAGGCACAGTGAAGCCGATATACAGCGACATCAGGGGCATGACCCACATCATGGTCTTACCGGTCTGATTTGCCTGGGTCTTCTTAGCCATTTCCTTGTCTTCCAGGCCGTTCTTGTCGGTGACGACGGAATTATTGGCGCGCTGGGCAAGGAGCATGGAAGCCACCTGCTGCAGAGCAGACAGCAGCGCGACGACAATCGCGCCCACGCTGGACCACACGAACACCCAACCTTCAGCAAAGAAGTTCAGGCTGCCCAAATTGGGAACAACGGACAGGTCGATGCCCAGCAGGCTGACCTTCAGGCCTTCCAAAGTGGCAGGGTTGGCAAGGGTCAGGCCCTCGGCGGCCAAAGCGGCCTCAATGGCAGGGACCTTCTCCTGCAGAGAAGCGCTGCCGATGGCGAGAACCTCACCGTAAAAATTGTTGGCATCAATGCCCATGGTCTCGACGATGACTTTCGCCACCTCGGCGGACTCATGGAACAAAAACTGAATGGGCTGACGCACCACGCTGTACAGCGGGATCAGGATCAGCAGGGGCAGCAGGCTCCACAGGCAGCCGCCGCAGCCCATGTCTGCGCCTTCTTCCTTCTGCAGTTTCTGGATCGCCTCATTCTGACGCTGCTGGTCGCCGGCGTAGCGGCGCTTGATCTCCTCGATGCGAGGCTGCAGACGGGTCATTTTCATGGTGCTTTTTTTGCTCTTGATGGTCATGGGCAGCATAACCGCCTGCACCACCACCGCAAACAGCAAAAGCGCGATGCCAAAATTGTCCGTCAATTGGTACAGCCAATCCAGCAGATAACCGAAAGGTACTGTAATAATCTTATCCAATGAACTTTCTCCTCATTTTTCACGGTACGGGATCATAAAGGTCTCCTTTATAAAAGGGATGACACCGCATCAGGCGGCGCAGGGCCAGCCAGCCCCCTTTAAATGCCCCATATTTGTTGATTGCCTCGTATGCGTAACTGGAACAGGTAGGTCTGAAACGGCAGCACGGACCGGTGCACGGAGAAATTTGCCGCTGATAAAAGCGGATCAGCGCCAGCGCGATCTTTTTCATACGCTTTCCTCCTTCAGGAGGATGCCGGCCTTGTCCGCCAGAGACAGGTACGCCTCCGTCAGCGTGGCAAAACTGCATTTTTGTGCCCGGCTGCGGGCCACCAAAACCATATCCCAACCGCTTTGAAAACGGTCCTCGTTCAAGCGGTAGACCTCCCGGAGGCGGCGGCGAATGCGGTTACGCACCACGGCGTGACCCAACTTCTTGCTGACGGTAATGCCCACCCGATTGGTGGCAGTGCGGTTTTTCCGGGCATAGAGCACCAGATAACCGTTGGCAAAGCCCTCCGTCGCATAAAGCCGCCGGAATATGTGGTTGAGTTTCAATGCAGATGAAAATTTCATTTTTTCTCCTCAACGAGTTTCCGCCAAGCACCTTTGCAGAAATGGACGCTCCTGCAGGTGGCAAGACACTCCAAGACGGCGCCCAATAAAAACGGTGCGGGGCGAATCTCTCATTCGCCCCGCATGGACTCCCGTTTCGCATTGAGCGAATTATGCTTTCGTCACAGAGCCTATTTCAACAATTAGGCAGACAGAACCTTGCGGCCCTTGGCACGGCGGCGTGCAAGCACTTTGCGGCCGTTGGAAGTTGCCATTCTCTGCCGGAAACCGTGGACCTTGGAACGATGACGGCGGGAAGGCTGATACGTACGCTTCATTCAGAATACACCTCCTCAAAAATCAATATGCTCGACAGTCAAATATGACCGCAGCGACACATAATAAATGACCATACTCGGTCATGCTAAGGTATTATAACCGAAAAACGCAACAAGGTCAACCACTTTTTTAGAAAATCCCGGTGTTTCCACCGGGATTTCATGAATTTTCAACTGTTTTTACTCGTTTCGGTTGCCCTTTTCGTCATAACTGCCCTCCAGTTTGGCAATGACGCGCCTGTAGCCGGGGTCGTCTTTTTCATAGGGCGTGGGGCGGTAATCATTCCAGGTTTCCGCGCTGCTGACCCTGCAGGGGATCACTGTCAGCGCACCCAGCGTCACCGTTCCATCCGGCCAGCGCAGGATCTGCTGCTGCAAAATGGCGGTATCCTTGTCCGAAGGATTCTTGTTTCCGCCGAAGGAGAAATTACCCAAACTGTAGAAGATCACGCCGCCGTGGTAACTTTCCACAGGCATCAGCGTATGGCTGTGGTGACCGAAAACGATATCCACACCGGCGTCGATGGCCATACGTCCCAGTTCCACCTGATATTCAATGGGACGGTAACCGCCCTCATCGCCCCAGTGGATGCTCATGACGATGATCTCCGCCCCCTGCTGCCGCAGATGCTTGACGGTGCTTTCCACGCCGGCTTTGCCCACATTGAAGAAGATGGCAAAAAGGCCGATCTTCAGGCCGCTTTCCGTTTCCGCGATGCAGGAACGGGAGAAACTGGCATAGTCGATATTTTCATCTTTCAGCGCCTGCCATGTATCGTAAAGACCCTGCTTGCCGTAATCTTTGGAGTGGTTGTTGGCGCAACTGGCAAATTCCACAGAGTTTTGCGACAAGATCTTGGCATAATCCATTGGTCCGCGGAAACGGTAGCGGTGGTCTTTCAGTTCCTCCATTTCCTCTTCCGTGGGGTCGGCAGCAGTGAGTGCGCATTCCAGATTGATCATGGTATAATCATCATTTTCAAAATAGTCAATGATGTTGGAAAACGGATATTTGTAATCCTTGCCGATCACCCGGGTGTAAGAGCCCCAGCCGCCTTCATCGTCGTAGTTATCGCCCATGGTGCAGTCACCGGCAAAACTGAGGACAAATTCCTCCGCCGGCTGCTGCTCGTTGGGAGAAAACACATCCATCCAACTTGAGGACGAAGAAAGCCCGCTCTGCCGGGAAGAGGAACTTGACGAGGACGAAGAAGACGAAGAAGAACCGGGGTTTTGCTGTGCGGGCACACAGCCGCCAAAAGACAGCAAGGCGGCCAGCAGCAAAAAGATCGCGATCATTCTTTTCATCTGCGTCACCGCCTTTCAAAATTACTGTTCCTGATTGCGCTTTTTCATAAGTTCGCGCATGCGGATGCCGTGATCCAGTTCCCGCTTGCGGATGCGAAGGGATTTGGGGGTGCATTCCAGCAGTTCGTCGTCTGCCAAAAATTCCAGGCACTGCTCCAGCGAGAATACTCTGGGCGTGATCAGGCGGATGGCATCGTCCGATCCGGAAGCGCGCATATTGGTCAGTTGTTTGCGCTTGCAGACATTGACGGTCATATCCTCATTGCGGCTGCAAATACCCACCACCATACCGGCGTAGACCGGCGTGCCGGGTCCGATGAACAGCGCGCCGCGCTCCTGGGCAGCGCCCAAACCGTAGGCGACAGCCTCACCGCTTTCGTGAGCGATCAAACTGCCCACCAAACGGCGCTCGATCTCGCCTTTCATGGGTGCGTAAGAATCAAGGACGCTGCTCATAATGCCTTCGCCCTTGGTATCGGTCAAAAATTCACTGCGGTAACCGAAAAGACCGCGGCTGGGCACTTTAAATTCCAGGCGATAGCGGCTGCCCATGGGTGTCATGGACAAAAGATCACCCTTGCGGCGGCCCATTTTCTCAATGGCCGCACCCATGCACTCCTCCGGCACATCGGCAACCATGCGCTCGATGGGCTCGCAAACCTTGCCGTCGATAACCTTGGTCAGCACACGAGGGGTGGAAACGGAGAACTCAAAGCCTTCCCGGCGCATGGTCTCCATCAAAATGGACAGATGCATCTCGCCGCGGCCGGCAACATTGAAAGAATCCGTGCCCTGCTCATGAACATGCAGCGAAACATCCTTCAAAAGTTCCTTTTCCAGGCGGTCACGCAGATTCCGGGAGGTGACATACTTGCCCTCGCGGCCGGCGAAAGGAGAATCGTTGACAGCGAAAGTCATTTCAATGGTAGGATCGCTGATCTTCACGAAGGGCAGGGCGTTGGGCGCTTCGGGGGCGCAAATGGTGCGGCCGATGGTAATATCCGCCATACCGGACAGCGCAACGATCTCACCGGCAGACGCCTCGGTGATGGACTTTTTGCCCAAACCGTCATATTCGTACAGCGCCACCACTTTGGCCTTCTGCTTTAAATCGGGGTTGTGGAAATCGGTGATCACCACTTCCTGGTTGACCTTAATTGTGCCTTGCTCCACCCGGCCGATGGCAATGCGTCCGACATATTCATTATAATCAATAGACGAAACCAGCAACTGCAGCGGTGCATGAGTATCGCCCTCCGGGGGGTCGATATAATTCACGATGGTCTCAAACAGCGGCACGAGATCCGTTCCCACTTCGTCCGGACCGTAACTGGCAGTGCCCTGTCTGCCGGAGCAGAAGACCGTAGGCGAATTGAACTGCTCGTCCGTGGCATTGAGGTCCAGCAGAAGTTCCAGTACCTCATCCATCACTTCGTGAATGCGTGCATCGGGCTTGTCGATCTTATTCACAGCCACGATGACCTTGTGACCCAGTTCCAGCGCTTTCTGCAGAACGAAACGGGTCTGAGGCATAGGACCCTCCGCCGCGTCCACCAGCAGAATAACGCCGTTGACCATCTTCAAAATACGCTCCACCTCGCCGCCAAAATCGGCGTGGCCCGGCGTATCCACGATATTGATCTTTGTATCCTTATAATAAATGGAAGTATTCTTCGCCAGAATGGTGATGCCGCGCTCCTTTTCCAGATCACCGGAGTCCATAACACGCTCGGTTGTGGCCTGATTTTCGCGGTAAATGCCGCCCTGCTTCAGCATTTCGTCCACCAGAGTGGTCTTGCCGTGGTCGACATGGGCGATAATGGCGATATTGCGAATCTTTTCCTGAGAAGCCATGCTTTTGCGCTTCCTTTCCTGCCGCTATTTTTATTAACTTTAAAAATATACCACATACCAAAAACGAATGCAATGTTTTTGTCTAAATTTTACAGAAAAAAGCCGGTCTTTGCAGGGTTTTTCTTCCCGGAAAACAGCGGATTTCTGCTTGCGCCCCTTGACCGCGCAGATCGGGTGTGATATATTATCAGGTAATAGAAAAGACATTTACCTTTACATATACCGACAGGAGGAACGTCCAATGGCCTACTATTACCCCGAACCCAGCCATACCTTCAGTGAATACCTTTTGATCCCCGGCTATACTTCTGAGGACTGCGTGCCCAGCGCCGTCAGTCTGAAAACGCCCCTGGTCAAATACCGCAAGGGTGTGGAAGAACCTGCCATCAGTCTGAATGTGCCTCTGACCTCTGCGGTCATGCAGTCCGTTTCCAACGATACGCTGGCCATTGCGCTGGCGAAAGAAGGCGGCATCTCCTTCATTTTCGGCTCTCAAAGTATTGAAAGCCAGGCCGCCATGGTGGCAAAGGTCAAAGGTTACAAGGCCGGTTTCGTGGTCTCTGCCTCCAACCTGACCCCCGACGCAACGCTGGCCGATGTGCTGGCGCTGAAAGAGCGCAACGGTTTCTCCACCGTAGCAATTACCGAGGACGGCAGCGCTAACGGCCGTCTTCTGGGCATCGTCACCGGCCGCGATTACCGCGTTTCCCGTATGGATCCCGGTCAGAAGGTCTCCACCTTCATGACTCCCCGGGAAAAACTGGTGGTCGCCCCTGCCGAGACCACGCTGAAAGAAGCCAACGACATCATCTGGGATCACAAACTCAACAGCCTGCCCATCGTGGACGAGAACGATCACCTGATGTACTTCGTCTTCCGTAAGGACTACGCCTCCCATAAGGCAAACCCCCTGGAACTGCTGGATAAAGAAAAGCGCTATCTGGTGGGCGCGGGCATCAACACCCGGGACTATGCCCAGCGCATTCCTGCGCTGCTGGATGCCGGCGTGGACGTGCTGGTCATCGACTCCTCCGAGGGTTACACCTGCTGGCAGGAAAAGACCATCAAATGGGTGCGCGACAATTACGGCGACACTGTGAAGATCGGTGCCGGCAACGTTGTTGACCGGGACGGCTTCCGTTTCCTGGCTGAAGCCGGCGCGGACTTTGTAAAAGTCGGCACCGGCGGCGGCTCCATCTGCATCACCCGCGAAACCAAGGGTATCGGTCGCGGACAGGCCACCGCCCTCATCGAAGTAGCAGCCGCCCGTGACGAATACTTTAAAGAGACCGGCATTTATGTGCCCATCTGCTCCGACGGCGGCATTGTCCATGATTACCACATGACTCTGGCGCTGGCCATGGGCGCCGATTTTCTGATGCTGGGCCGCTACTTTGCCCGTTTTGACGAAGGCCCCACCCCCAAGGTGCTGGTCAACGGCATTTACATGAAGGAATATTGGGGCGAAGGTAGTAACCGTGCCCGCAACTGGCAGCGCTATGACCTGGGCGGCAGCGCAAAACTGACCTTTGAAGAAGGCGTTGACTCCTATGTCACCTACGCAGGCAGCCTGCATGATAATGTGGAAGCATCCCTTTACAAGGTCAAGTCCACCATGTGCAACTGCGGTGTTACCACCATTCCCGACCTGCAGCGGGATGCCAAGCTGACGCTGGTCTCCTCCGTCTCCATCGTGGAAGGCGGCGCCCACGACGTCACCCTGCGCTCTACCTCTACTGTTAAGTAATCAACAAAGTAATTTGTGCTGGAGAAATCCTCGCATCGTCTAAAACCCTGAAAAGGGCAAAAT
>JAZNTI010000011.1:0-13320 GCA_045591725.1 Faecousia sp.
CACAATGGTCTTGCCCTTGCCGGACTTGGTAACGCCGAAGTCCTCAGCGGTGCGCATCTGCTCCAGATACTCCGCAAGGAATTTGCCGGAAAGTTTCAGGTTGATGAAACCGGGCATGACGGCCTCCACCAGGTCGTAGTCACCTGCATCCAGTTTGGACACAACGGCATTGGCGATCTGAATAGGGGCGCATTTGTATTGCTTAGCGGCGGCCAGCGCGCCGTTGCACTGATATTCGCAAAGGTCAGGCCGGTTGGAAACGGTGACCCTGCCGAATGCTGCGTCATAGCCGGCATCTGCGAATGCCTGCTGCATCTTCGCAGCAATGATGTCTAAGATTTTTTCCATTCTCATATCTCCTAAATAATACAGTGTAGGGGCGATCATTGATCGCCCGCGGGCGTGCTTTGCGCGCCCCTACAATAGGACTTACTGTTGCTTATTCTGCGCCAGCCATGCCAGGTAATCGTCGTAAGTGCCGTAGCGGTCGACAATGGTGCCGTCGGGCTGGAAGGCAATTACGCGGTTACAGGTAGACTCCAGCATTTCGTGGTCGTGGGACGCCAGCAGCACCACGCCCTGAAACGCCTCCAGACCCTTGTTCACGGCCTGGATGGATTCCATATCCAGATGGTTCGTCGGCTGGTCCAGCAGCACCACATTGGCACCGGAGAGCATCATTTTAGAGAGCATGCAGCGCACTTTTTCGCCGCCGGAGAGGACATTTACCGGCTTGAACACATCTTCATTGGAAAAGAGCATTCTGCCCAGGAAGCCGCGCAGATACACATCGTCTTTCTTGACAGAGTACTGCCGCAGCCAGTCCACCAGTTCCATCTTGTTGCCTTCGAAATATTCGGAGTTATCCTTGGGCAGATAGGAGCGAATGGTGGAAACGCCCCATTTGATGCTGCCTTCGTCGGGCTCCAGTTCGCCCATGAGGATCTGCATCAGTGCGGTCTGCGCCTTTTCGTTTTCGCCCACGAAGGCGATCTTGTCGTTGCGGCCTACGGAGAAGTAGACCTTGTCCAGCAATTTCTCGCCGTCGACCGTGACGGAAACATCGTTAACGGTCAAAACATCCTTGCCCAGTTCACGCTCCGGCATAAATCCCACGAAGGGGTAGCGCCGGGTGGAGCAGGGCATTTCTTCCACTGTCAGTTTATCCAGCAGTTTGCGCCGGGCGGTAGCCTGCTTGGCTTTGGACTTGTTGGCGGAGAAACGCTGGATGAACAGTTGCAATTCCTCGATTTTTTCCTGATTGCGCTTGTTTTTGTTGCGGATCATAGCCTGCACCAACTGGCTGGACTCGTACCAGAAGTCGTAGTTGCCCACGTACATCTTGATCTTGCCGTAGTCGATATCCACGGTGTGGGTGCATACGGTATTCAGGAAGTGGCGGTCGTGGGAAACGGCGATGGCCATGCCGGGGAAGTCCAGAAGGAAGTCTTCCAGCCAGTTGATGGCTTCAATATCCAGGTTGTTGGTGGGCTCGTCCAGCATGACGATGTCCGGATCGCCAAACAGCGCCTGCGCCAGCAGCACCTTGACCTTCAGACGCGGATCAAGGCTGCTCATCTGATCGTAATGCAGATCCGTACCGATGCCCAGACCCTGCAGCAGGCGGGAGGCGTCAGATTCTGCTTCCCAGCCGCCCAGTTCGGCAAATTCCACTTCCAGATCGGCGGCGCGCAGGCCGTCTTCGTCGGTGAAATCCGCCTTTTCGTAGATGGCGTCCTTTTCTTTCATGACCTCGTAGAGGTGGAGATTGCCCATAATGACGGTATCCATGACGGAGTAATCGTCGTGAGCGTTCTGATTCTGCTTCAGCACGGAAACGCGCTTGTCCGGATCGATGGAGATAGAGCCGGTGGTGGAATCCAGTTCACCGGTGAGGATACGCAGGAAGGTGGATTTGCCCGCGCCGTTGGCACCGATGATGCCGTAGCAGTTGCCGGGCAAAAATTGCAGATCAACATGCTGGAACAGCCACTGTCCGCCGAACTGCATACCGAGATTAGATACTGTAATCATTTCATACTCCTTTACGTTGGCACATAATATTTCATTATAATAGTATCACATATTTTTTGAGAAAGAAAGTCTTTTTCAAAGAAAAGTGCGGTAATTGACAAGAAATATACATTGTGATAAAATAAAATTATCCCATTAAAGGAGTGATGACTGTGTTACTATCTGATATTTTAGTGCCCTTTGACGGAGATTTGCTCTTCGACTTTTTCTACCAGTTTTATCCTGCCATCTGGCTCTTGTCCTCCGGCCTGGGCATTGCTGCCTATGTACTGAGCAGCCTTTCGCTATATAGTATTGCGGAGAAACGGAATATTAAAAATCCGTGGCTGGCGTGGTTGCCCATCGGTGCTAACTGGATCCTCGGCAGCATTTCCGACCAGTATCAGTATGTGGTAAAGGGTAAAAAGAAGTCCAAGCGCAAACTTTTGCTGTTTTGTGAGATCCTGTTCGTTGCTGTGCTGATTGCATTTTTTGTGCTGTTTATCATGGGCATCATTTCCTTTGAACCGCTTCCTCCTGAGAATTTTTCTCCGGAAACGGATTCACCTTATGAATTTTTGTACCTGCTGGTCGGACTTCTTGCGATCTGGCTCGTGGTGGAGGTTTTCTCCATTGTACTGATGGTGGTGCGGTTTATGGCGCTTTTCGATCTGTACCGCTCCTGCAATCCTGCTACTGCGGAAGTGTTTCTGGTGTTTAGCATTTTAGCGGGCTGGATTCCTTGCGGTGCGCTTCTGGAACCGATCTTTATGTTCCTCAACCGCAAGAAGGAACTCGGCATGCCCCCCAGAAAGACCGCTCAGCCGGAAGTTTCCTATGAAACATTTGCGGAAGACACCGCGGATGAATGATAAAAAAACAGCCGCCCACCGGGCGGCTGTTTTTGTTTACTTCGCAAAGAAGATCTTTTCCACGCGTTTGTATAGAAGCAGCGTCAGTGCCGAAACGCTGATGCCCTTAATGAGATTCAGCGGCGCTACGCAGAAAAGCACAAAGGTTGTGACATCGGAAACCGATGCGTTCACCGCAGTGCCCATGGAAATGATTGTATCCAGCGGCATGCCGTAAAGATCAGCAAATTTCGGCAGCAGATAGATGGCGTTGAACGCCGAGCCGAAAATGCTTAAGAACGCTGTGCCGATGCCCAAACCCCAGAGCGCGGCGGCTTTGGTTTTGCGCAGATGGTAGACGATCACTGCCGGCAGCACCAGACTGCAGCCCACTGCGAAGTTGGCAAAATCGCCCACAAAAGCGGTGGATGTGCCTTTGAGCAGCAGTTTCAGCAGGATCTTGATGCCCTCGCAGGCCACCGTGGCAGAAGGTCCCAGATAGAAGCCGCACAGCAGCACCGGCAGTTCAGAGAAATCCAGTTTGTAGAATTCCGGCGCGATGAACAGCAGGGGAAAGTCCAGAATGTGCAGCACCGTTGCGATGGCGGCGCAGATGCCCACGATGGAAACCCGCTTGGCGGGACTGACTTTCCGGGTGTGGGGCATGAAACGCTCCGAAAGCCGCGCCAGCAGGGAAAGCCCCACTACAATGCCGGCGCATACCAATACGAATGTCAGATTGCTTTGCAGTTCTTGCCACAGTTTTTCCATAACGCACCTCACAAAAAACGCCCTGAGTATAGACTCAGGGCGCTTCTTTCCGGCAATGCCGATCTTCTTTCATCCAGACTGTACTGTCGGTACCGGAATCACACCGGTTCAGCTTGCGCTCGCGGACTTTTACCGCCGGTGGGGAATTTCACCCCGCCCTGAAGATCTATTCTTTTCTTGAGGATAGCATGCTTTTGCGGGTGTTGTCAAGTGGCAGAATTTATGCTAAAATTATTTGGAAGAACCGGTGGGCATTTTGAAGCCACGAATAGCGCCTTTGGCTGCCGTATCGGTTACATCGCCGCCGATGATCTGATCCTTGTAGACCAGCACCGTAGCGTATACCGGCTCGGTGGCACCGGGGTAGTTGTTGATCTTATACACATAGCGCATCACGGTCTTGCCGGCGTAGGCGCTGAGATCGTAGCCTTGGGATTTCTGCAGTTCGTTGTAGCGGCTGAATACATCGCCGGGCTCGCTGGGAATGCGCACCTGGCTGGATTCGACAGGACTGTTTACCACATCCCAGCCGAAACTTTTCAGGAAAGCCACCCGCGCGTCATTGTCGGCGACAGAAACGGATCCGGTGGGCGTGCTGTCGCCACCGCCCAGCAGCATAATGATGCCGCCGATGAGCAGCACCACCGCGGCAATGGCGATGATGATCTTCTTTTTATCGACCTTTGCGGTCATTACAAGCATAATTGATCCCTCCATAGAAGTGTTTGGTATTACAGCATATTCCCGGTGGACGAGGATAGAACGGAGGAAATATGGAAAGATTGGATAAATTTCTGTGCGACAGCGGCGTCGGCACCCGCAGTCAGGTAAAACTGATCCTGAAAGCCGGCCGTGTGACCCTGGATGGCATCGTGGAGCGTGACGGCTCGCTGAAGATCGACCCAAGGGCGCAGGAAGTTTGCCTGGACGGTGAGGTGCTGGGCGGCGCAAAGCGCGTAGTGGTCATGATGAATAAACCGGCAGGCTATGTCACTGCCACTCAGGACCGCACCGAGCGCACCGTCATGGAACTGCTCCCGGAGGATCTGCGCAATAAGGACCTCAAACCCGTGGGGCGGCTGGATAAGGCCACGGAGGGGCTGCTGCTTTTCACCAATGACGGCGACCTTTTACACCGCCTCATCAGTCCTAAAAAGCGCGTGCCCAAGGTCTATTACGCCTGCCATGAGGGCGCTGCCTCCGACGAAGATATCTACCTTTTCGAGCAGGGAATCGAATTGGGGGACGGCACGCTTTGCCTTCCCGCTACACTGAAGCCGCTGGGGGTGGGGGAGAGCCTCATCACCGTCTGCGAGGGCAAATATCATCAGGTCCGCCGCATGATGGCTTCCCGGAACATGACCGTCACTTATCTGGAGCGCCGGCAGGAGGGCGCGCTTACTCTTGGCGACCTGCCCCGTGGCGCTGTGCGCATCTTGACGGACGAGGAGATAGACGCTCTGGACTAAATGTGTCAATACATACAAAAACAGATATATTTTTTGCAATAATATGTCAAAAGGCACTTGCAAATTGTGCAAAATAGATATATAATAATAGTACAATTTTGTATAAATCGCTTTTGTGCAATTTGTTTAGGGGGTTTCACCTATGTCCAATAGTGTCTTTCAAAATGTGATCGTTCAGTTGCGGGAAGTGTCTGACCGCACATACGGCGTCATGGATTCCGAGGGTTGCGTTGTTTCCTGCACGGACCCTGCCTTGCTGGGTGAGCGCTGGACGGATGCCGCGCTGAAGATTGCCAATGCCGGCCAGAGCGTCGTCACCTTTGGCCAGAAATGTTTCAAGGCCGTGCTCAACAGCGCCAATTATCTGGAGTATGCCGTGTTCTGCACCGGCGCGGACGAGAGCGCTCGCGTTAGTTGCCAGATGGCGTATATTGCCTTGAATGACGCCAAGGTCTTCTATGAAGAGAAGCATGACCGCGGCACTTTTGTCAAGAATATCATCATGGACAATATCCTGCCCGGTGATATCTATATCCGCGCTAAGGAATTGCACTTTGCCACCGATGCACCCCGTGCTGTGTTCCTGGTGCGTCAGGTGGGCCATACGGATGTAGCCACTGTGGATGTGCTTTCCGGTCTGTTCCCGGATAAGCAGCAGGACTTTGTTATCAGCATCAACGAAACGGATATTGCCGTTGTCAAGCAGATTACCCCCACCACTACTTCTGCGGAACTGGAAAAGATCGCCCGTTCTATGGAAGATCTGCTGCGCAGCGAACTGTTTGTCAAGACCGTCATCGGTTTCGGCACGGTTGCTGAGCATCTGCGCAACCTGGCTGACTCTTATAAGGAAGCCCAGACCGCCATCGATGTGGGCAAGGTCTTTGATACCGAGCGCAGCATCATCAATTATGAGAATCTGGGTATCGGCCGCCTGATCTATCAGTTGCCCACCACCCTCTGCGATATTTACCTGACTGAGGTTTTCAAGAAGAATTCCATTGACTCCCTGGATCAGGAGACCCTGTTTACCATCAATAAATTCTTCGAAAATAACCTCAATGTTTCTGAAACTTCCCGTAAACTTTTTGTCCACCGCAATACGCTGGTGTACCGTCTGGAGAAGATCCGCAAACTTACGGGTCTTGACTTGCGCGAATTCGATCACGCCATTGTTTTTAAGGTGGCGCTGATGGTCCGCAAGTACCTTTCTTCCCGGGAAATCCGCTGATTTTAAGAGCCGCACATGGTGCGGCTCTTTTTTGTTAATTCTTTCCAAACCCCCATGAAGCGCCATATTTTTCGGCAGCGTCCATTGACATAACATGGCCGCTGTGTTACAATTTTGTTACCCTGATTTTGGAGCGTTTACTATGATCGAATTTACCGATGTGATGAAGTCCTACTCTGTGGGCACCCAGGCTTTGCGGGGTGTTTCCATGCAGATTGAGGATGGTGAATTTGCCTTTTTGGTGGGTCCTTCGGGCTCTGGCAAATCCACGATCATTAAGTTAATAACAGGCGAATTGAAGCCCACTTCCGGCACGGTGCATGTCAACGGTTACTCTCTTGAGCGCATTCGCCGCCGCGAGATCCCGTATCTGCGCCGCACAGTCGGCGTGGTGTTTCAGGACTTCCGCCTGATTGAAAATAAGACTGTTTATGAGAATGTGGCTTTCGTTATGCGCGCCATCGGCGCCCGGGAGCGGGAGATTCGGGAGCGCGTGCCTTATGTGCTGAATCTGGTGGGGCTGGATACCAAGAGTCGCCGTCATCCCGGCGAACTTTCCGGCGGTGAGCAGCAGCGTTTGGCCATTGCCCGTGCGCTGGTGAATAACCCCTCTACCATTATCGCCGACGAGCCTACCGGCAACCTTGACCCGGCGCGTTCGCTGGAGATCATGAGCCTTTTGATGGAGATCAACAATCTGGGCACTACCATGCTGGTGGTCACCCATGAAATGGATCTGGTGAAACGGTTCCCCAAGCGTGTTATTGCCATTGACGACGGCGTTGTTGTCAGCGACGGAATGAGTGGGGTATACGGCTTATGAGATTCTCGAATATCGGATATCTGATCAAAGAGGGCATCCGTGGTATTTTCCTGCACGGTTTCATGTCCTTTGCCGCCATTTGCGTTACGGTGGCATGCCTTTTGATCGTGGGCAGTTTTTCCTGCCTGAGTTATAACGCAGCCATCATGGTGGAAGACCTCAATAAGACCAATGAGATCATGGTCTATGTGGACGAGACCCTTTCCTTCGCGGAGGCGCAGTCCATTGAAAGCGAGATCCGCCAGTTGGAGAATATTTATACTGCGGACCTTAAGAGCCGCGAGCAGGCGCTGGAAGAATTCATCAAAGAGCATGAGGGCGATGAAGCCTTCAGCGGTGTGGAGGCCAGTGATCTGCGCCACCGCGTGGTGGTCATTCTGAAGGACAATGCCTATATCGAGCAGACCATCAGTCAGATCGCTCAGATCAACGGCGTGGCGGACATCAGTGCCGCATTGGAACTGGCGGAAGGCTTTGCGACTATCAGCCGCATTCTGACCATTGCTACCATGGTGGTCATTTCGGTGCTTCTGGTGGTGAGTCTGCTGATCATTTCCAATACGGTTAAGTTGGCGCTGCACGAGCGGCAGGACGAGATCGCCATCATGAAAATGGTGGGCGCGACCAATAGTTTTATTCGTCTTCCCTACGTGGTGGAGGGCTTCACGCTGGGTATGGTCGGCGCAGGTGCGGCTTTTGGCCTGATGTGGCTGACATATGACCGGGTGCTTGCGTGGCTGGCGGAAGAGGATACGCTGAATCTGTTTTCTTTCGTACCCTTTGAAGAACTGCTGATTCCCATGGTGGCAATCTTCGCCGCAGCCGGCTTGTTTGTTGGCGTGGTGGGCAGTTGGACTTCTATCAATAAGTTTATGAATGTTTAAAACCTTGCAAAAGGAGAATCGTTGTGAAGAATAAGAAAGTTTGGATCTCAGTTATCGCGGGATTGCTGGTGGCGACCATGCTGCTGGGCTTTGTTGTTGCGCTGTTCCCTTAATTGTTTTCTTGTCCCTTTTGGAAAAGGAGTATTGTTTTGGTTAATAAAAAGTTACTGTTCTCGATGACCGCCGTTGTGCTTTTGATCTCGATTTTTACCGGCTTTGCCGCGGATCTGCAGCCTCGTGCGAAAGCCGCCTCCTCCAGCGAGATCAAGGATCAGATCGAGCAGATGGAAAAAGAGTTTGCCGATTTTGATTCTCAGTTGGCGGAACTGGAAAATCAGAAAAATGCCAATGCCACCGAGATCCGGGATATGATGCAGCAGAAGTATTTGCTGGATCAGCAGGTGGGCGTTCTGTATACCCAGATCAACAATCTGAACCAGCAGATCGCCGCGTATGCGCTCCTCATTGCCGATAAGCAGGAGGAAGTGGAGCAGGCGCAGAAGCGTCTGCATGAACTGAATATTAAAAACAAAGCGCGTATCCGTGCCATGGAAGAGCGCGGCTCGCTTTCTTACTGGGAAGTGCTTTTCGAGGCCAATAGTTTTACGGACCTTTTGGACCGACTGAACATGGTGCAGGAGATCGCCGCGGCGGATAAGCGCCGCTTGGACGAGATGGGCGCTGTGGCCAGGGAAGTGGAAGAGGCCAAGAAACTCCTGGAGCAGGAGCAGCAGGAACTGGAAGATGCCCGCGCTGATTTGAGTCAAAAGCATGCCGATGTGGAAACTGCGCTGGAAGATGTTCAGACTTTGATCAACGCGCTGCTTGCCAAGGGTGAAGAGTTCGAAGCCTATATGATGGAGCTGGAAGACGAGCAGGGTAAACTTGCCCAGGAGATCGAAAAGCAGAAAGAAGAATACGATAAAGCAAGTTATTCCGAATGGTATTCCCAATGGCTTGCGACCTCTGTTCCGCCCACCACCAAGCCCCCTGTTGTCAGCAACGGCGGTGTCGGTGGCAATACTGTGGATAAAGATGGCATTACCTGGGTCGTTCCCTGCGATTATACCCGTGTCACCAGTCCTTTTGGCTGGCGTGAGCATCCCATCAGCGGCGAATATAAATTCCATTACGGCGTGGACCTGTCCAAGAATGGCATCATGAATGCGCCGATCTACTCCACCCGCAGCGGTGTTGTGGTTTTCGCCGGTTGGTACGGCGGTGGCGGCTGGACGGTCATTGTTGATCATGCCGATGGTTATGAGTCTTACTATATGCATATGAATTATATCAGCCAGGGTCAGATGATGGTAAAACCCGGTGACTTTGTGGCTGCCGGTCAGCAGATCGGTCATGTCGGTACATCCGGCGGCTCCACCGGCGCGCATCTGCATTTTGAGGTGCGTCTGAACGGTGAAGCGGTCAATCCCATGTCTTTGATCAAGTGATTTTCGTGTTCCCACAGCCGTTTTGGCTGTGGGAAACTACTATGAGGTGGATTTCATGAACGGTGATAAACAGTTGGTGCAGAAATATGCCTTCCGTATCGTTTCTTATATTTTGGTGGCGGTGCTGGCTGCCGGCGGCACGTATTATGCCATGGCCGGTTCCGGCCGTGCCGACCAATCCAAACTGGCTGCGCTGGAACAACTCATTGACAAGTATTTTATTGGTGATGCAGATGCAACGCTTATGGGCGATGCTGCTGCCGATGCCATGATCGGTGCGCTGGGTGACCGCTGGAGTTATTACATTCCTGCCGCCCAGATGCAGGCTTACAATGATCAGAAGAACAATGCTTATGTGGGCATCGGCGTGACCATTGCCGAGCGCAAGGACGGCATGGGTCTTGATGTGGTGCAGGTCACTTCCGGCGGCCCTGCGGAGCAGGCCGGCGTTCTGCCCGGCGATGCCATTGTTGCGGTGGACGGCCGCCGTCTGGAGGGGCTGGACATCAATGCCTGTAAGGATCTCATCCGCGGCGAAGCCGGCACCACTGTTCAGATCACGATCCTTCGGGACAATGCAGAGCATACGCTTATGGTTGAGCGCCGCCAGATGGTGGTGGCGGTAGCCACCGGCACCATGCTGGATGACCAGATCGGTTATGTCCGCATTGTGAATTTCAATGAGTATTGCAGCGAGCAAACCATTGCCGAGGTGAAAAAACTGGTGGGTCTGGGCGCGACGCAGATCATCTTTGATGTGCGCTATAATCCCGGTGGTTATGTCCGCGAACTGGTGGAACTTTTGGATTACCTGCTTCCGGCGGGCCCGCTGTTCCGCGAGGAAAATTATCAGGGCGACCAGCATGTGGAGTATTCCGATGCGCAGTTCCTGGATCTTCCCATGGCGGTGCTTGTTAATGCCGATTCTTACTCCGCGGCGGAGTTTTTTGCCGCTGCTTTGAGTGAGTATGAAGCCGCTGTTATCGTAGGTGAAAAGACCGTGGGCAAAGGTTATTACCAAAATACCTTTATGCTGCCCGACGGCTCTGCGGTGGCCATTTCCACCGGCAAGTATACCACGCCCAACGGCGTGAGCCTGACAGGGCAGGGCATTGAACCGGATGTTTTTGTTCCCGTGGATCAGCAAACGGCGCAGGGCATCATTGCCGGCACCTTGCTGCCCGGCGACGATCCGCAGGTGCTGGCGGCAGTGAAGGCTTTGAATACTGCAAAATAATCAAAGGGACGGCGTGTGCCGTCCCTTTTTTGCGCAAAAACTTCAAAATATACCTTGACTCATGGGTATAATGCCGCTATAATAGATCGGTAATATGGAAAAATATCGCTGAGAAAGGATTTTAAATATGGCAAAGGAATATAAAATCACCAGTCTGCGTCTGCAGGATCTGGAAAAGGAACTGAATTATCTGAAGACCACCCGTGAGCGTGAAGTTGCAGCGATGATCGCTGAGGCCCGTTCTTACGGTGACTTGTCTGAAAACTCTGAGTACGATGCCGCTAAAAATGAGCAGGCAAAACTGTATGGCCGCATTGCTGAGATCGAGGACGTTTTGTCCCACGCGGTGATCATTGAGGACGAGAATGAACTCAATGGCCGCGTCGGTCTGGGCTGCACGGTCGTCGTGGAAGATCTGAAGACCGGCAAGCAGACCACTTACCGCATCACCGGCTCTCAGGAAGCCAACCCCATGGAGGGCAAACTTTCTGATGAATCTCCCTTTGGCCGCGCCGTCGTGGGCAAGTCCATCGGCGATACTTTCACAGTCAACGCCATGGTCGGCTCTTATGATATGAAAGTTATCAATGTCTCTCGCGAGGGTTAAGTAATGGCAAAGTTTGAACCGCAGGCCGAGTTGCCTGTATCTGAACAGGCGCAGATCCGCCGTGAAAAGTTGCAGGCGCTGCAATCTGAAGGCCGTGATCCGTTCCTGGAAACCAAGTTTGATTTTAATACGGATTCTGCTGCCATTAAGGCAGATTATGAAGCCTTTGAGGGTAAAACTGTCCGTCTGGCCGGCCGTCTTATGAGCAAGCGCGGCATGGGCAAGGTCTCTTTCTGCGACCTGCAGGATTGCACCGGCCGAATCCAGTTGTTCGTGAAGATCGACGAACTGGGCGAAGAAGAGTTTTCTTATTTCAAGAAGTACGATATCGGCGATATTGTGGGTGTCGAGGGCGAAGTGTTCAAGACCAAGACCGAGGAGATCTCTGTCCGTGCAAAGATTGTGAAACTTCTTTCTAAGTCTCTGCTGCCCCTGCCTGAAAAGTTCCATGGCCTAACGGATAAGGAGATCCGTTTCCGCCAGCGCTATGTGGACCTCATGGTCAACCCCGAGGTCAAGCAGAACTTCGTCATCCGCAGCAAGTTCATTAAGTTCATGCGTTCCTATCTGGATAACATGAATTACATCGAAGTGGAAACCCCGGTGCTCAATACCATTGCCGGCGGCGCATCTGCCCGTCCTTTCATCACCCACCATAATACGCTGGATATTGATATGTACATGCGTATTGCTACGGAACTGCCTCTGAAGCGGCTCATTATCGGCGGTATGGATCGCGTTTATGAGATCGGCCGCATCTTCCGTAACGAGGGCATGGACTCTAAGCATAACCCCGAATTTACTACTGTGGAACTTTATCAGGCTTATGCCGATTTCCATGATATGATGGACATCGCTGAGGGCATTATTGCCGGCGCTGCCAAGGAAATTCTGGGCACTTATGAAGTGGAGTGGATGGGCGAGAAAATCGACCTGACTCCCGGTTGGCGCCGGCTGAGCATGGTGGATGCCGTTAAGGAGTATGTGGGCATCGACTTTGGTGCCGTTACCGACGACGCGGAGGCTGTAGCCGCTGCCAACGCTGTGGGCGTTGAACTGGCGGACGCTGCCGAGAAGACCTGGGGCAATGCCCTGTACGCCTGCTTCGATCAGCGGGTGGAGGAACATTTGATCCAGCCGACCTTCATTACCATGTATCCCGTGGAAGTCAGCCCTCTGACCAAGCGCAGCCCGCTTGATCCCCGGCTGACCGAGCGTTTTGAACTGTTTGTCTGCCATAGCGAACTGGCCAATGCTTACTCCGAATTGAATGATCCGGTGGATCAGCGCGGCCGTTTCATGAAGCAGGTTGAGCAGCGCGAGCGCGGCGACGACGAGACTGAGATGCTGGATGAGGATTTCCTCAACGCCATGGAGTACGGTATGCCTCCCACGGGTGGCATGGGCATCGGCATCGACCGCTGTGTCATGCTGCTGACCGGCGCGGACACCATCCGCGAGGTCATCCTGTTCCCCACGATGAAGCCCCTGGTTGAAGGCTAAGCCACAGACCCGCAATCAAACAAAGAAAAACCGCCTGCGCTCTTGTCGGAACGCAGGCGGTTTGCATTTGGCGTGCTTGTATCCGTACCATTCCGGAAAACAGAATGACTTGCTTTTGCCGGAGTGCTGTGGTATGATACTCGCAGAATCTGCGACAGAACAAAGGGAGCTGTGCTTATGCTGAAGATGTTCAAAAAAGCCATTTGGATTCCATATGAGGATGTTTTTGTTTATCCCACGGTAGCAATTGCCCATCAGACCATAGCAGAATACTGTGAAAGAAATGACATATCCTATACATTTTTAGATGACGATTCCGTGATCATGAATGGTATCGAACACGAAATTTACCGAGGCACTTCTCTGGCAAACCGCGGATGCTATGGCATTAAATGCAGAGAAAAGTAAGATCGTTGCAATTAAAAATAATCCGATTCAACCTAATATAAACAAGCACAACCGCCTGAAAGCAGAAGGCAGCTG
>JAZNTI010000012.1:0-14138 GCA_045591725.1 Faecousia sp.
CAGCCGCTCCCCTCCCAGAGCCTCACAGGCCCGGGCGAAGGCTTCCGGATCCGCAGCGAACCGCTCCGCTGTGGGGTCCGGTCCGGACATCAGCTCCCGGTGGAACTGAAGTCCGAAGGAGAGCATATTCTTCCATCTTCCTGAGAGATATCTGTCCTCCCGGCTGTCGCAGATCAGGTCCAGGAGCGTCATGACCTCCCCAAAGCTGTCGGCACTGACCCAGGCATCTCCCTCCAGCCGGTGGAACCGGGCAGTGGTCCGGTGGATCCTGTAGCGCTTCCCCAGCAGCACCGCGTAAAGATAGTCCTCATCGGACTTCAGCCCCAACTTCCGGCACAGCGCCTCCTGGTCATAGCGCAGGAAGACAGCCTTCGCCTGGGAAGCCTGGACCGCGTAATTGTCCCGCCGCTCCATAAGATCCCTCCTTTTGGGGATATCATAGCAGAAAGGGCCTGAAATGTCCATCAAAATGCTTCCTCTTTACTTTTCCTCCGGATCGTGATAGAATATGGTAGATTATTGCCCAAAGCGAGTTGATCGATTTGAATTTTGATACCACCCGGGTCAAGATCGACCTGGATGCCATCGCCCATAATTTCGACGCCGTCCGGGAAAAGACGGGTGTGCGGGTCATGGCTGTGGTCAAGGCGGATGCCTATGGCCACGGCGCGATCCAGGTGGCCAGGCTCCTGGAAGGAAAGTGCGCCTTCTTCGGTGTCAGCTCCATGCTGGAGGCTATGGAGCTTCGTCACGCGGGGCTGAAAACGCCCATCCTGATCCTGGGCCACACACCCGTTTCCGCTTTCCCCACCGCCATCCGGGAGGGGATCCGTCCCACGATCTTCCATTACGAAGATGCCCTGGCCCTTTCCAGGGCTGCCTCGGAGCTTTCCCTGACCGCCCCCTTCCACTTCGCCGTGGATACCGGCATGAGCCGGATCGGCTTCCAGGCCACGGAGGAGTCCGCCGACCTGTGCGCGGAGATCGCAGGGCTTCCCGGGCTCTTCGCGGAAGGCCTCTTCAGCCATTTCGCCACCGCAGACTGCGCCGATCTGAGCAGATCCAGGCGGCAGGCTGAGCTCTTCGACGCGTTCGACGCCATGCTCAAGGCTCGCGGCGTCCAGATCCCCATCCGGCATCTGGATAACTCCGCAGGCCTCATGAATTTCCCCGCCCATTATGAGATGGTCCGCTCCGGGATCGTGACCTACGGCATGTATCCCAGCGACGAGGTGGATCCCCGGCTGCTGGCCCTGGAGCCCGCGCTTCGATGGGAGTGCCGGATCACCCATGTGAAGCTGCTGCCGGCCGGCCGGGAGATCAGCTACGGCGGCGCCTTCGCGACCCAGCGGCCTACCATGGTCGCCACCATCCCCGTTGGCTATGCTGACGGCTACCGAAGAAATCTCTCCGGCAAATTCCATGTGCTGATCCGGGGCAAAAAAGCCCCCATCCTCGGCCGCATCTGCATGGATCAAATGATGGTGGATGTGACCGGTATCCCCGGTGTCACGCTGAATGACCCCGTGACCCTCATCGGCAAAAACGGCGAAGAAAGCATCACCGTGGAGCAAATCGCCGCAGCAGCCGACAGTTTTAACTACGAATTGGTCTGCGGCATCAGCCGCCGTGTTCCCAGAATCTACTGTCTGAACGGTGAGACCGTAGCAAAAGTCAACTACCTGAACGCCCGATAAAAGGAGCATCCTATGGCACAGCAAAGAAGACGCCGCCGTGCGCAGCACAAACTGAATATTGCCGTTGCAGTACTGTCCGTAGTATTGGTAGGTCTGCTGGCACTGGCGTTGGTGCTGGGTAATCTGCCCCCGGTGGATGACCCCTCCGGAAGTTCATCCAGCAGTTCTTCCAGCAGTTCCTCCTCGTCCTCCAGTTCCAGCAGTTCCAGTAGTTCCAGTAGTTCTTCCTCTTCCAGTTCCTCTTCGGAAAAGAAGGTTGAAAAAGAGGGCAGTTTCACCCTGTCCGCCATGGGCGATATGCTGATGCACATGCCCGTGGTCAACTCCGGTGCTACCGGAAATGGCTATAATTTTGACAGCCTTTACCGCTACATCGCGCCCTATATTCAGCAGGCCGATTTCGCCACCGGTAATCTGGAGACCACGCTGGCAGGACTGGACAACGGCTACGGTTACTCCGGCTATCCTCAGTTCAACTGCCCGGACGAGATCATCGACGGTATGAAAAACGCCGGCTTTGACATGGTGCTCACCGCCAATAATCACTCCTACGATACACAGTCTGTAGGTTTCCACCGCACCATGCAGACCATTGCGGATAAAGGTCTAGCCGTTCTGGGTTCCAAACCCACCGCCGAGGCACCTAACTACATTATCGTTGAGCGTGACGGCATCCGCCTTGCCCTGGCCTGCTACACCTACGAAGACGACGGCAGCGCCGCCGGCAAAGCCCCCAACGGCTGGCAAATGAAACCGGAAGATGCCCTGCTTTTCAACGCATTTGACTATCAAAACCTCGACCTTTTCTACGCGGAGATCGAAAGCAGCATGACATCCGCCAACGCTGAGGGCGCGGACGCATTTGTATTGTTTATCCACTGGGGTTTGGAATACCAAACCACCCACAATTCCGCACAAACCGAGATTGCCCAGGCGCTATGTGACATTGGCGTGGATGTGATCATCGGCGGTCACCCCCATGTGGTGCAGCCGATGGAACTGCTCACCTCCACCACCGACGAAAATCACAAAACCGTTTGCCTTTACTCCATGGGCAACGCCGTTTCCAACCAGCGGCGGCAGCACATGAACCTGAACACCGGCCACACGGAGGACGGCATTCTCTTTAACATCACCTTCACCCGGTATTCCGATGGCACAGTGATCCTCGAAAGCGCCGAATGTGTGCCCACATGGGTGTTTCTGGGCACAAATCCGGAAACCGGCCGCTGGGAATATAACATCCTCCCGGTGGGTGCAGAGCGCCCCGCATGGCTGACAGACAGCGTCAAAGCATCCTGCGACGCATCCTTTGACCGCACCATGGCCATCATCGGCGACGGGCAAGCGGCGATAAGAGAATACCTCACTCAGCATCAAGCAGAAATCGAAGCCGAATTAGGCGTACAATAAAATAAAGGCTGTCTTTGGACAGCCTTTATTTTTTCTGTTTGCAGGCGTAGAGATACGCCATTTTGTAATCCTCCAGCGCTGTGTAGCAGCGCTCCAATTTAGCGACAGCCTCCGCCTCGCCGGCATTCTCCGCCTGCTGCAGCAACGGCACAGCAGCGGCATACTCCTCCAGCGCCAAATAGCAATCCGCACGCAGGAGCAACCATTGTACATCCCGCTCCGTCACTACATCCAAAAGCGCCGCGGCACCGGTCGCATTCCCCTGCTCCAATAATTGCCGCGCACGGACAATGAGATACGGATCCAAAAAGTGCGGCTCGCTCACATCACCGCAGCGCGATTCAAGCAACCATTTCCGCTGGCGCAGACCTTCTATATACAGTCCCTCACAGCGCACCTGCTCCAAAAGATGCTTTGCATAAGGCAGCCGTTGCTCTTTAACCGCCTGCTCCGCAAGGGACAGGCAGGCGCTTTCCCTTAACAGAGCCGCCTCCTCGTCAAATGCGGCGTCCGGCGCGATATATTCTTCCAGCGCCTTCAGCACTCCGGCATATTCTTTTTTGGCAAAAGCACCACGCAATTGCGCCATCAAAGCGCCATTGGGCGACGAAAAACCGTCCTCGTCCAAAAAATACGACGCAGACTTTCCCAACCGCCGTGCCAAATAGGTCAGCGTTTCCACCGACGGATGCGCCGCACCGTTTTCGATGAGGGAAAGCATATTCCGGGTCATAAAATCTCCGCAGACCTGCCGCTGAGAAAGACCCGATTCCAGCCGCGCCTGCCGGATCCTTGCTCCCAACTCCATAATAACCCCTCCCGGGTAATCCTTATTTACCCCCAGTATAGCATATCCGGGCTAATATTTCCACTACTTTAAAATTTTATTTGCTATTTTCACCGCTTTGGTTTAATATGGTGCTAAATACACCCAAGGAGGTGCGCCCTATGGACCGTCAGGAGCGCAACGAACTTCATAGCCTGGCGCGGCAGCGCCTGGCAGCGAACACCGTCAATCCCCGAAAACTGATAGCCATTCACACCGGTGTTGTACTGTTACTGACCCTTTTGCTGTCAGTTATGCAGTATCTTTTGGAGCAGCAGATCGGCAGCACCGGAGGCATCGGCGGCATGGGCACGCGTGCCATGCTCTCCACCGCCCAATATGTCCTTCAGATCACCCAGTTGGTGCTGATCCCCGTATGGGAGATGGGCATTGCCTATACTGCGCTGAAGATCGCCTGGGGCGAAGAGGCGAATCTTGCGGATCTGCCCGAAGGTTTTCGCCGCATTTTCCCTGTTCTGCGGCTGCACTTTATCCGTACTGCCCTTTTCGTGGGCGTGGGCTTTATCAGCATGTATTTGGGCTCTTCGCTGTTCTTTGCCACGCCTTTTGCCGCCCCCATACTGCAGCAATTAGCGCCCCATCTGACCGGCGATGCACTGCAGGATCCTGCCGCATTGCAGGAACTGCTGACCCCCATTCTGGAGGAAAACACCCTGCCGCTGATGATCTTTATGCTTCTGGTCTTTGCAGCGCTCAGTCTGCCGCTGATTTACCGCTACCGGCTGGCATCTTTTTACCTGCTGGATGAAACCGACAAAGGCGCGCTGTATGCCCTGCGCTCCAGCCGAAAACTCATGCGTTTTCTGTGCTTTGACTTTTTCAAACTGGATCTGAAATTCTGGCTGTTCTATGTGCTGGATCTGCTGATCACTGCTGTAGGTTACGGCGATCTGATATTGGACCTTTTGGGGATCACGCTGCCCGTTAACGCGGATTTCGCCTATTTCGCTTTTTTGATCATCTATGCCGTGCTGCAGTTTGCGCTTTACAGTTGGAAGCGCGGCGAGGTGGAAGTAACTTACGCCACCGCCTACTGCTCCCTGCGCCAGCGCTTCGACCCCCTGCAAGAAAACAAACAGACCCCCTAACGGAGGAACTATGGAACTCATCGAGATCACCGATTTCACCGCCCCGGAACTGGATGTTTACGCCCGGCTCACGGAAGCGCAACTGCTGAACCGTTTTGAGCCGAAAAAAGGCATGTTCATCGCAGAAAGTCCCAAAGTCATCGCCCGGGCGCTGGATGCCGGCTGCCAGCCGGTCTCCTTCCTCGTGGAACGCAACCACATCAATGCAGAGGCTGCCCAAGTGTTGGATCGCTGCCCGGATACGCCGAAATACACCGCCAGCCTGGATATTCTGACCCAACTGACAGGTTTCCAACTCACCCGGGGCATGCTCTGCGCCATGCGCCGTCCGCCCTTGCTGGACGCAGAAGCGATCCTGAAAAGCGCCAAGCGCGTGGCCATTTTGGAAGATGTCATGAATCCCACCAATTTAGGTGCCATCTTCCGCAGCGCCGCCGCGCTGGATATAGATGCAGTGCTCCTGACTCCCAACAGCACAGACCCTCTGTACCGCCGCTGTGCCCGGGTCAGCATGGGCACGGTGTTTCAACTGCCCTGGGCGTACTTAGGCGGCTGGCCCGAGCCTTCCATGGAGATCCTGAAAAAATACGGCTTCCGCACCGCCGCCATGGCGCTGGAAGAAAACAGCGTTTCCATTGATGATGAGCGCCTTGCCGCAGAAGAAAAACTTGCCATCATTCTGGGCACAGAGGGCGACGGACTTGCCGCCGGCACCATCGCCCGGTGCGATTACACCGTGAAGATCCCCATGTCCCACGGTGTGGACTCTCTGAATGTGGCCGCCGCCAGCGCTGTTGCCTTTTGGCAATTAAGAAGAAAGTAAAAAAGTGCGTTGCAATGCAACGCACTTTTATTTTTCACCGCATTAATTCCCCTCGATTTCAAGCAACTGCGCATCGATATCAGCAATTTTACGCTGAAGGCGCTCCACACCTCGTATCATTAACAAACGGCGCAACCGCAAATTATCCGCGCGCGAAAGTTTCCACCGTTCCCCTGCAACGTCACAATTATAGCAATCTTCCTCCATACACTTTTTGCATTCCTCCGGAATTCGCTCCGCTTCAAACCATTCCACAATATTACCTCCTGCACCTTTTTCTATAGTATAGGCAAATTTTTGCTAATATTCAAGATGCAATTTTAGGTAGATAATAGGTGTATTAAAACAAAGGAGGTGTGCATATATGATCAGTTACGAGCCATTGTGGAAAACGATGAAAGATCGCGGTATTACAACCTATGCGCTCATATACAAAAACGGAATCAGCGCATATACGATCACCAACCTAAAGCGCAACAAATCCATTACCATAAACACTTTGGAAAAACTCTGCACCATTCTGAACTGCACACCCAACGATATCGTTAAGTTTACAGAAAACTAACTGCCCTTGCAAAAAGCAAGGGCAGTTTTATTATCAGAATTTGTCCCGGCAGATAAAAATCTTCCGGGACAATGCAATTTTAGATATTCTTAACCCTTAACGGCCTTCACCAATGCAGCGGCAGTCTCGGTGATGCGCCAGTATTCACCGGCGTCGATCCACGCCTTATTGGCAAGGTTGCCGCCAACGCCCACGCCGCAGGCACCTGCAGCAATGAAATCGCCGGCATTTTTCTCATTAACGCCGCCCACGGCCATGATCTTCACATGGCTGATGGGGCCGCGAATGGCCTTCAGATAACCCACGCCCATCTCACCGGCAGGGAACAATTTCACCACATCCGCGCCGGCTTCCACAGCCATAAGGATCTCGGTGGGAGTCAGCACACCGGGCATAGACACCAGACCCAATTCACGGGTACGGCGAATAACCGCAGGATTTGCGTCGGGAGAAATGATGAACTGACCACCGGCTTCCGCCGTGATCTCCACCAAATGAGGGTTTGTCACTGTACCGGCACCCACATGCATCTTACCTGCAAAAGCCTTGGCAACCGCGCCGATGGTGTTGGCATTTTCTTGCCAGGAGTCCGGCTTCTGCTGATTGTAAGTAATCTCCATCAGGCGAATGCCGCCGTCATACAGCGCCTGCGCCACTTTCATGCACTTTTCCGGCTCGATGCCACGGACAATAGCAACGACCTTTTCCTCGGCAACTGCCTTCAAAACCTGCTCACGCATATAAAAACACTCCTTCAAAATGATTGTTTACGAAATACGATTTTCCCGGTAACGGGGTCCATGGATTCAATGACCGCCAGCGATTCCAGATGGTAGCCCAAATTCCGAAGGCGGTAACCGCCGTCCTGAAATCCCTTTTCAATAACGATGCCCAGCCCCTCCACCACCGCGCCGGCGGCGTCGGCAATGGAAATAAGGCCCTGCAGCGCAGAACCGTTGGCCAGCATATCGTCCACGATCAGAACATGGTCGTTTTCGGAAATAAATTTTTTGGACACGATGACCTGATTGCGGTTACCCCTGGTGAAAGACTCCACCTCCGCCACATAGGTATCGCCGTCGATATTAACAGAACGGTTCTTCTTGGCAAAGACCACCGGCACTCCGAAAGCATTGGCCACCGCATAGGCAACGGCAATGCCGGACGATTCAATGGTCAGCACTTTTGTCACCGTTTTGTCCGCAAAGCGGCGGTGAAATTCCTCGCCGACAGCATTAAGCAAAGCGATATCCAATTGATGATTCAGGAAAGAATCCACCTTCAGCAAATTGCCGGTTTTTACGGTGGCTTCCTCCAGAATGCGCTGCTCCAGAAAATTCATGGCGACACCTCCTGTTTCCGTATTTATACTATATCATGCCAAAAGTCGTTTGTCATCCCTTTTCGACACAAAGGAAGTCCTCTTTTTTTGCAAAAATTCTTGAAATGCAGCGCTATTGGCAATATAATAACAGCATCAAGAAGTCTCGCAGCATCTGCTGCCCACACAGGAGAACTGCTATGGAAAAACGAAGTTTAAAAGCATGGCTGTATTTATTGCCCGCGATTCTCTTCTTGGGTGCATTTATGGTCTACCCTCTGATCGACGTGCTGATCTACTCTCTGGAGGAAGGCTACAATTCCGCCTCCCAGACCTTCTTCGGCGTCGGTCTTTACAACTATGCCTATGTGCTCCACGACCCCTACTTCCTGCAAGCGCTGAAGAACACCTTTATTTTGGTGCTCATCACCGTGCCGCTGTCGACCCTCATTGCGCTGGCCATCAGCGCGCTGCTCAACTCCATTAAAGCGCTTCGGGATCTGTTCCAAACCATCTACTTCCTGCCCTATGTCACCAATACGCTGGCAGTTGGCATGGTATTTATGATTCTCTTTGCCAAAACCGACTATACCGACGGTCTTGTGAATATGATCCTCAGCCTTTTCGGCATGGAAGCCATCGACTTTATTGACGGTCCTTACTGGGCAAAGATGTTCGTTCTGTGTTTCTACACCATTTGGGTGGTCATGCCCTTTAAAATCTTGGTGCTCACCAGCGCACTGGCCTCGGTAAGCAAGACCTATTACGATGCCGCCCGGGTGGACAGTGCCGGCAAATGGCGCGTCTTCACCAAGATCACCCTGCCCATGATCTCCCCCACGCTGTTCTATTTGGTGATCACCGGCTTCATCGGTGCATTCAAGGCCTACAGCGATGCCGTTGCCCTCTTTGGCACAGACCTGAACGCCAAAGAGATGAACACCATCGTGGGCTATGTCTACGACATGCTCTACGGCAACTCCGGCGGCTACCCCTCCTTTGCCGCTGCCGCAGCCATCATTCTGTTCTCCATCGTGCTGACCATCACCTGCATCAACCTGCTGGTAAGCAAAAAGCACGTTCACTATGTGTAAAGGAGGTGGCGCAATGGATTACGAAAGACTGGACCGCAACGCCCGGATCCGTCAGCGGATCGGCAAAACCTTTACCTATATCGCATTGGGCTTTTGGGGACTTTTGGTACTCTTTCCCTTCTACTGGATGATCCTGTCCTCGCTGAAAAGTTACAGCGAGTACAACGGCGAATTCATCCCCAAATTCTTCACCCTTTCCCCCACCTGGCAAAACTATATTGATGCCTTTACCACTGTACCCCTGGCGCAGTACCTGCTGAACACCCTCATTTTTACCCTCGCCACCACCGGCATTATGCTCATCGTGACGATTTTGGCAGCCTTTGCCTTTGCGCGGCTGAATTTCCGGGGCAAAGATTTGGTATTTACGCTGTTCCTTTCCCTGATGATGATTCCGGGCGAACTGGTAGTCATCACCAATTTTGTCACCATCACCAATCTCGACCTGCGCAACACTTTCGCGGGTCTGATCCTGCCGTCGGTGACAAGCGTATTCTATATCTATCTGCTTCGGGAAAATTTCGCGCAAGTACCCGACGAACTTTACTACGCCGCCAAGGCAGACGGCACTTCGGATATGCGTTACCTTCTGAAGGTCATGATCCCCATCTGCCGCCCCACCATCGTGACCATCACCATTTTGAAGGTCATTGAGTGCTGGAATTCCTATGTTTGGCCCCGGCTGATCACCAATGATCCTGACTTCTATCTGGTTTCCAACGCCATTCAGGAGATCCGGGAAAACGGTTTCGGCAGAGAGAATATCCCCGCAATGATGGCCGCTGTGGTGGTCATCAGCGCACCGCTGATCGTGCTGTTCCTGATCTTCCGCAAGAAGATCATGGCCGGCGTGGCGAGAGGAGGTACAAAAGGATGAGAAAGATTCTTTGTGCGCTGCTGCTTGTGAGTCTGGCGCTGAGCCTTTGCGCCTGCCACGGTGCCGAGGGTTTGGGCGCATTCAATGTCCCGGATGAATTTGATATCACCCGAAATTACGAGATCACCTTCTGGGCAAAGAACGACACCAACAAAGATCAGGTGGACATCTACAAAAAAGCCATCACCGATTTTCAGGCGCTGTATCCCAACATCACCGTAAATCTCCAACTGTACACCGATTACGGCATGATCTACCAGGATGTCATCACCAACATTGCAACAAACACCACCCCCAATGTCTGTATCACTTATCCCGATCACATTGCCACCTACCTCACCGGCAACAACTGTGTGGTATCGTTGGACGAACTCTTCGCCGACGAAAAATACGGTCTTGATGGCAGTGAACTGAAATTCGACGGTCCCACGAAAGAAGAGATCATTCCCCAGTTCCTGACCGAATGCATGCTGGGTAACCGCTATTATGCCATTCCCTTTATGCGTTCCACCGAAGCATGCTATATCAACAAGACCTTCGTGGAAGCGCTGGGCTACACCATTCCCGAAAAACTGACATGGGATTTCATTTGGGAAGTTTCCGAAGCCGCCACCGCCAAGGACGAGGACGGCAATTATCTGGTCAACGGGCAAAAGGTGCTGATCCCCTTCATCTACAAGTCCACGGACAATATGATGATCCAGTACCTGCAGCAGGCCGGCGTCCCTTACTCCAATGACAGCGGCGACATTCTGCTGTTCAGCGATGACACCGCAGATTTCCTTTATGAGATCGCGGAGCATGCAAAAACCAGAGCATTCTCCACCTTCAAGATCTCCAGTTATCCTGCCAATTTCCTCAATGCAGGTCAGTGCATTTTCGCCATTGACTCCACTGCAGGCGCCACCTGGATGGGCTGCAACGCGCCCCTTATTGACATTCCCGAAGAAAACCTTGTGCAGTTTGAGACCGTGGTCATGCCCATTCCCCAAGTGGATCCCGAACAGCCGAAAATGATCTCACAGGGACCGTCCATGTGCGTGTTCAATAAGGAAGATCCTCAGGAAGTGCTGGCTTCGTGGCTCTTTGCTCAGTACCTGCTGACCAATGATGTGCAAATTGCCTACTCCCAAACCGAAGGCTACGCCCCCGTAACTTCCAAGGCGCAGGAAAGCGAGACCTATCAGGACTATCTCTCCCGCTCCGGTGAGAATAATACGCTTTATTACGATGTAAAGATCGCTGCCACCAAGTTGCTGCTGGATAACACCGAAAACACCTTTGTTACACCGGTATTCAACGGTTCTGCGTCCTTGCGTGATGCTTCCGGTCACCTCATTGAAACCGTCACCAAGGCCGTCCGGCGCAACCAAACTGTGGATGAGGAATTCATCAAGAAACTGTATGAAGACACCGCAGCCCTGCATCGGCTGGAGCAGATCAGCGCCGTTCCCGGTGTCAAGACCCAACTCGGTCCCCTGCCTCAGGAAGCCATCTGGTTGCTGAGCGGTCTTGCCGGCGTATGGGTCTGCATTGGAATTTATGTTCTGGCAAACCGCATTCGCAAGAAAAAAGATTGATTTTCTATACATTTGTTGTATAATGATCGTGTAAGAACACCCCACAAACTATAAAGGAGAAAATGCAATGAAAAAGTATACCGCTCTTCTTCTCGCGCTGGTTCTGTGTCTGAGCCTCGTCGGCTGTGTCACCACTCCCGATGTGGATCCCAGCGGTTCCAGTTCTTCCAGTTCTTCCTCTTCCAGTTCCTCCAGCCAGAATCAGTTTGACCCCGCCGCCAAGGGCGAGGGCGTCATGACCTACGCTGAGTACATGGCTGCCGAGATGGACGCTGAAGTCGTGGTCGAGTGCTACGTTCAGGCGCACCAGTCCTGGTGGGACAACAAGATCACCGTCTACGCTCAGGATCCCGACGGTGCTTACTTCCTGTACAACATGGCCTGCACCGAGGCTGATGCCGACCTGCTGGTCCCCGGCACCAAGATCAAGGTCACCGGCTACAAGGCCGAGTTCTCCGGTGAGATCGAGATCGCTGATGCAACCTTCGAGATCGTTTCCGATGGCACTTGGCTGGCTACTGCTTTTGACGCCACCGACCTGCTGGGCACCGACGACCTCATTAAGCACCAGAATGAACTGGTCTCCTTCAAGGATATGGCCATCGTTCCCAGCAACGCCGAAGGCGCTGCATACCTGTATAAGTGGAATGGCTCCGGTCAGGCCGGCGACGACCTGTACTTCAACGCTGCCGTGGGCGGCAAGGTCTACAGTTTCTGCGTGGAGTCCTACTTGTGCGGCGACGGCACCGATGTTTACGAGGCTGTCGAGGCCCTGAAGGTTGGCGACATCGTAGACATGGAAGGCTTCCTGTACTGGTACAACGGCTCTCAGCCCCATATCACCAGCCTCACCGTCAAGGAAAACGCTGCTGCCAAGAGCGAAGGCGTTATGACCTACGCTGAGTACATGGCTGCCGAGATGGACGCCGAAGTCGTGGTCGAGTGCTATGTGATGGATCACCAGTCCTGGTGGAGCGACAAGATCACCGTCTACGCTCAGGATCCCGACGGCGCTTACTTCCTGTACAACATGGCCTGCACCGAGGCTGACGCTGCACTGCTGGTCCCCGGTACCAAGATCCGCGTCACCGGCTACAAGGCCGAGTTCTCCGGCGAGATCGAGATCGCTGACGCAACCTTCGAGATCATCGAGGCTGCTCCCTGGGCTCCCGTTGCTCTGGACGCTACCGACCTGCTGGGCACCGACGACCTCATTAAGCACCAGAATGAACTGGTGACCTTCAAGGGTCTGACCATCGTTGCCAGCAACGACGAAGGCGCTGCATACCTCTATAAGTGGAACGGCTCCGGCCAGGCAGGCGATGACCTGTACTTCTCCGCCTCCATTGGCGATAAAGTCTACAGTTTCTGCGTTGAGTCTTACCTGCGCGAAGACGGCACCGATGTTTACGAGGCTGTCGAGGCTCTGAAGGTCGGCGACGTTGTGGATCTGGAAGGCTACCTGTACTGGTACAACGGTTCCCAGCCCCACATCATCGGCTTGAGCGTTGTTCCCGCTGAATAATGTACACAATAAAAGAGCAGTCCCAAAGGGTACGTACTCTAAAGGACAGTTTCTGATAATTAAGATATACGAGCATTACAAAAACAACATTATCCCTCGTTCCGAAAGGAGCGAGGGATTTTTTGTGCTTGTTTTGCAAAATCTATTGACAAAAGCGTCCTAACTGTGTATAATACAGATATACAGTTTTAACAGAGGTGATGACGTGAATATTTTAATCGACAACAAAAGCGGTGAACCGATTTACAATCAGATATATTCTCAAATAAAAAATCAGATCATCAGCGGTGAGTTGAAAGAGGACGAAATGCTGCCGTCTATACGAGGGCTTGCAAAAGATCTGCGCATCAGCTTTATTACGACCAAGCGCGCGTATGAAGAGCTTGAAAAGGAAGGCTTTATTTACACCCTTCCGGCAAAGGGATGTTACGTTGCGCCGAAGAACATAGAGTTTCTACGCGAGGAAAATCTAAAAAAGATCGAGGAACATATCGAGCAGATAGGAAAGCTCGCTGCCTCGTGGAATTTGAGGCGTGACGATATTATGGAAATGATTACGTTTGGCATGGAGGAACAGGCATGAACGCACTGGAAATAAAAAATGTAAGTAAATCCTTTTCGGGATTTTGCTTGGATAATATAAATCTTACTCTGCCAAGCGGTTGTATTATGGGGCTGATCGGTGAGAACGGCGCGGGCAAAAGCACCACCATAAAGCTCATCTTGGATATGCTTCATAAGGATAGCGGAACAATTACGATACTTGGCAAAGACAATGGAGAAGATATTGCTCTTACCAAAGAAGATGTCGGTGTTGTAATGGACGAGGTTGGTATGCCGGAGTGCTTGACGGCAAAGCAGATCGGCAATGTTATGAAGCATACGTTTCGTAATTGGAATGAGGATGAATATGTCCGACTTCTGCAAAAATTATCTCTGCCCGATAACAAGCCGTTTAAGGACTTTTCTCGCGGTATGAAGATGAAGCTCGGCATTGCCGTTGCTATGTCACACGGTGCAAAGCTGTTACTGCTTGATGAGCCGACAAGCGGACTTGATCCCGTCGTACGTGACGAGGTGGTAGATATGTTCTACGATTTTACAAGAGATGAAAACCACTCTATCCTTATATCCTCGCACATTGTCAGCGACCTTGAAAAGCTCTGCGACTACGTGGCGTTTTTGCATAAGGGCAAGCTCTTGCTTTGCGAGGAAAAGGATGTACTTTTATCCGAATACGGCATCATTCATTGTACTGTAGAACAACTCTCGGAACTGGATAAGGAAGTTATAAAATACAAAAAAGAA
>JAZNTI010000013.1:0-2213 GCA_045591725.1 Faecousia sp.
ATTAAGTATGAACTGGTCAAGAAGGCAGAGGAGAAGGTCGTCGAGATCGAGCAGTACTACCGCCAGGGTTATATCACCAATGAAGAGCGTTACCGTTTGGTAGTCCAGCAGTGGGAAAAGACCACCGCTGATGTCACCAACGCGCTGTCCGGCAATCTGGATGAGTTCAACCCCATCTACATGATGGCGGACTCCGGCGCTCGTGGTAGCATGGCTCAGATCCGTCAGTTGGCCGGTATGCGTGGCTTGATGGCCGATACCGCCGGCCGTACTATCGAGATCCCCGTCAAGGCAAACTTCCGTGAAGGCCTTTCTGTTCTGGAGTACTTCATTTCCTCCAGAGGCGCGCGTAAGGGCATGACCGATACCGCACTTCGTACCGCTGACTCCGGTTACCTGACCCGCCGTATGGTGCACGTTTCTCAGGATGTCATCATCCGTGAGCATAACTGCGGAACCGAGAACGGTATTTGGGTCGGTGCAGTGTATGATAAGAATGGCGATGTTGTGGATTCCTTCGGCAACCGCATTCGCGGCCGCTTCCCGGTCAATGATGTTCTGCATCCTGAGACCGGCGCACTGCTGCATTCCAAGGATGTCATGATGATGCCCGAGGATGCCGAGAAGTTCGAGAAAGCCGGCATCACCAAGATCTATATCCGCACCATTCTGGGCTGCCGTGCCCGTGTGGGTGTCTGCTCCAAGTGTTACGGTATGAACCTGGCCACCTCCAAGCAGGTGGATTTGGGCGAAGCCGTTGGCATCATCGCAGCACAGTCCATCGGTGAGCCCGGTACCCAGTTGACCATGCGTACCTTCCACTCCGGCGGTGTCGCGGGTGACGATATCACCCAGGGTCTGCCCAGAGTTGAGGAATTGTTTGAGGCCCGCCGTCCCAAGAAGATGGCGCAGATCTCCGAGATCTCCGGCATGGTCTCCGTGGACGAGAGCCACCGCACCGCCCTGCGTAACATTACCGTTACCGCAGACGATGGCGAGGTCAAGGTCTATCAGGTGCCTTACTCCGTGGGTCTGAAGGTCCAAAACGGCAAGCAGATCCAGAAGGGCGATCCCATCACCGATGGCGCGCTGTATCCGCAGGATGTTCTGCGCATTTCCGGTGTTGAGGCTGTTCAGGATTACCTGGTGCAGTCTGTTCAGGCGGTGTACCGTCAGCAGGGCGTTGAGATCAACGATAAGCATATCGAAGTCATCATCCGTCAGATGATGCGCAAGGTCCGCGTGGAAGATCCAGGTGACAGCACATTGCTGACCGGCACGGTTGTGGATACTTTTGAGTTTGAGGACGCCAATGCCGCTGTTCAGGCGCGCATCGATGCCGGCGAGGAGGACCTGCGCCTTGCAACCGCTTCGGCTATGCTGCTGGGTATCACCAAGGCTGCTCTGGCCACCGATTCCTTCCTGTCCGCCGCATCCTTCCAGGAGACCACCAAGGTCCTGACCGACGCTGCCATCAAGGGCAAGGTCGACCATCTGGTCGGCTTGAAGGAGAACGTGCTCATCGGTAAACTGATCCCCGCCGGTTCCGGCGTGATGGCATACCGTGACTTTGAGCCCGGCGTGACTCCCGAATCCCGCCTTCCCGAAGAGGAAGTCTAATTGCTAAGAAAACCCGTCACCTTTGTGGTGACGGGTTTTTGCGGTAAAAATTGGAAAATGCGGGGCAGGGGAGAGAAAAACTTGGATTTTGCAGAAATTTTTCCATAAAATTTGTTGACTTTTTAAAAATAACGCTTATAATAATATTTCGTATGGATACTCAAAATTATGTCAAAATCGCATCTTATGCCCACCTGGCGAATTTGCGAAACAGAAAAGTTGTTGTCGGAGCCAAACAATTGCGTAAGGCGCTTCAAAAAGGCGTTGTGGCGCAAGTGTTTTTGGCAGAGAACGCTGACCCGGCATTGACCCAGCCCATCATGGACCTGTGTGTCAGTTGCGGCGCAGAATATTTCTGGGTCCGCACCATGTCGGAACTTGGCTCAGCCTGCGGAATTGACGTAGGTGCAGCGGCGGCAGCGGTCGTCGGTTAATAAGGTTCTTACGGAGTGATCCGTGGAATATATATCCGCCCCGAATGGCGAGAACTTAAGAAAGGAGAAATTTGATGCCTACTTTTAATCAGCTCGTTAAGAATGGCCGTCAGCAGGTCACCTACAAGTCCACCGCTCCTGCTCTGCAGAGAGGTATGA
>JAZNTI010000014.1:0-3602 GCA_045591725.1 Faecousia sp.
GATCCCATGACTTCCTGCGGCTGCTTCGAGTGCATTTGCGGCATTGAGGCTGTTTCCAACGGCGTTATCGTGGTCAACCGTGAGTACAAGGGCATGACCCCTGCCGGCATGACCTTTGGTGAACTGGCATCCTGCACCGGCGGCGGTGTCCAGACCCCCGGTTTCATGGGTCACGGCCGTCACTTCATCGCTTCCAAGAAGTTCCTGGCTGCTGAAGGCGGCATCGAGCGCATCGTTTGGATGCCCAAGGAACTGAAGGACGATGTGGCAGAGCGCCTGAACAAGACTGCTTTTGAACTGTACGGCATCGAGAACTTCTCTGACATGGTGGCGGATGAAACTGTTACCTGCGATGCAGAGGAACTGATTTCCTGGCTGACCGAGAAGGGTCATCCCGTCCTGGGCCTGGAGCCTTTGATGTAAATTAACTAAAATAGCACGGGAGGGGCATTGCCCCTCCCTACATCTCACAAGCGAAAGGAACTTCCAAGAATGAAAGTAACCTTCCAAATTGAGGGCGGAAGCCCTGTTCAAATCGAATGCAACGCCGGAGATAATCTGCTGGAACTGGCGCGCCGTGGCAATGTGGCCATCGACGCGCCCTGCAGCGGCAACGGCTCTTGCGGCAAATGCCGCGTGAAACTCCTTGAGGGTCAGTTGGAGTCCATTCCTTCCCGCCATATCTCTGACGAAGAATATAATGCCGGCTGGCGCCTCAGTTGCAACTGCAAGGTCATTTCCGACTGCACCGTTTTCGTGCCGGATATTGCCAGCGCCTATCAGAGCCGCATGAAGACCGCAGACCTTTCTTCTCCCGAGGAAGTGGCCATTTTCACCCAGGCGCAGGAGGCCATCGCTGCCAGCGGCATTGCCATGGGCAGCCGTTTCTGCGCTCTGCAACTGCAGATGTCCGCGCCCACCGCTGATGATACCATGCCGGATATCGAGCGCCTGCAGTGGGCTGTTCAGGCTGCGCTCCCCGAGGCGCAGCGTGTGGAAGTGCCTTATGTCGTTATGGCCAAATTGGCCGGCACGCTCCGGGAAAACGATTTCGGGGTGTGCGTCAAAGGCGAACTGAAAGATGGTGTGTTTACCTGCATGGAAGTTTGCGGTTATGAAGATACCGCCATTGTCGGTGCTGCCATTGATATCGGCACTACCACAGTCAGCATGGTGCTTGCAGATCTTGAAAGCGGTAAATTGCTGGCCAAGGGCTCGTCCGGCAACGGTCAGATCCGCTACGGCGCGGATGTCATTAACCGCATTATTCAAAGCACCAAACCCGGCGGCAGGAAAGCGTTGCAGGACGCCGTCGTGAAAGAAACGCTGAATCCCATTCTCGGTAACCTGTGCAGATCTGCCGGCGTGAGCGCCAAAAGCATCCTCAGCATGTGCATTGGCGCAAACACCACCATGAACCATCTGCTTATCGGCGTGGATGCAGATCCTGTGCGTATGGATCCCTACATCCCCAGTTTCTTTGTTTGGGATGGATTGAAAGCCGGCGATCTGAAACTGGTGGCAAATCCTATGGCAAGCGTGGTCATCGCGCCCAATATCGGTTCTTATGTGGGCGGCGATATCACTGCCGGCACATTGGCCACTATGATGTGGGACAGCGATGAGATGACGCTGTTTATTGATCTGGGCACCAATGGCGAGATCGTCTTCGGAAATCGGGATTTTCTGATGAGTTGTGCCTGCTCTGCAGGTCCTGCCTTTGAGGGCGGCGATATTTCTTGCGGCATGCGCGCCACCGACGGTGCCATCGAGGCGATTACCATTGATAAGGAAACCCTGGAGCCGACCCTGACCATCGTGGGCGAAGCCGGACAGAAGCCTGTGGGCCTGTGCGGCAGCGGTATTATTGACATTATTGCGGAACTATACCGGGTCAAAGCCATTAACGCAAGAGGCCTTTTCTCCCGTGAAAACGGTCGCATCCTGCGGGATCAGCACGGCATGGGCCGTTATGTTATCGCGTTTCCGGAAGAGTCGGATACCGGTCGGGAAGTGTCCATCAATGAGGTGGATATCGACAATTTCATCCGTGCCAAGGGTGCTATTTATTCCGGCATCGACACCTTGCTGCAGAGCGTGGATATGACCCCTGAGTGTATTGACCGGATCTGCGTTGCCGGCGGTATCGGCTCTGGTATCAATATGAAAAATGCCATTTCCATCGGTATGCTTCCGGATGTGGAACTGGAGAAGTATCACTATATTGGCAATTCTTCGCTGACCGGTGCTTACGCTATGGTCGTCAGCGATGAGGCGGCACAGAAGTGCCACGAGGTGGCTGCCAATATGACCTATCTGGAACTTTCCACTTATCCCGGATATATGGATTCTTTTGTGGCGGCCTGCTTCATTCCTCATACGGACAGCAGCCTGTTTCCTAATAGCGTACAGGAATGATCGATGAACAGAATCTATAACAAGAACTTGTCTGCCAATGCCAGGGCACTGCGTAAAAATATGACGAAGCAGGAAAATCATTTGTGGTATGATTTTCTAAAAGATTTACCGATCATGGTGCATCGCCAAAAAGTGATCGGCCAATACATCGTTGATTTTTATATTGCCGAGCGCAAATTGGTGATTGAGTTGGATGGATCGCAGCATTATGAGTCGGCGGGGAAAGCGGCCGATGCAGAGCGCGATGCGTATTTGAATGCGCTGGGATTGACGGTGTTACGGTATTCTAATGCGGATATTGATCGGCGATTTACGGAAGTGTGCGCGGATATTTGGCAAAGGGTGGAAAAATTTGAGAAAAAGCCTTCTCCTTGAGGAGAAGGTGCCGCCGAATAAAGGCGGCGGATGTGGTGAAAAAAGCGAAGCGTAAAGATTGTGACACCACATCAGTCACGGCTTCGCCGTGCCAGCTTCTCCTCGAGGAGAAGCCTGATTATGATGCAGGAGAAAATATATGCAGATCGAAAATCATAAAGAAGAAGTGCCGTTTGCTCATTATGAGCAGTTGTTCCGGGAGTTGGATGCTGCACAAGCCGCTCAGCGTACCGGTGCAAAATGGGACGGCGAGAAATTTTATGTAAACCTGCTGGGTACAGAATATGTCATTTCCCATCCGGTTTATGCCATTCGCCGTGCTGATGGCGGTGCGTTGCCGCCGCTGCCGGTGCAGACATTTTTGCTGCGTTATTTACTGGAGAGCAAGGCGGTGCGCTGGGAAGGGCAGTGGAAGACTTTCCGGGAGATGCCTTGGGGCGAAATGTACATCAAGCCCTATACCGGCCGCGCGTTGACCCGCGCCGCATTCACTTTTGGCACGCGTTTGGAAGCCTTTAAAAATGCTTGCGAGAAACTGGGTGCGCAACCGGTCAATCACGGCGATGCCGGTTTTGAGTTCGCTTTCATCGGCGAATACCGTATGCAGATCCTTGTTTGGGAGGGCGATGATGAGTTCCCGCCCAACGCGCAGATTCTGTATTCTGACAATTTTGCTGAGGGTTTTGCCGCGGAAGACCGGGTGGTCTGTGCTGATATTTTGATCTCTGTGATCAAGGCGAATATGTAACAATTTGATACCGCCCCTGCCTTAACGCTGCCGCCGGTTTTTGCGTTTTGGGGGGAGAAGG
>JAZNTI010000015.1:0-5454 GCA_045591725.1 Faecousia sp.
GCATTTCCCAAAGCGGACAAGCTTGAGCATGTGATTCAGAAGGCAACCGAGCTGGGTGCCTATGAGGTTGTGGCTTTCCCTTCTGGCCGCTGTATCTCCAAACCTGATGACAAGAGCCTGAAAAAGAAGCTGGAGCGGTGGCAGAAAATTGCCGCCTCTGCCGCGGAGCAGTCCGGCCGGGGCAGAATCCCGGAAGTGATTGTATTGCCCAGCTTTGCGGCTGCCCTGGAACGGGCCGCAAAGACCGACAAGGCGCTGATGTTCTATGAGAACGAGCATGCCACAACCCTTCGAATGGCGCTGGAATCGGGCGGCTGGAAGACTGTGAGCCTTCTGACCGGCCCTGAAGGGGGACTGGAAGAAAGGGAAGTGGAGCAGGCAAGAGAAGCCGGACTGCAGGTATGCACCCTGGGCAGCCGGATTCTGCGCTGCGAGACCGCGCCGCTGTGCGCTCTGTCGGCAGTGATGTACGATGCCGGTGAATTCTGAAAAATGCCCGTCAGCAGTTGCTGACGGGCGGCTTTTATTTATGGTACTTGCTGCCGGCCTGAATGGCCTCTGCGCGGTACAGTTGTTCCAGCACCATGATCCGTGCCAAATGGTGGGGGAAAGTCATGGGCCCCATGGAAAGTTTAAAATCCGCTTTTTCTTTGACCTTGGGACTGATGCCGAAAGACGATCCGATGAGAAAACAAGCGCTGCTTTTGCCGGAAAGTTTGACATCGGAAAGTTTTTTGGCAAAATCTTCGCTGGAAAGGGTCTTGCCCTCGGGCGTAAAAATGCAAAGCCATGCGCCTTTCGGTATTTTAGCGAAGATCTGCTCCGCTTCTTTATCCAATCCTGTGGCAATTTCGGCTGGGGAAGGATCGTCGCTGAGGCGGTATTCCGGCAGTTCCAAAAGGTTGAAACTGCAGTAGCCCTTCAGCCGTTTGGCGTATTCCTCCGCGGCAGAAAGGTAAAATTTTTCTTTAAGTTTGCCCATGGTGATCAAGGTGATCTCAAACATAAAACCACTTCCTTTCGGTTATTATACCATTATGCAACCCAAAAGGCAAGGGAGGTGGTTTCGCATGGGTGAAAAGAAAGAGCCCAAAAGAGTTATTTGCATACCGCTTTTGGAAGGTCCGGTGAACTCTGACGGACTATTTATTACCGACCCTCAGGGCAGTTACACCGGTGTGCCGGTGGACCCGCATGAGCAGCCGGTACAGGATGCGGACGATCTTTGATCTTTGAATGGTCACCCGGCGCCTTTGTATTTCATCCGGGTGGCCATTCCGCCACGGATATGCCGCTGCTGTTTGTTAAGATCCAGCACTTTCCGCACCTGCTGATAAAGATTTTTGTTACAGCGGGGCAGACGTACCTGGAGATCTTTATGGACGGTGGATTTTGAGATGCCGAAGTGCTGCGCTGCGGCTCGCACGGTGGCGCCGGTTTCGATCATGTACACAGCTAATTTGCAGGCGCGCTGCTCGATGGTGTCTGACATATTTCTTCCCTCCGATGCTGTGTGCTATCGAGAAAAAATATGAGCGCTTCTCCGGCAATATGCGTTCTTGACACCAATGTACAAAAAGGGTAAAATGAGTACATAATGAGGAGGTGTGCGGATTTTGATCTATTTTCACAATGATTACAGCGAAGGCTGTCATGAAAAGATCCTGAATCGGCTGATTGCGACCAATTTGGAGCAGACGGTGGGTTATGGCGAAGATGAATATTGTGCCAAGGCTGCCGACGCCATCCGCAACCTTTGCGGCGACGAAAATCTGGGCGTGCATTTCCTTGTTGGGGGCACCCAGGCGAACTTTACGGTGATCGATGCGGCGCTGCGCCCCTATCAGGGCGTGATCTGCGCGGAAAGTGGTCACATTCATGTCCATGAAACCGGCGCGGTGGAGGCTACCGGACACAAGATCCTGGCGGTGCCCTCTGCCGATGGTAAGATCACTGCCGCTCAGGTGGAGCAGGTGGTCATGGAGCAGCGGCTTTCCGGCGCGGTGGAGCATATGGTGCAGCCGAAACTGGTGTACATATCGAATCCTACCGAATTGGGCACGATTTACACGCTGGCAGAACTGCGTCAACTGCGCGCTATGTGCGATAAACTGGGCCTGTACATTTTTATGGATGGTGCCCGGCTGGGCTACGGTTTGATGGCCGAGGGCAATGATGTGACCATGCCGGATCTGGCAAAATACTGCGATGCGTTTTATATCGGCGGCACCAAAGTGGGTGCGCTTTTCGGTGAGGCGGTGGTCATCAAGAATCCTGCCATTAATGAAGATTTCCGTTATCTGATCAAGCAGCACGGCGGCATGCTTGCCAAGGGACGGCTGCTGGGTGTGCAGTTTCATGCGCTGATGGAAGACGGCCTTTACTTTGAAATTTCCCGTCATGCGGACCGTTTGGCGGATCAGATTCGCGGGACGCTGGCGGATCTCGGCTGTGAATTGCTGGTTTACAGTACGACGAATCAGATTTTCCCTATTTTGTCCGATAAGGCTCTGGAACAGCTCGGCAAAGAGTTTAAATTTACGGAGCAGGTGAGGATAAGCGATACCCATCGCGCGGTGCGTTTTTGCACCAGTTGGGCAACTACTCAGGAAAATACCGATGCCCTTTGCGCTGCTCTGCGCGCTGCAGTTACGCAGCATCCTTGACTTTTGAAAGGAGGAAAAGGTTTTGGAAATTAACAAGAAAACATTACGCAGCATCTTTTGGGGTGCGGCAGGTTGTATCGTTCTTTACTGGCTGCTGCATGAAACGGAACGGGTGTTTGCGTTTTTGGGGACGGTTTTGGGACTGTTTTCCCCATTTATTGTGGGCGCTTCTATGGCGTTTATCCTTAATGTGCCTATGCGCGGCATTGAGGGTTTGCTGAAAAATGTTAAGAAGAAGGGCCTGCGCCGGGTGCTGGCGGTAACACTGACGCTGCTGGCGGTGGCGTTGGTGCTCACCGGTACCGTGTGGCTGATTTTTCCCCAAGTTTTTGCGACTGCGCAGATGTTGATTGCAGAGATCCCCGGATTTATTAGTCGAATTGGTGAGGGAATCAATGAGTTCCTGGAGAAGAATCCGGATATCGCTGCGTGGCTCAATGAGAACTTTGATTTTGGTAGCAATGATTGGTCCACTGTGATCCAGGAAGCGATCAACTATATCAGCAGCAGTCTTTCTTCTATGCTGGATCAGATCTCTTCTGTGGTGGATCAGGCTTTTGGTGCTGTGGTTGCGTTGGGTAACGGTATTTTTAACGCAGTGCTGAGTTTCGTGTTCGCCATCTACTGCCTCACGAGAAAAGAGATCCTGGCACGGCAGGGCAGACGCATTCTGTACTCTGTGCTGCCGGAAAAATTCTGCGATGAAACCATACGCGTTCTGCGGATGACCAATTCTACTTTCTCCAATTTCATCACCGGCCAGTGTCTGGAGGCGGTGATCCTGGGTCTGCTGTTTGCGGTGGCTATGTCCATCTTTGGCATGCCGTACACCCCGCTGGTCAGTGCACTGATCTCCGTTTTGGCGCTGATCCCCATCGTTGGTGCGGTGGCAGGCTGTGTGCTGGGTGCGTTCTTCATTTTGGTGGATAGTCCTGTTATGGCGTTTTGGTTTGTAGTGCTGTTTGTGGTGCTGCAGCAGGTGGAAGGCAATCTCATTTACCCCAGAGTGGTGGGTACTTCCATCGGTTTGCCCGGCATGTGGGTGCTGGTGGCGGTGGCTGTCGGTGCCGGCACTATGGGCATTGGCGGTATGCTGGTGATGATCCCCCTGACATCCGTTCTTTACGCGCTGCTGCGCGAGTTTACCAACAAGCGGCTGGAAAAACGGGGCATTGACCGTGATAAACTGCAGGCACATCCGCCGGAACTCAGTTCGGGATTTAAGCAAAAAAGCAAGCAGGTCAAGGAAAAACTGTGGCTGAAGAAGAAAAAGGTCACGGAAGAAAAACACGAAGAAAAGAAATAAGCATCAACCGGCTGACCAAAATGGTCAGCCGGTTTTTTGCCAAAAAGATCGCCCCCGGAGATCCGGGGGCGATTATTATTGGGGATTAGTCCTTGTACATCTCGACCAGTTTCTTCAGATGCTCCCAACGCTCCTTGGCGGCTGCTTCGTTCTTGACGAACAGTTCCTTGGCACGCTCGGGGAACTCACGGGTCAGACGGCTGTAACGGGCTTCGTTCATCAGGAACTCCTGATAGCCTTCCTTGGGATCCTTGCTGTCGAGCTGGAACTTGCCGGTTTCCTTGGAGGGATCGAAGCGGAACAGATTCCAGTAACCGCACTCAACAGCCTTCTTCATTTCAGCCTGGCAGTTGGTCATGCCGCCCTTGATGGAGTGCATCTCACAGGGAGCATAGCCAATGATCAGGGAAGGACCGTTGTAGGCTTCTGCTTCGCAGATGGCCTTGATGGTCTGAGCCTGGTTGGCGCCCATAGCGATCTGAGCAACGTAGACATAGCCGTAAGACATTGCGATCTCGGCGAGGCTCTTCTTCTTGGTCTCCTTACCGGAGGCTGCGAACTGAGCAACCTGACCGATGTTGGAAGCCTTGGAAGCCTGACCGCCGGTGTTGGAGTAAACTTCGGTATCGAAGACGAAGATGTTGACGTCCTTGTTGGAAGCCAGAACATGGTCCACACCGCCGAAGCCGATGTCGTATGCCCAGCCGTCGCCGCCGAAGATCCAGATGGACTTCTTGGAGAGGTATTCCTTCTTGGAGAGGATGTCCTTAACGGTGTCGCAGCAGACATTGGCTTCCAGGTTGGCGATCAGAGCCTTGGTAGCGGCCTTGTTGGCCTCACCGTCGTTGTAGGTGTCCAGCCAAGCCTGGCAGACAGCCTTGCGGTCTTCCTGATCGCAGCAGGTCTCTTCCATGACGGATCTGACCTTGTTTGCCAGGGACTCACGGATGACAGCCTGAGCGGTGTACATACCCAGACCGTGCTCAGCGTTGTCCTCGAACAGGGAGTTGGCCCAAGCGGGACCGTGGCCGTTCTCGTTGACGCAGTAGGGAGAGGTTGCGGCAGGACCGCCCCAGATGGAGGAGCAGCCGGTGGCGTTGGAAATGTACATCCGATCGCCGAACAACTGGGTCACCAGACGGGCGTAAGAGGTCTCAGCACAGCCGGCGCAGGAGCCGGAGAACTCAAGCAGAGGCTTGCGGAACTGGCTGCCCTTGACGGTGTTGTCTTCCATGTCTTCCTTGCGGGCGACCTTGGCGACCATGTAGTTGAACACTTCCTGCTCGGCCAGTTCGGCTTCCTGAGGAACCATGGTGATGGCCTTGGTGGGGCAGACGCCGACACAGACGCCGCAGCCCATGCAGTCCAGAGGAGAAACAGCCATGGTATACTTGTAAACGCCCTTGCCCTTGCCGGCCTTGACGTCCACCAGGCGAGCGTTTGCGGGAGCAGCAGCGGCTTCCTCAGCAGTCAGCGCGTAGG
>JAZNTI010000016.1:0-18841 GCA_045591725.1 Faecousia sp.
GGGGAACACGCCGGGAGATGCCGCAGATAAACTCATAGTTGAAGGTGCCGGCGGCTTCGGCGATCTCCTCCACGGTAATGGTTTGATCCCGGTCGCGGCCCACCAGCACCACCCGGTCGCCGTTGGCAACCTCTCCGATGCCCGTCACATCCACCATCAGCTGGTCCATGCAGATGCGGCCCAGGATCGGGGCCTTCTGGCCGTGGATCAGCACATGGAATTTGCCGGAAAGGGCCCGGCGGTAACCGTCGGCATAGCCGGCAGGAACGGTGGCGACCAAGGTTTCCTTTTCAGTGACAAAAGTGCCGCCGTAACTGATCTGCCGACCGGCGCTCAGCAGCCGCAGATTGGTGATGCGGCTGGTCCAACTCAGTGCCGGATGCAGTTTGACGGTGTCTGTGGGTACTTCGTCGCTGGGGTAAAGACCGTAGGTGATGATACCGCAGCGTACCATTTCGTATTTGTCGCCGAAGTGGATGGTGCCGGCAGAGTTGCTCATGTGGCGAATGGGGATATTAAGGCCACGGCTTTTCAGCATGGCGTCAAATTTTTCAAAAAGGGCGATCTGCTCATAGGTGCGGGTCAGGTCGGCACAGTCGGCGGTGGCGAAGTGGGTGAAAAGACCCTGGGTGCAGATGCCCGGCAGCCGGGAAATGGCAGCGCACAGATCGGCATCTTCCTCGGTTACCTGGAAGCCCAGACGGCTCATGCCGGTATCCACCGCCAGGTGGATGTTGGCGGTTTTGTTCATCTGCTGCGCGATGCAGGAGATTTCCTGGGCATCTTCGTAGCGGCAGATGGTGATGCAAACATCGTGGCACACCGCGTCGGCAAAATTGCTGGGGTGGGTGCGGCCAAGGATCAGAATAGGGGTGTTGATGCCGGCACGGCGCAGTTCCAGCGCCTCGGGCATGGATGCCACGCCGAAGAATTGGCAACGGTCCTGCAGAAAATGCGCGATCTGCACAGCACCGTGACCGTAGGCATCCGCCTTGATCACCGCCATGATCATCTTGCCGGTGTGGCGGCGGATGGCATCAAAATTATGAGCGATGGCATCAAGATCCACCGTGACATAGGTATTGAAATGCTCCATGAAATCAACTCCGTTGATCGTTTTTTATATTTTAACATGAAGTGGGGAAAAAGTAAACCTTATGTGGTTATCTTCGCAGGAAAGTTCTGGGGTTGCAGCCGTATTCCGATTTAAATGCCCGGAAAAACACGGCGTAGTCGCCAAAGCCGCATAAAGCGTAGGCGGCGGTGGGCTTTTCTCCCTGAAGAAGCAGTTCCCGTGCCACTTGCAGGCGCTTTTTCTGAATATAGTGGTGGATGCCGGTGCCTACCTGACGGTTGAATTCGTGGCTTAAATGGTATTTGCTGACAAAAAATTGCCGGGAAAGGGCATCCAGCGACAGATCCTCGGCATAGTGGAGGTTGATGTACTCAATGACCTGGGAGATGAGTTTGCTGGAGGAAAAGGCTTCGTAGAAGTTGCCGTCTTCTGTTGCCAGACGGTTTGCTTTTACCAACAGTTGGGTGATGATGCTGCGGCAGTTTACATCCGCACCGTAGGCGGTAGTGGAGGCTTCTTGCAAAAGGTTTTCGAGCAATTGCAGCACTTGCTTTTGATTTCGGGGATGCAGACGAAGTTGGCTGATACAGGCGGGATTTTCCGGTGAGAGCATCCAGGTCAGGTTCGTATGTTCTGTGGAGAGCGCTTGAAGGAGCGCCGGGGTGACCCAAAGCACATAGCGCTCATAGACCTCTTGCTCTTTTCGGATATTCACTTGGTGCAGTACGCCCGGACGAATGAACAGCAGATCGCCCGGCATTACCCGGCAGATATGGCTGTCGACAGTGTAGGTGACATTACCGGAGATCAGGTAGTAGACCTCGTAGAAATCGTGGTGGTGGAGTTCTACATTGGACAGTTCCCGATCCTGCTTGTATTGCAGTTCGAATTCACGGCCCGGCATGATCTGTCGCGGGTCAAAGGCTTTTGGCTGCATAAGCGCTGCTCCTTGGTGTTTGATAATTGTATGATAGGTTATGGCAGGGCAGCTGTCAATGAATTTCCGCAAATTTTGCAATGTTTTTTCGCAAAATTCGTTATTTGTTGGGGAATAGTTTGCAACTATAATGGTGGCATCAAATACAAAAGGAGTGATTTGCGATGCAACAACTGTCATACAAAACACTGAAGGACATGAATTATGAGGGTTATCTTTTGCCCAGCGCGCCGGAAAAGGTGCTGCAGTTCGGCGAGGGTAATTTTCTTCGGGCGTTTGTGGATTACTGGTTCGATCTTGCCAATGAGCGCGTGGGCTGGAATGGCAAATGTGTGCTGGTGCAGCCTATTGAATTTGGTATCTGCGATTTGATCAATAAGCAGGAGGGACTATATACCCTGTACCTGCGTGGCTGCGAGAACGGCGAAAAGGTGGATCGCAAGCGGATCATTTCTTCTGTTTCCCGTTGTCTGAATCCCTACCGCAAGGAAGATTTTGAAGCAATGATGGCCGTAGCGGAGTCCGATGATCTGGAATACATCGTGTCCAACACTACAGAAGCCGGCATCGCCTATGACCCTGCTTGCCGATTGGAGGATGTGCCTTGCGCGTCCTTCCCCGGTAAGTTGACCCAGGTGCTTTACCGGCGTTATCTGGCCGGTAAGACAGGTTTGGTCATCCTTTCTTGCGAATTGATCGACAATAACGGCAAGGAATTGCTGAAATGTGTCAATCAGTATATCGATCAGTGGGGGTTGGAGCAGGAATTTAAGAATTATGTAAACCATGAGTGTACATTCTGCTCCACTTTGGTGGACCGTATCGTGCCCGGCCGTGTTCGCGACGAGGAGATGGCCAAACAGATGCAGACCGAAAACGGTTACATTGACGAACTGATTGATGTGGGTGAGGTGTTTGGCGTTTGGAACATTGAAGGTCCGGCATGGTTGGAGGATAAATTGCCTTACAAGTCTGCAGGTCTCAATTGCCCCGTTGTGCCGGATGTGACACCCTATAAAAAGCGCAAGGTGCGCATTCTCAACGGCGCGCACACCGGTTTCGTGCCCGGCGCTTACCTGATGGGCTTTGATATTGTTCGGGATTGTATGCAAGATGATACGGTGCGCAATTTCATGAACCGCATGATCTATGAGGAGATCATTCCCACGCTGCCCTTGGATCGCGAGGATCTCATGCAGTTTGCCGCGGCGGTGCAGGATCGGTTTAACAATTCGTTTGTCAACCATGAATTGATCAGCATCAGCCTGAACTCCACCTCCAAGTGGCGCGCAAGAAATATGCCCAGTTTCCTGGAGTATATTGCTGATACCGGCAAATTGCCTCCCTGCCTGAGTATGAGTTTTGCGGCTTACATTGCGTTTTTCTCCAATGATATTCAGGGATTAACCGATGCCGGGCTGGTGTGCCGCCGCCCCAAGGGCGATCTGTACACCTGCAGCGATGACCGCTTTGTGCTGGAATTTTATTATGCCCATAAGGATGACACTGTGGAAGATTTGGTGCATGCGGTGATGACCGATGAGCGCATGTGGGGCTTGAAACTTACTGCCATTGAGGGTTTTGAGGCGGCTACGGTGACGAACCTGAAGGCGATTCGCGAAAAGGGCGCGTTGGCTGCCTTTGCTGCGTGCCTGGAGGGGTAAGATATGCCGGAGTTTATTAAACTGAATCCCAAAGATAATGTGGCGGTGGCGCTGTGTGATGTGCCGAGCGGCACGGTTTTTGAGGGTGTTACGGCTCTTGCGGATATTCCCCAGGGGCATAAAATGGCGCTTTGCTCCATGGCCGCCGGGGATGCTGTGATGAAATACGGCTTTTCCATCGGCCATGTCACTGCGGCGGTGGAAGCAGGCCAGTGGGTGCATACTCACAATGCCGCTACCAATCTTTCGGGGCAGCTGGAGTATGCTTATAATCCTTGTTTTCGGGAAATGATGCCCTGCAAGGCGCCGGAATTTATGGGTTACAGGCGGCGGGGTGGTAAGGTGGGTATCCGCAATGAGATCTGGATTTTGCCGCTGGTTGGCTGCGTCAACGATGTTGCCAAGGCGCTGGTGCGGGAAAATCAGGATTTGGTGTGCGGCAGCGTGGAGGGACTTTATGCCTTCACCCATCCCTTTGGCTGCTCGCAGACGGGACATGATCATGCCCAAACCCGGAAATTGCTGGCGTCGCTGGTGCGGCATCCCAATGCTGGTGCGGTGCTGGTGTTGGGATTAGGATGCGAAAACCTGACCATGGAGCAATTCCGGCAGGAACTGGGGGAATATGACCCGGAGCGTGTTCAGTTTCTTCTTTGTCAGCAGGTGGAGGACGAATTGGCGGCAGGCAGGGTGCTTTTACAGCGGTGCGCGGCATTTGCCGGGCAGTTTCAGCGGCAAAGCATCAGCGCCGCAGAACTGGTGGTTGGTATGAAATGCGGCGGTTCGGACGGCCTTTCCGGCGTGAGTGCCAACCCCGTGGTTGGTCGGTTTTCCGATATGCTGGTTGCCCGTGGCGGCACGACTATTTTAACAGAGGTGCCGGAGATGTTTGGCGCGGAGCAGATGCTCATGGAGCGCTGCGTCAACGAAGAGGTGTTTGAAAAGACGGTGGCGATGGTCAACGAATTTAAGGACTATTTCCTGCGCCATGGCGAGGCAGTTTATGAAAATCCCAGCCCCGGCAACAAGGCCGGCGGGATCACCACCCTGGAGGATAAATCCTGCGGCTGCGTGCAAAAAGGCGGCAGCGCACCGGTGGTGGATGTGATCGGTTACGGTGAGAGCGTTACGGAGAAAGGACTCAACCTGCTTTATGGCCCGGGTAACGATTTGGTGTCGGCTACGGCGCTGACGGCAGCGGGGGCACATTTGATCCTCTTTACCACCGGACGCGGAACGCCTTTTGGCGCACCGGCACCTACCATGAAAATATCCACCAATACACCCTTGGCGCAGAAGAAAGCCGGCTGGATTGATTTTAATGCCGGCGTGGTCGCTGACGGTGTTGCAACAATTGATGAAGCGGCGCAAGATCTGCTGGAACAGGTTTTGGCGGCAGCCTCCGGTCAGCAGACCAAGGCGGAAGAAAAAGGTTTCCGGGAAATTTCCATCTTTAAAGAAGGCATTGTGTTGTAATAAAGATTGAGCGTGTTGCAAATAAATGCAACACGCTCAATTTCTGTGGTAACATCTGCGTCCTGTGGACGTAGGGGCGATCATTGATCGCCCGCGGGCGACTGATAGTCGCCCCTACAGGTTTTTGGTTCTTGTTTTCAAGCAAAGTCGATGATGACTTTTTCAATTCTGGGGGTGCGCAGACAGTTGTAGGCGTACAGATCAAGACGGTATTGCACTTTATCGCCTTTTTGGATCTTGAGTTCCTCGGGTTTAACCCATTCGCCGTTATTTACGCGCATGGTGATGTAGACTGCAGTCTTGGGCGGAACATCGCCTTCTACCCGGGCATTTGCAACGGTGCAGTCTGCTTCTGCGGTGATAGGCTCGGAATAATAGTACTCGTCAAAACTGCGGTCGAGGATGTTGCCGATCTCGGTGGTGACCATGCCGTGAGGACCGAAGGTGGGCAGGTCGGTGCTGCGCTCCCGGTTGAAGCCCTTGGGGCCGTTCCACCAAACGGTGGAGAAACCGGCGTGGTCGCCGTAGACCTTGTGGTTGGCTACAGCCAGGTCGATGTAACCGTCCTCGTTGAAGTCGGCAGCCAGACAGCCGGAGGCGGAGTGGGTAAACAGCAACTGCTTGTCATGCTCGCTGAAACTGCCTTCTCTGTTCCAGTAGAGGAAGGAGTTGATGTCCCGGTCTTTACCGCCGTGATAGTTGCCCACAAACAGATCCAGCCAGCCGTCGCCGTTGAAGTCTGCGATGCACATGTGGTCGGCAGCGTCGCCGCGGAACATGCTCTTGCGGCTTTCGCTGATGCCCTCGGGGCCGTTCCAGTAGATGTACACAAAACTGTGATGGGGATGGTGGGGGGTCAGTTCGCCGTCACGGGGAGTTTCGGTGTGACCGCCGATGATCAGGTCGGGATAGCCGTTTTTGGTCAGGTCAGCAGCGGCGCAGCCGATGGGCTTGTAGGTGGCCAGTTCCATAGAGCGCTCCATGGAGAAACCTTCCGGGCCGCCCCAGAGGATGATGGCGTTGCGCACACCGGTGGGAATGACAATGTCCAGCCAGCCGTCGTTATTCAGATCCACAGCGCCAGGCCAGCGGCAGGAGCAGCCCTCCGGCAGTTCGATGACTTCGTAAGTGGAGAAATTGTCCTTGGCGGAGTACAGACGCAGTTCCTGCCAATGTCTGGCAGGGGTAATGACTTCCAGATAGCCGTCACGGTTAAAGTCGCCGGTCACCAGACCCCAGCCCAGCTCGGTCTTGAGGGTGTGGGTCTTTTCCGGTTCGAAGCCGTTGGGTCCAAAGTAGTGCATGTGGTGACCCACGTCCAGATGACCGGAGTTTTCGGAGTTGTTGCCGATGAGCAGTTCTGCCCAACCGTCGTCATTGAAGTCGACGATCAGAGAGTCCACCGCACAGTGACCGGGGACTTTCTGCATATTGTCGGGGGAGTAGCCGTCCTTGCTGCCCCAGTAAATGAAGCAGTCGTCATAGCCGATGGAGCTGCGGGAGAACCGGTTGATGAGCGCCACACGCACGACACCGTCTTTGTTTCTGATCAGGAAGCCGCGGCGGGGGTCTTCGCCCTCGAAACGTAGGGGCTCATTGAAATTGGGGTAAGTAAACAGCAGAGAATCGTTGGTATAGGTGTTGCCCACGTTGCACTGGGTGATCAGCACCATGTTGTCCAATGCACTGACATGGCAGGCAGATTGCGTGTCCAGCACAGTGCGGGGACGAACATCAAGACCTTCCGGTCCGTTCCAAATGATGTAACTGCTCTGACCGCCGGGGACAGTCTCGCTGCGGGCCTGAGTGGCGACGATGATATCGTCATAGCCGTCGCCGTCCAGATCGGTCACATCCAGCGCCATTCCCATAGGAACGGAAACTTCCAGTTGACGGTAGATGTTGCGATTCTCGTCGGCAGTATAGAAAACCATTTTCTTGCCGGTGGAGAAAGTGAAGCAGTTTTTGCCGTTCCAGCGCACCGTCTGCAGCAAACGGGCGGCAGGCTCTTTCTTTTCCAACTCACTTTCGATGGTCTTGGCTTCCTCGGGCTGCAGGATCTCCGACTCCGGAAGTTCCGGCAGGATGGTGCAGTTGTCCAAATCAATGCCGTCGGGGCTGCCCCAATAGACATAGGTCTTGGTGGACTTGTATTCCTGCACGATCAGATCATCACAGCCGTCGCCGTCAAGGTCGGCGGATGCCACCAGTTTGGCGCGGTAGGGGATCTTCAGATCTGTGAATTTATCCCACTCATAGCAGCCCAGCGCGGTCTTTTCAAACAGGCGAATGGTCTTATAGTGGGTCATGGTGAAGATCAGCGTTTGCTGACCGTTGCCGCGCAGGTCGCCGTGGCAGGCATCTTCTGACCAGGGAGCAGGAATGCGGGTATGCAGATTTTCAGAGTAGCCCTTGTCGCTGCCAAAGTAGATGTCGGTGGATGCAAAGGGCGCAGCCATATCATAGTAACCAACGCTGAGGATCTCCTGATAGCCGTCGCCGTCGATGTCCAGCACCATGCCGCAGCGGCAGCCTTGACCGGGCATTTCCTGCCGCTTGCCATCCAGAGTGTAAACATAGGTGGGTGCGGATTCACCGTGATTCTGGCAGTTGGCAAATACCAGATCAATGTAGCCGTCCTGATTCAGGTCGTACTGAAAAATACGCTGCAGAATGCCCTTTTTGGAAACGTACAAATTGTGACCGCTATTGCCGAAAGTGCCTCGACGGAAGGCTTCAAAGCCTTCAGTGATCCAGGAATTGGGTTTCATATTACATCCTCCTGCCGTTTAAGCAAAATTAATGGATACCTTGGTGATTCTGGGCGTGCGCAGACAGTTGTAGGCGTACAGTTCCAGGCGGTACTGCACTTTGTCGCCTTTTTGGATCTTGAGTTCGTTGGGTGCGACCCACTTCCCGCCGTTTACGCGCATAGTGATCGTGACAGCGGTCTTGGGGGGAACATCGCCTTCGAAACTGGCATTCGCCACCGTGCAGTCTTTTTCGGCGGCGTACTCTTCGGAGTAGTAATACTCGCTGAAACCGCGGTCCAGGATACTGCCGATCTCCGTGGAGATCATGCCGTGGGGGCCTTCGGTGGGCAGGTCGGTGGTGCGCTCCCGGTTAAAGCCATTAGGGCCGTTCCACCAAACGGTGGAGAAACCGCTGTGGTCACCGTAGACTTTGTGGTTGGCAACCGCCAGGTCGATGTAGCCGTCTTCGTTGAAGTCAGCGGCCATATTGCCGGAGGCGGAGTGGGTCATCAGCAGGGTGCAATCGCGTTCACTGAAGGAGCCTTCCCGGTTCCAGTAGAGATAGGAATTGATATCTCTGTCCTTTTCGCCGCGGTAACTGCCGGCGAAAATATCCAGCCAGCCGTCATTGTTGAAGTCGGCGATGGCGATGTTGTTGGGCGCGTCACCCTTAAGGAGACATTTGCGGTGCTCACTGATGCCCTCCGGGCCGTTCCAATAGATGTGAAGATAAGAGTGATGGGGGTGATGGGGGATCATCTCGCCCTTTTTGGGGGTGTCCGTCCGGCAACTGACGATAAGATCGGGGTAGCCGTTTTTCGTCAGGTCGGCGGCTGCAACGCCGCTGGAGTCCCGGGTGGCCAATTCCTGAGATCGGGCAAGGTCGAATCCTTCCGGGCCGCCCCAGTAAATGACGCTGTTTCTGCTGCCGCAGGGAACGATGAGATCCAGCCAGCCGTTGCCGGTCAGATCCACCGCCACGGGTTTGCGGGCAGAAGAACCTTTGGGCAGTTCGATGACTTTATAGGTGGTGAAATTGTCCCGTGCGGAGAAAAGCCGCAGTTCCCGCCAATGGTTGGCAGGGGTGATGACTTCCAGATAGCCGTCCCGGTCAAAATCGCTGCATACAACGCCCCAACCCAGGGTGGTTTCCAGGGTGTGGGTGCGTTCCGGCTGGAAGCCGTCGGGGCCGAAGTAGTGCATATGGTGACCCGGGTCCAGATGACCGGAGTTTTCGGAGTTGTTGCCGATGAGCAGTTCTGCCCAGCCGTCGTCATTGAAGTCGCAGATCAGAGAGTCCACAGCGCAGTGGCCGGGTACAGATTGCCGATTATCCGGGTGGTAGCCGTCTTTGCTGCCCCAGTAGATGTACACTTCGTCAAAACCGCTGGATTGGCGGGAGAAGCGGTTGTTCAGGAAGATCCGCAGCGCATCGTTCTTGTCCTTGATCATGAATGCCCGGCGGGTGTCTTCGCCCTCGAAGCGCTGGGGATTTTCAAAATCGGGATATGTAAAGAGCAGGGAGTCGTTGGTGTAGGAATTGCCGGCGTTGCAGCAGGCAAAGAGCACCTTGTCACCCAGCACGCTGACATGGCAGGCGGATTTGGTGGCGATGGCGGTGCGCTGGCGCTTGTCAAAACCTTCCGGACCGTTCCAGAGGATGAAACTGTACTGGCTGTCGGGATCTTCGGTGTTCAGGGCAGTTCCTGCCACGGCAATGTCGTCATAGCCGTCACCGTCCAGATCGCTTACGGCCACAGCCAGTGCCATATGCACGGGAAACTCCAGTGCGCGCACAATGTTTCGGTTTCCGTCGGCGCAGAAGAAGATAACTTTCTTGCCGGTGGAGAGGGTGAAGCAGTTTTTGCCGTCCCACTTTACGGCCTGCAGCAGCCGGGGTGTTTCGGGGATCTCTTCCAGATTGCTCTGCATCCGGTTTTCCTGCTCTTTGGGCAGAATCTCGGAAGCATCCAGTTCCGGCAGAATGGTGAAACGTTCGGGGTTGATGCCGTCCTCACCGCCCCAGTAGACGGTGGTTTCGGTGACATGCTTGCTGGGGCGCACGACTAGATCGTCATAGCCGTCGCCGTCCAGGTCGGCGGCACAGACCAGTGCAGCCTTGATGTCCAGATCTGTGTAGCCGGTCCATTCCAGACCCAACTGTGTGGGTTTGAAAAAACGGATTTTTTTGTATATTTCTTGAGCAAAGACCAGGGTGGGCTTGCCACTGCCGTCGAAATCGCCGTAGCAGCAGTCCGCAGTCCAGGGGGTGGGGATGCGGATGTGGTATTTTTCCGAGTAGCCGTTTTCAGAGCCGTAGTAGATGTCGCAAGATGCGTAGGGGGAGACCATGTCATAGCGGCCGGGGAGGACGATGTCATCATAGCCGTCGCCGTTAATGTCCAGCACCATGCTGCACAGCGCGCCCTGAGCAGGAAGTTCGCTGCGGTTGCCGCCGGGGTTATACACATAACTCTTGGCGGATTCGCCGTGATTTTGGCAGTTGGCGAATACCAGATCGACCCAGCCGTCGCGGTTCAGATCGTACTGGAAAATGCGTTGCAAAACGCCGCTTTTCGACACATATAAATTGTGACCGCTATTGCCGAAAGTGCCACGGCGGAAGGCTTCAAAGCCTTCGGTGATCCATTTTTGATTGCCCATGATCTTGCCTCCGATCATTGTACGATGTTATTAAAATATTATACTAAAACGGTTTGTAAAGGTCAAGCGTTTCAGGGGTTATTTTGGGGCTCTTTTACTGCGGTATCGATGCTGGCGCCGAAGACGAAGAAACGGTCATAAAGAAATTCCAAAACGAAGTTGCAGATCATGGAAAGTGCCTTGACAATATACTCCAGCCAGCCCAGCGCAACCAGTTGAGCGCCGCCCCAGGTGGACAGCGGTGCGAAGACGGCGTAGAACGCGGCAACCTTCAGCATGGCAATGGGCACGTTGCCGGCGCTGCGGAAGGTGAGTTTGCGGTTGAGGGTAAAGTTCCACAGCACGGACAGCGTCAGTGACAGAAGTTGGCAGACCCAGTATTCCCAGTGGAATATTTCGTTCATCAATGTGAAGGTCAGCGCTTCGATGATGCCTGCGCTGATGGAAAAAAGGGTGAATTTCATCGCCCGGAGGAGTTCTTTTGTATGTTCTTTCATGGTTTGCTCCTTTGTTTGTCTATTTGGACATATACACAATAAGTATAACACATCGCCGACGGGCAGGCAATAATAAATGCGTTTTCCGGTAAAAAACGCCCGATCCTTAGGAACGGGCGTAGAATTTATGCGGAAACTTTTGTTTCGCGGCGGCAAAACAGCCACGCAAGCGTCAAGCCTGCCAGACCGCTGATCAGTTTGCCGATGATCATGGGTGTCACATATTGGCTATCGAAGGCCATGGTGAAAGCCAGGTGGTCGCCGAAAACGCAGGTAGCGGACACGGCGAAGGCCATGTTCAGAATGCGGCCGCGGCTGTCCATTTTGTCCAGCATGGAGAAGGTGGGCAACACATTGATCATGGTGGGCAGAAAACCAAGTGCGGCGCTCTCGTTGATGCCGAGCAGCCGACCGAACTTTGCCAAAGGCTTTTTCAGTAGGCGGCTGATGATCACCAGCATGGGGAATGCGCCGGCCAGCACCACGGCGATCTCGCCCACTACGCTGAAGGTTTCGTGTAAGGGAGCGATGCCGGGGATTAGTTCCAGACCGGTTAGTTGGTGGACGATGCCGATGGCCAAACCCACGGTGATCAGTATGCCTAGTGCTGCACCGAAAATGGCGAAGATCTTACGGGTCATTTCCGGGAACCGGGCGAGACCAAAGCAGATGACGGCGGACAGAATAATCAGGGGCAGGGAATTAAGCAGCAGGGAGCCAAAGGGGATGCCCATGGAAAGACCTGCTACAAGGCAGCCTACGGGAATGGTGGCGATACCCCAAAGAAGGCCGGTGAGTATGTCGTTGTGATGCTCCTTTTTGGTCATGCTCAGCACCAGCGGGATCACCGGGCAGATGGTCGCGCCCAGCATGGAGGAAACGATGAGGCCGTTGTAGGCGCGCAACAGGGGGTCGGTGGAAAGCTCGTATGCCATGGCGGCACCGCCGGCATCGTTTGCCAGGAAAGATGCCATAACGGAAAGATCGATCCCCAAAGTGTTTGCAACCGGGGTGAAGATCACCTTCATGCCCTGAGCCAGTACAGGCGCCAGAACCATGGTGCCGCAGATGGCCAGGATCAGTGTGCCGGTGGTCATGATGGCTTTTTCAAATTCCTCGCCCAGTTTGAAGCGGTTGCCAAAGATTTTGTCGATGGCACCAAGCACGGCAAAAAAAGCGAATATGTACTGGATCTTCATGTTTTCCCTCCATGTTGGCGTGGATAGTTGAAATTATTATAGCAGATAGAAAGATTTTGGCAAGAGGGAAGGGGAAAATAAAACCACCAGCCGTTAAGGCTGGTGGTTTTGATTAATTGGATAATTCTGCGAGCAATAGCATTGACAGACTTTCCTGCAGGGGGCAGACCGCGTATTCTGTCGGCAGCGGATCCGGGTGGTATGTGGCGCAATGCAGCCAGTAAAGGTTGCCGTCGATCTGCAATAGACTGATATTGCGGTACCAAATCAGATTATCTGCACTGTAGCATTGCAGTATATATTCTTTGGAGACCTGCGCAGTTACGGTTGTGTAGTCCACTGGTGTGTAGTCCAAGAGCGCAGCAACAGCGTTGGCGGATAAGGGGTGACCGTTTTTCCCATTGTCGATGAGCCATTGTTGATCACAAGTGGCATAGTGATCCATTACTGCGGAGTATTGTTCAGTTGGACAGTAGTGCGATGATCTTCCGTTCCATATTAAATCAAAGCCATGATTGATTGTATTTCACAAGCCTGCGGCTTGCGCTCCGCAATCAATGGATTCTGCCACGGCCTAAAAATTGCTCGCCGACTCTCAATTTTTGCACCGGTGGTGCCGGCCTTTCGAATCCCATGCCCTCCCCCACCAAACAAAAAACCAGACCTTTCGGTCTGGTTTGTTTGGCAGTATTGAACCTAATGTATATTTTTGACTAAGTTTTTGAGGACAGAAAGACAGAAAATGCTTAGAGCCGCAAGGATATTTCAGCGTTTCAGCTTCTCAAAAAGGTCAATTTAGTGTTTGAACTAAATATATATTTACTTCTTGATTACTTTTGGTAAATCAGAATCCTTTAGATTGTAATGTTTCTTATTACGACAGCTGGCATATGGAATGTTCATACACAGATTAAGATCTCCGTCCAAAACATTCATGGTAAATCTAAAGGATTTCAGTTTCGGCATATTTTGAAGGAAACTCAGATTGGGAAGAGAATTGCTGCCATACAAGCGTAAATGTTCCAGATTATACAATTCGGCTAAAACCGAAAAATCTCTGATCTTTCCGCAGGACTCTATATCCAGCAAAGTCAGCGAATCAGATATAGATGACAGAACTGAGATATCTTCCAATTGGCGGCAATAGCTCAACCCCAATTTGCTAAGAAACTTTGCATTTTCCAAACCTGCTAATGTTCGAATTGGTGATTGACAGAGGTCAAGGTCAATAAGGGAAGTAACATCCAAATCCGTAAGGGTTTTGGAAGAGGGTTGGCCTTGGGCAAAAGATAATGTTTGCAGCCCTTGTACTGCTTCCAAATTGTGATGTCCTTTTTTGCCGCACAGATGGAGATGCTCTAATCCCGAAATCCGGCTGTAATCGATATCGGTCGATAAACTGTCTTTAGGGCCGTAGATGGTTTGACAATTCAACTGCTTTAGATTAGGCATATCATACAGGGGTGAATAGTCAAATGTCATAGCAGAATACGGAGGAATGATCCGTAAATATTCCAGACTGGGGCATTGACGAAGGAAGGAAATATCTTCGGCAATTACCAAAGCCTTTTTGATCTGGTTTTCCTGAATATACAGGATGTGTTCCTCCAAAGTTTTACGGGAGCGAGGAACAACTGGAGATTCCCACAATACATCTGGCGGATTGATAATAACAAGATAATCGTTGTTGTAAAAAGCAAAACCGTCTGCCAAAGGAGCAAATCGCGTCATGGTAAAGTGTGCAGGGCCATTCGAGGGGTCTGACATGATAATATTGGGTTTTAACTGATTTGATTTTTCCGACATATCTGTACCCTCCATGATTTGTTGGATTGTGTCTTAATTATATCATGTACATGATCGAGGTGCAAGAAAAATAGGAAGTTTAGTCTCGGTCGTTCGAATCCATCATGTAGGTGTTTGGCATCCGTGAAAAACGAGCGATTATTTTGGCTATAAAAACAGGAAAACCGCTAGAGACTCTAGCGGTTTTCGTCGTGCAGTAATTAAGATCACACGGCTTGGCAGTATTAAACCTAATTTATATTTTAGGTTAGGTTTTAGTGGGAATAAAGCAAAAAATCTATAGAGGCGAAACGTTTTTTAGTAATTCAATTCAGCAAAACAGGGTTAAATATATATTTGAACTAAATAGATATTTATTATTTATTCCCCCTAAATTTTTGAAACTTTCCGTTTTTGCTATGAAACTATATAATAAACAGAGAAAGGAGGCTTGGCCGATGGACGATAGAAAAGCTTTGCGAGAACTGCGTGCAGGATCTCAGGAAGCTCTCGTTTGGATTATGAACAAGTACGGCGGATATGTCAGTACGATTGTCTGGAATATTATCGGCCCCACAATGTCAATCTCCGACTCTGAAGAGGTTGTATCTGATGTGTTCTTGGCACTATGGAACAGCTCGTCTGCAATTCGAACAAACTCCATAAGAAGTTACCTTGCGGGTATTGCGCGAAACAAAGCAAAAATGAAGCTTCGCGAGGCCGGACACACGCTTGTCCTTGATTGTAACATAATTGAGTTTGAAATCTCGAATCCCGAAGATGAGTATGAAAAGAAAGAACTTAGCTTGCTTGTAAAAAAAGCCATCGATAAGATTAAAGAACCTGATCGTGAAATTTTGCTTCGATATTTTTACTACTATCAAACCATGGACACAATTTCTTCGGAAATGGGCATTAACCTATCCACTGTGAAAACCAAAATCCGCCGCGGAAAGGATTCAATCAGATCCTATCTACTATCAAAATTAAATTATGGAGGATTACTATGATACTATATTTAGACGAGATGCTAACTGATGTCGATGCATCGCAAATTACGATAACAGGAAGCAATCCTTTGTCACTCGACAGGATTATTCAAAATACAATTTCCAACTGCAGCAATTATTCTCGTACGCCCTCCCGTTTTAGAAGGCGTTTCCATTTATCTTTGGTCGCAGCAATTCTAGTTGGATTATTAGCGACCGCCGCATTGGCTGCAGCAATAGCCGGTTACCTTAAAACTGTTAACATTGAATATCAAGTTTCCGATGCTGGTGAGATACTTCCCCCGGAGGTTCCAGATTTGGGAATTACCTTATCTGTTTCGAATGTTTCCTCCACCGGATTGCAATTAACCAGTTCCGTGGAAACCATGCAAAGTGTTGGCACCATTTCCGCTGGTAGTGGCTATTATTTGGAAGTGCAAACAGATAGCGGATGGTTGGTTGTTCCGATGCTCCATGAGCACCAGTGGCAATGGGACAATCAGAAGATCGACGGGGATCAACACACTTGGCATGTTGATTGGACTATCATATATGGCGAGCTTGCTCCAGGTAACTACAGAATCCAGAAACCCTTTACGGTTACATCAAATGATGGTTTGGTTAAGACCTATTTCATCAACGAAGAGTTTATCATAGGGGGATGATACGAAGGAGTAAGTTTTTCATTAATGCTTATAAATCCACATAAATATTTATGTGATTATTGCGCAATATTTTTAGTATTTTCCTTCTGAAAACGAAAAAAGAGGGATGGCTTCGCTGGAAAATCAGCGAAACCAGCCCTCAAATGCTTACGACCGTCGGCTCGAATCCAACATGTAGGTGTTTGGCATCCGTGAAAAACGAGCGATTATTTTGGCTATAAAAACAGGAAAACCGCTAGAGACTCTAGCGGTTTTCGGGTTGCAGTCATTTAGACCACACGTGATGGTGGGGGAGGACGGATTCGCTTTTCTGTGGAAAAGCCACGGTGCATTACTGCGACCTATGATTGATTGCATTTCACAAGCCTGCGGTTTGCGCTCTGCAATCAATGGATTCTGCCACGGCCTAAAAATTGCTCGCCGGCTCTCAATTTTTGCACCGGTGGTGCCGGCCTTTCGAATCCCATGTCCTCCCCCACCAAACAAAAAACCAGACCTTTCGGTCTGGTTTGTTTGGCAGGTTTGGCTAAAATGAACCTCCGTTATTATTGGGGGAAGCATAGTCGGAATAAAAATTATAAAAATATAGGGGGTTTCGAATGCTTTCTAAACTATTATGAGCAGAAATAAAGGTTGGTCAAAATGCTTTGAGAAATCATTCAACCAATCTGTACTGAATTGACTTTGCAATAACATAAGAGCCTTGCTTAAGATCATCAATATTGCGGGAAATGTCGTCAGCCCAGAGAAAAGTCCCGTCCTCCTGCGTCAAAATAGAAAAGCCTATCATATCAGAAAACTGCCAGCATTTAATTTGCCACTCACAGATATTATGGAAAGAAATTTCAAAAGTGGGATGCTCGGGAAGACTTGTGACAAGAACATGGATAATTAAATTTAATCCGGTATGGTCAAAGCGCAAACCATTTTCGGCAGGAAAAATTCCTGTATTATTGTATTCCACATGCGTAATATAGCCGTCATGCATACCGTTGCTGACATTCTGGAGCCTTTCGATATCTTCACTTGTTCGGATGGCGTGATACTGTCCGTTCATTATATGCTTCATCTCCCCTCGTGGATATGACCATTATAAAAGAAGAAGCCAGGATTTGCAATATATTTAATTTATTAGGGGGAGGACGGATTCGCTTTTCTGCGCTACGGTGCGCTAGTGCGACCTATGATTGATTGCATTTCACAAGCCTGCGGCTTGCGCTCTGCAATCAATGGATTCTGCCACGGCCTAAAAATTGCTCGCCGGCTCTCAATTTTTGCACCGGTGGTGCCGGCCTTTCGAATCCTATGTCCTCCCCCACCAAACAAAAAACCAGACCTTTCGGTCTGGTTTGTTTGGTGGGGGAGGACGGATTCGAACCATCGAAGCGATACGCAGCAGATTTACAGTCTGTCCCCTTTGGCCACTCGGGAACTCCCCCATATGAAGTTGCTGTCTGATTGGAGCCGGTAGACGGACTCGCTCAATCAAGGTGCGGCTCGGTCTAGCCCTCGCCGGCAACGCTCGTCCGCGTTGCATTTTGATTTTCGAGTCTGCTTCGTTCCTGCTCCTGTTTGGAGCCGGTAGACGGACTCGAACCCCCGACCTGCTGATTACAAATCAGCTGCTCTACCAACTGAGCTATACCGGCGGCTCAAACAGAACATGCTTATTATAGCGGTGAGGCATGGGTTTGTCAAGTGCTTTTTTGCGCTTTTTACAGAAAAAGGCACAGGGCATTTGCCCTGTGCCAAATTCGGTTAAAGTTCGATTTCCAAGGTGGAAACTACGGCTGCGCAGCGCTTACAAAGACCCTCGGCATTGGCCTTTTCAGAGTGCATCCAGCAGCGCGGACACTTCTCGCCGCGGGCTTCGCTGACGCCTACGGTCAAATCGGGATAGTTGACGCCGGCGCCCACTTCCGCGCCCTCGGGAGCGGTTTCCCAAGCGCAGGAAGAAACGATGCAGATCTCCGCCAGATCCACGCCTTCGCAGGCGCTTCTCAGTTCGTCGTTGCCTGCAAGGCTCACATGGGCCTCCAGCGCCTTGCCGATGCGCTTGTCGGCACGGGCTTTTTCCAATACGCCATTGACATCCTGGCGCAGTTTCATGACGGTGTCCCACTTTGCCATGTCAGCATCGCTGAGCGCATAGGCGCTGAAGTTTTCGGGCATCTGATTGAGCAGGATGTTGCGGGTGTCATCGCTTGCAAGGTGGGGCATTGCCTGCCAGATTTCGTCGCAGGTGAAGGCCAGAATGGGGGCGAATAGTTTTGCCATTGCATCCACGATCAGGTACAGCGCGGTCTGCGCGCTGCGACGGCGATTGCCGGTCGCCTGCTCGCAGTAGAGGCGGTCCTTGATGATGTCCAGGTAGAAAGAACTGAGTTCGACCACGCAGAAATCGTTCATATCGTGGGTGATGGTGTGGAATTCGTAGCCGTTATAGGCCTTGCGGACCAGAGCGGTCAGTTCACCCAACTTGGTCAGCGCCCATTTGTCCAATTCTTCCATATTTTCAGGAGCGACCATATCGGTGTTGGGGTCAAAGTCGGCGAGGTTGCCCAGGCAGTAGCGGGCGGTGTTGCGGAACTTCAGATAGTTCTGAGCGATCTGCTTGAAGATCTCCTTGGAGCAGCGCACGTCTGCGTGATAGTCAGAGGATGCGGCCCACAGACGGACGATGTCCGCGCCGAAGTCCTTGATGAGATCCGCAGGATCTACGCCGTTGCCCAAGGACTTGTGCATAGCCCGGCCCTGTCCGTCCACCACCCAGCCGTGGGTCAGCACCTGCTTGAAGGGAGCGCCCTGATCCAGTGCGCCAACAGAGGTCAGCAGGCTGGACTGGAACCAGCCACGGTACTGGTCCGCGCCTTCCAGATACACATCCGCAGGCCACAGCTCGGGTGTCCGGTGCATCAGGGAAGCGAAGTGGGTAAAGCCGGAGTCGAACCAGCAGTCCAGCGTGTCGGTCCCCTTGTCGAAATCCTTGCCGCCGCAGTGGGGGCAGGTGAAGCCTTCGGGAACCAGCTCCATGGCTTCTTTTTCAAACCAAACATTGGAGCCATGCTCGTCGAAGAGGGCAGAGATCTTGGAAGTCGGAGGCCAAGCGGTCTTAGGAAGACAATGTCATAAATCAA
>JAZNTI010000017.1:0-30181 GCA_045591725.1 Faecousia sp.
ATGGGGGCAGAGGGGGTCTTCATCCAGCCAGCCAAGACGGAAATTTGATTCAATCAATTCCCGACGCTCTTGTTGCAGGCGCAGGTTTTCCTGCTTTACCTGCTCCATGGCGGCGTGCATATCTTCGCCTTTGCTGAAAGCCGCCTGAATGGTTGCGGCCATGGTCAGGCGCAAAAGTCGGTCGATTTCCCGCAGACGGGGGACTTGCTGATAGGCCTCATTCAGCCGCTGCTGGGTAAGGGATTCTTTGTCTGCCTTCATGGAGGCCAGACGCTCCCGGGCGCGGCGGACTACATCTACGCTATATGCCATATTTACACCTCCTGCAACGCTTTTTTGATGGCATCAAGTTCCGCCTGACCCAACTGGCCGGTAGCGCCCTTAGGCGCAGGCTTTTTGCGGTCACCCTTTTGGACCTGCTCCGGGGTCTTATAGCCGGCTTCATGCCAACTGACAAGGATCTTATTCATGTAGGGCCAACTGAAATTACCGGTGTTCAAACAAGTTTTTTCATAGGCCAAAGCAATAAGTTCATCCGGCAATTCCATAGAAAGCCACGCGTTTGCATAGCGTTCCTCACCGGGCGTGAGTGTTCTGCCGCGGATCTGCAGTGTCCGCAAAAGCGCGCCCATACGGGAATTGCGGACATTCTGATTATGAATATAGGCCGCAGCCGCCTCCAAAGTATCAATGCCCTGCTCCGCCCAGAAGTACGCTTCTTTTTCAATGGCGCGCAGGCTGGGATTGCGCAGGCTGCCCTTTTGGCGGGCGCGGTCTTTGCAATAAGACACCAGCATGGAAATGACTTCCAGCGGAAGGCCCAAATACCGGACAAAGCCAAGCAGAATCTTCAGTTCCTCGGTATTGAGGTTTCTGCCCAAAAGGCGCTGGACTTCGCCGTAGAGCATGCGGAATTCATTATCGCTGTCCATGGCGGTCAGCACATCACGCTCACAGTAATTGGGGCGCTCACCCAAAGGAACGACCTTCTTTTCCTCCGGCCACAGGCCCAACTGGCGAAGCGTTGCTTCGGCGCAGCGCAGCCGCGCCTCCGGAATGCCCAAAGTCGCTGTATCCTCCGGCGCAGCACCGGAGCAAATATGTAAATACAGCAGCGCCGCATCACCGCTGGCGGCTGCCAGCAGTTTACGCAGGTCTGCATTCTTGATCTCAATATGCTCTGTGGTCATGGTCGCTCCTTGGAAAAACATCATTTTCTGTCATTATAGCACAGGTTTTGGCCCTATACAATTTAGAATTTTCCACAAATTCCGCCCCATTTTTTGGCAGTGCACAGCATCTTGTGGTTGCGCCCCGGCAAAACTACAAGAATACGAAAAACGGAAGCGGCAATACAGCCGCTTCCGCCATTTCTTTTGGGTGGATCCCCCCGGTTCGCGTCACACCGATGCGCCTTCGGCGACACACTTGACGAAAAAATGTACGGCTATTTCGTGCGCCGTCGCGCCCTTTATGACCGCTATTTTCCGTCCAAGATCAGTATAACCCGAATGGCATATTTTTATTTATCCAAATGAACATTAATATGCGGATAGTTCATGGTAATGCCGGCAGCCTTAAATGCAGGCATCACCGCCTGATGCACCTTGAAATACACATCCCAATAATCCTCCGTTTTTGTCCAAAAACGCAGAGTATACTTCATGTTGCTTTCGCCGTACTCGGTCAGCGCAGCAAAGGGCGCAGGGTCAGTGAGAATGCGTTCATCTGCGGTAAGCGACAGCAAAGTATCGATGACCGTCTGCGCGTCATGCTCATAAGACGCGCTAACCACCACTTCCACCCGGCGCGATCCGCTGACGGTATAATTAACGATCTGTGCGGAAACCACAGCGCTGTTGGGAATAGAGACCACCTTGTTATCCGGAGTGGTCAGCACCGTATAGGACATGCCGACTTCTTTTACAGAGCCGGACTGACCGGCGATCTCCACATAGTCACCGGCGCCAAAAGGATGGGTATACAGCAATGTAAAACCGCCGATAACATTGGAAAGCATATCCTGCAGCGCCAACGAAACCGCCAAAGTAGCCACGCTGGCCAGCGCAACCACACCGGTAACATCAATGCCCAGGCTGGACGCAAGGATCAGCACCAGCAGCACGATCAGCACCGTCTTGACCAGGGTCTTAATGAGGCTGTGGGCGGCTTTTTCCAATTTGGAACGCTCCAGCACACGGCGCAGCAGATTCATAACCAACCGGATCACCAAAATGCCGATGACCGCAATGATCACAGCAGTCAGCACCTTACCGGCAAGGTCGGCGCCGGCATCCACCAGCCATTTGGAAACGGCAGTAAATAATTCGCTCATAATATTCCTCCACAGGTTGATTTTCCCTATTATAACCCACGATTGGGGTTCGAATCAAGGGTCACAGGGCAATGTTCACGAATTTGTTGCTTTTTATTTGCAAATCTGTCACGCACTGTTCAAATTTCAAATTTACTATGAATGCAGAAAGATCCGCGGTGGCCATTGCCGCGACTTTCGAAATGTTTTTTCTACCTCTCTTCTTTCCATACCCCCAGCGAAGCCCCACCGCATTGCCGGTGGGGCTTCCATTTGCTTGACATTTTTTGCCACGGGGAATATAATATAAGTACTAAAAACATGAAGGAGCGTTTTGCCATGGAATACCGCATGAACATTGCAGGACTTGAAAGAGATCTGCCCATCTGCCCGGTGACCGAAGATCTGTACATCGCCGGTTTTGTTATTTTCGGTGACCCCGAACTAACCGTTGCCTGCGCCAAAGAATTGCTGAAAAAGGCTCCGGAATACGACTATATCATCACCGCCGAAGCCAAGGGCATCCCTCTGGCCCACGAAATGGCGCGGCAGGCCGGTGACGCCAAGTACATCCTCGCCCGGAAAGCCCCCAAACTGTACATGCGCGATCTGTTTGAAGTCAGCGTGCGCTCCATCACCACCGCCAAAGAACAGCATCTGTACCTGGATGGCGCAGACGCCGCGCTGATGAAGGGCAAGAAGATCCTCGTGGTGGACGATGTGATCTCCACCGGCGAGAGTTTGGCTGCGCTGGAGGCGCTGGTCGAGCGCGCCGGCGGCGTCATCTGCGGACGCATGGCCATCCTTGCCGAGGGCGATGCCATCGACCGGGAAGACCTGATCTATCTGGAGCCGCTGCCCCTTTTCAATGCTGACGGCACTGTTAAAGGCTAATTAAAAAGCAAAATCCCTCCGCTTAGCGGAGGGATTTTTTATTGCTCAAATCAGGCATGACGCTCGTCCCATGCCTTGCGGGCAGCGCCGATCATCTCGTCGACCATGGCTGCGCGATCAGCGGCCTTGGCAACGCCGGAAGAAGAACCGGTGGCATCCGCGCCGGCAATGATGGTATTGTACACGTCCATGCCGTTGGCGATACCGGCAGCAGTCAAAACGAGGATGTTTTCATCCACATTCTTCACAGACTCCATAGCAGCCTGAACATACTCGGGGCCCACGCTGACGCCGGTGCCGATGAGTTCGGAAGGCTCGGCAACGATGATATCAGGATGCAGCGCGGCGATGCGGCTGGCATCAGCCATGGAATCGGCGCAAACGATGGTGGTCAGACCCACTTCCTCCGCACGCTTGATGGTGGCAGCCAGTACCTCATGGGTGACGGGCTTTTCCACATGGTTGAGCATAACGCCCTCTGCGCCTGCGGCAACCAGGGACTCCGGCAGAATATCCGCCAGGCCGCGGCCCACGGGAATGGGGTCCATATGGGGTGCGAAAACATGGATGCGCTTGGTGGCTTCCTTGACCCGGCGGATATCCACCACGGGGCAGGTAAAGATCACATCCACATCATACTTTTCGGATGCTGCATCCGCAGCCAGCGCCAGTTCCAGAATCTGGTCGCCATAGAGATAGGACTTGGGACCGATCTCAAAAAAAGGTGCTTTAATAGTAGTAGCCATATTTCATTTATCCTCCAAATAATTATCTGCTTTGAAAACGGTATTGGGCAGCGCCGGTTTCTTCGTCGTAATGTTCCATTGTAAAGGTGTAACCGCCCTTTTTCGCCAGGGTCGCCATGACCACTTCTGTAGTGTAACGATACCATGGAGAAACATCGCGGCCGGTAGCGCGCAGATGCTTGACGCCGGGACAATAGGCCACGGTCACCTGCAGAGAATCTTCCGTCAGCGCGGTTTTGACCGCATCGGGGCATTTCTCTTTATTATAGGTGTCGCGGATCTTATCTTCCAGCGCAGCCAAGCCGCGGACCTTCATATCCGCAAACACCGGACCGTAAACATCTTCGGTATACATGGTAAGAAACTCTTCCACGGCGGTCTTGCCGTAGTTTTCGCCCACATAATGGATACCCATGTTCATGCTGCTATGGAAATCCCGGTGAAAATACTCGTTGTCGGAGGCTTTGCGGTCCATGACCAAGGTGTCCTCATCGATGATCACGCGACCGTCGAAAACATTGGGATCATAGATCAAAATAGAACAGGCAGCGCGGTCGATGCCGTTAAAATTATAGATGTACTTCAGACCGATCTTCTCCACGGCGCTGCGATAACTGTCGCAATGCAGACAGTAATCGTGGTAAGGGGTGATGCCGATCTCGTCCTTCAGCGCCAGCAGGCGACCCTTGGAGGGGCATTTGTGCATCACCAGATGGAAAAATCCGCGTTTTTCATTAAGGTACATGGTAAAATCCGCTGCTTCCTCGTTCAGTGAGCCTGCCCAGTAGGTAAAGCAGCCGCGGATGCCCTCTTTCAGCACGAAATTCACCAGTGGAATGCCTTTGCCGTCGGGTACGAAAAGATATTTCCAAAAACGGTCCACCTCTTCCCTGCCGTGTTTGCGCTCCAGATAAGTGAAGAGTTCACTGTAGCAGGGAATGAATTCTGTACAAGAGATCATAGTTCCTCCTTAGTCCGCGATGCGTACCTTACCCACGATCTTCTTAACATTCATGGCACCGTCCACACGGCAATTGGGGGTGTGGGCATCCTGGGGGAACAGCACCACAAATCTGCCGGGAGTCATGTGGATGGGAGTAGCGTCCGCGTCAGTATCCGCCAGCAGGCACTCCTTATCAGCATCATAGGGCATAGTGATGTTCTTCAGTTCGGCGGTATCCTTGACATAGATGATCTCCTCGCCCTCGATCATGTACATCACGTCGATGTACTTCCGGTGGGCCTCGGAAGATGCACCCTCAACCGCGCGGGTATCATACTGATTCAGCAGCATAAAAATGCGGCTGCCATCCAGTTCAATGCGACCGCCGGGATAATTGTCGGGAGTGTAGGCCTGCATGGCCTGCAGAATGCGATCGATGTCGGGGTTCAGACCGGCGTACTGCTTGGCATTTTTCATGGAATCGAAAATCATAACAATGCTCCTTTCAATAAAAACAGCCTACCAATTCGGCAGGCTGCAAATGTGCTGAGGATTTGCCCTTCCAAACTGCGTATAATGATCCGCTTTTTATGGCAATACCAGACTTTCCTTATTGTTTGATCTGCAGATAATCACCCGTCAGATCTCGTAAAAATTATAAACCATTGTCCCTGCAAAGTCAACCCTCGCAAAGCAAAACAGCAGGCCAAAGCCTGCTGTTTTTCCTACTAAATATCCAATAGAATTTCCTGCAGCGTCCGCTTGGGAACGAGAAAATTCTCATGCTCATCCAGCCAGTATTTGCAACTGCCAACCATGTCCACCGCTTGCGAAGTTTGGGTGCTGTAACCCAGCGCAACAGCGCAGATCAGCGCAAAACGGGCGCTGTCGACACCCAGCAGTTCCATAATAGCACTGCGGGCATTCTCACTCATACCCAGGCAGCAGTTGGCAAGCCCCAACTCATGGGCAGAGAGCATGATCTGATTGGCGGCGGCACCGGCGCTGAATTGCAGGTCCTTGGAGATCTCCAGATCGCCAATGATCAAAATCAATGTGCCGGGCAGATCTTCTTTTTCCATGCGGTAATCCGGAAGATATCCCGCCCAATGGAGATGCTCCAGCACCTTTTCCGCCTTTTCACCGGTAACCACCCCATACTTCAGCGGCTGACGGTTGGCAGCAGTAGGGGCAAAACGGGCACACTCCAAAATGGCGTCCACCTTCTCGCGTTCCACCGGCTTTTGGGTGAAGCGGCGAATGGAGCGCCGGGTCTTCAGAGCAGTCAAAGTATCCATAACCGTTCCTCCGTTACTCGAAATGAGAAAGATAATATCTCAAAAATGCCACGGAAAGGTCAAAATCATCCGTTGCTTCCAAAATCGCCAACGCACCGGTGCTGCCGTAAAAGCCATTTTCCTTGACCCAGGCATTGTCCCGCACCCGAACTGCGCAGGGATAAGCGTCGCAGGTATCATTCTCGGTGGTATAGACCAAATGCTCCCCGTAGCGCTCCAGTTCTTCCGCCGTCAGCACCGCGGAAAGGTCCAAAAGTGTACCGTCTTTGGCGCACTGACCGATGAACACCTCAGTATCGAACAACAGATCCTGCTTGCCTGCAGCAGTCACGGCATAAAGCGCCTCCAACTGCTGCATGCTTTCATAAAGCGCCGTGCTGTCCTGAGTATCAATATAAAAACTGTCCATCAGACCAACGCAATTATCAAACACTTCCAATTCCTGCTGCTGCAGGAATTCATGGAAGGCCTTCTGGCCCTTGGAATCCGTTCTGGAATTGACCATCAGCACTTCCAAATGCGGTTCCCGGTAGGTTACCATACTCACAACAAACCAGATAAGCATGGCAAATACCGCCACGCCGGCAAGAATGTGCACCTTATAGTAATCCCATATATACTCACGCTTTTCCGCTTTGGTAAAAGCGTGCCATTTTTCCTTCGTCATTCCGTCCATAGGACTATTCCTTTCAGTCTTCCGCTGCGTACTCTTCCTCGTCCTCGGGAACTTCTTCATCATCATCGATGGCGATCTGCTCCGCATCCTGAGGCAAGTAGCACACAAATACCCGCTCCAAAGGTCTTACCAGCACCGCGCAATAAGCGGCAGGCAGCAGACAAATCAGCGTAGGCAGGATCATCAAAACGCCCTTAATATCCAGCACATAGACACCTATGATGCAAATGGCCACCTGCGCCATGATCCGCAGCAAGAGTTTACCGTTCATGATGGCCATATACAGTGTGTTGCGGACCACATCTTTCGTCTTATCCTTAAACCGGCCGATATAGGCGATGATCATATGAAACCACGCCAAAAAGTAACCGATACACAGGCAATATGTGATAAGCAAAACCGTGCCGATCACGCCGGTCAGATCGATGCTCAGCATCCATATGGTGCTCCAGACAAACACAGCGCAGATCAGTTGGATCACAATGCCCACCGGCGTTGCCTGGGCGAAATTCGCCTTAAAGGAGCGAAAATACATGCGCAAAACTTTCTTATCTTCCTTATTGATCACCTTATGGCAGCAATAGTAAAGCGCCGAAGATGCTGCGCCCCACGTGATCACCGGGATGCAGCAAATGAGCCACAGAATGCTCAATATCACGAATTTTCCGGCCATCAATATCATCTGGCCGAATTTGGAATCGATGCTGAAAATACTTTTCATAAACGCCTCTTGGTTAAACAAATTTCCCCGGAATCGTTTCCCCGTTTCCGGTTTGACGATTCCGAGGAAATCGTTATTTCAAATCAAAAGATCACGCACAATTTTTGGAGTTCATTAGAAATCCATAGCGTCAGCCCAGGTGTCGTATGCATCCTGCAGCTGCTCGACCATGATCTCAACACCGGCGGTCTCCAGGTCTTCCAGGAACTCTTCCCACTGAGCGTCAACATCCTCAGGATCGCCCTCGATGAAGGCAGCTCTCCAGGAGTACAGAGTGTTGAACACGTCGGTACGGACTTCAGAGATCTCGTCGGTCTGATCATCGGACAGGTAGGGACGAGGCCACACCAGATCAGAAGGACAAAGAACGCCCTGATACAGACGGAATGCATCTTGCTGGGTCTTTTCAGCCTCGCTCAGACCCAGCCAAGTGTCATAATCAGACTGCAGCACAGCATTGGGGAACTGACCCAGAATACCGTAAAGTCTCTGCTGGTTGGTCTCCCAGATCATCTCAGCGACATCAGCGTTGGGGGTAGCAGCAACGATCTTGCCGTTGCGGTCAACTTCCTGATAGGGGCTGCCGGTCTCACCGAACATATATCTCTGATACACTTCGGAGCTGAAGAACAGGTCAAACCATGCCAGAACGATCTCGGGGTTCTCGCACTGACGGTTGATAGCGACCTGGCGCTTGCCACCCATGTGAGAGGGGTGGAAGAACCAACGGGTCTCGTAACCATCGGCTGCGGGAGGAACGATTGCGATGTAGTCATCCTGACCACGGGTGGGAGGCACGTTGTAGGTCATGCAGCCAACAACGACGGGCTTACCGGCAGCAGCCTGCCAGTGAGAGTTAGCGGTAACGTTATCAGCAGTGAAGCAGCCATCGTAAACGATGCCGTCATCCCACCACTTGGAGAAGGTGGTGATAAAGTCCTTCCATGCATCGGTCACGGGGGCGAACACAACTTCATGGTCCTCGGTCAGGCAGACGTAGTTGTCGTTGGTGCCGTCCTTGGTGGGCATACCCCACATACCCATCAGAGCCTCGATGGTGGCGTAGCCATACTCCTGCCAGCAGAACAGGGCGATTTCGTCGTCCTTGCCGTTGCCGTTCATATCATGGGTGGAGAAGTAGTACAGCATTGCTTCGAACTCGTCGAAGGTGGTGGGAACTTCCATGTTGGCAGCCTTCAGCCAGGGCTCGTAGACCCACAGGCAGCTTTCCAGGAAGCGGGCGTGGTTGGCGCTGTAGTAACCGATGTCGTAGATGCCGCCATCGGGCCAGGTCCAGGTGCTCAGCAGATAGGGAGCCTCATCCAGAACGACCTGCAGGTTGGGCATGATGGTTTCGTCTCTGACATACTCGTTCAGATCCAGGAACTTCTTGGTAGCAACCAGGCTGGACTCGCCGGTTTCGTTCATGAAGTTGGTCAGAACGGCATCCCAGTACATACCGGTGTTCATCATACCGGTCAGCATAGTCATGCGCTCGTTGCGGTCAGCAGCGGTCAGGGGGACGATTTCGACCTTAACATTGGTACGCTCGTACAGGTCCTGCCACAGGACGTTCGCCTCAATGGCGTTCTTCCAGTTGCCGGTACCACCGGTGGTGGTGATCAGAGTCAGCTTGAACTCTTCAGCCAGGGGGAAGATGCTGCCATTTTCGCCGACAACAGGCTTCTTGCTGCTGGAACTGCTGGGATCATCATTAGAGGGGGTGCAGCCCACGAACATGGACGCAACCATGATGACCACAATTAGGAAAGCAAACAGTTTCTTCATTTTCTTTTTCCTCCTTGAAAATATATGAATTATGCGCTTGCTGCGCTTAACTCCTGAATACTTGCCCCATGGGGCACGATTTTGGATCAGCCCTTAACGGCGCCGATCATAACACCCTTAACAAAGTGCTTCTGCACAAAAGGATAGACGATGATCATGGGCAGTGCGCCCGCGATGACCACGGTATACTTGAGCAGTTGTCTTCTGCGCTCCTGAATACTGATCAAACTCGGATCCTCAAAGATCGGATCTTCCTGAGACTGGGACTTCATGATCTTTTTAATGACCTGCTGCAAAGTCCACTTTTCCTCATCCCACAGATACATCTGCGGACCCAGGTATGCATTCCAGTGGGACTGCATGTTGAACAGCGCGATAATGGCCAGCATCGCGCCGGACAGGGGCAGAACCACCTTCACGAAGAAGCGGGTGTAACTGCAGCCGTCAATTCGGGCTGCATCGAACAGAGATTCGGGAACATTGCCCATAAAGAAGGAGCGGGCAACAATAATATTATAGGTTCTGACACCGCCGCAGAAGACAATGGAAACCCAGTTGTTCATCAGACCCAGGTTGGAGATCAGAACGTAGGTGGGGATCATGCCGCCGCTGAAGTACATGGTAAACAGGAACATGGTGGTGATCCACTTGCGGCCGGGCAGATCCTTACGGGACAGAGCATAAGCAACGGGGATCTGCAGGAACATATCCCAGCAAACACCCACTACCGTATAGAATAGGCTGTTGCGATAACCGGTCCAGATCTCATTATCCGAGAACAGAGCGGTATAGCCGTCAAGATTGAACTCCACAGGCCATAAAATAACCTCGCCCTGGCCGATGGCAACAGGAGAAGAAACAGACGCAATGATCACAAACCACAGAGGATACATACAAACAACAGCAGACAGAACCAGCAAAATATTAATCGCAAGGTTTGTGCCGCGGTCGCCGCGTTCAGCCAAAGAACTCTTTGCCATTACGCATCCCCCTTCCTTAAACGATGGACTGACCGGCAAACTTATCGCCCAGCCAGTTGAAGATGAACATCATAATAACATTCACCACATTGTTAAACAGACCCACAGCAGTGGAGAAGCCATAGCTCATCTGCTGAACGCCCATCTTATAAGTATAGGTGCCGATGATCTCAGACGCTTCCAGATTAAAGTCCGTCTGCAGCAGCAGCATCTTGTCAGTACCGACGCTGAACAGGTGACCCATGTTCAGGATCAGCATAGTGACGATGGTGGGCAGGATGGTGGGCAACTGGATATCCCAGATGATGCGCAGTTTGCTGGCGCCGTCGATACGGGCAGCCTCAACAAGGCCTTCGTCGACAGCAGACAGCGCGCCCAGGTAAACGATGGCGTTGTAGCCGCAGTTCTGCCAGATACCGGTGATGATGTACATGGGAACGACTGCTTCGTCGATCATGAAGAAGTCGATCTTATCAAGGCCCAGAACGGTGGACCGGAAGATGTTGATCAGGCCGGAGTGCTTCTCCACGAACAAAGTCAGAATAGAGAAGATCAACACCGTGGACAGCAGGTGAGGCACATAGGTCAGCGACTGAGCAGCCTTCTTGATATGTGTATTGGTGGAGTTATGAAGCAGCAGCGCCAGGAATAATGCGCTGGGCCAATACAGCAAAGAAGAGGTGAAGGCCACAATAACTGTGTTCTTGACGGTGGTGCCAAAATACATGCCGGTGAAGAATCTTTCAAACTGGTACAGACCCACCCATTCAGCCTGGCCAAGGATGGTGCCGGCCTTTGCATTCTGAAATGCCATGATCAAACCGTACATCGGAACGTAGGAGAACAGGATCAGAATGAATGCGGAGGGGATCAGGAACATGTACAGTTCCCAATTACGGCGGATCTCCTTAGCAAGACGCTGGCCTTTGGTCTTGGCAAGAGGACGCGCCGCAGATGTCAATTTTGCGTTGGTCACTTTATCGGCTCCCTTCTAGTATTCTTGGGGATTTTTACAACTGTATCATAACACCCGGGGTTCACTTTTGCAATTGGAAGAATGGAAACTGGTATGCACAAAAGAAACTTCTCCAACAAGTATTGAAATTTTTAGCGCGTTCGTCTATAATGGAAGCATTCCCCAAACAAAATAACACTATTTTCAGCACTTTGTATAATAAATCGTTGCGCTTTGTCGAATTGCAGTTCGTTTTGACAAATTTTTCCAGTTGAAAGGAACAAGATTATGAAACTCCCAAAACTCAAACCCACCCTGCTGCGCTATATCCTGTTGTTCGGTCAAGCAGTATTCTTGCCCGTGATGGTGGTCTTGCTTTCCCTGCTTTTTACCAACAACGCCCTGCGCGCAGAGGTGCTCAACTCCAATCGTTCCGCTGTAAAACTGATTCAAAAGTCTCTGGACTCCACTTTTATCGAGATCGAAGACATTTTGAATCATGTAGGTGCTAACGAGCGCCTCACGCAGAACCAGTTGCAAAATAACCCCAGAGAAGCTCTGAATTCTCTTTCTGATGTGGCTTCCTCTCACAAATGCGTCGCAGATCTGATCCTGTATGTCCGCGGCGGCGAGAATTTTTATGCCATCAACGGTATGTTTTCCAAAGAGCATCTACATCTGCGCGCCTTCCTCTCAGATTTTCGGGACGCAGGACACACCGAAAATGACTGGCTGATCATGATGGATAACGCCACAAAAACCACCTACTGGTCCGGCGTAAGTGCAAATAATTCTACATACCTTTGCGTAGTCGCCCCGGTTTTCTACCCCCTGCAGACCAACGATGCCGTTGCATCGCGCAGCGCAACGGTGCTGCTGCGGCAGGAATATGTGCAGGATCTGTTCCGTTCCTCCCAATCCACATCCCAAGAAAGCATCCTGCTTTTGAGCAGTGATGGCGTTCTGCTGAGCAAACTCACCACCGAAGATACCGATGCTCTTGTTCCTCAGATCTGCGACTACATTAATAATAACGAATCTGTCATCGAAAGCGGTTATGCAGAACTGCCGGATACCGCAACACTGCTGCTCATCTCCAAATCCACGGAAACCGGCATGATCTATGTGCGTTTTCTGCCCACAGACGTGGCCTACCGCACCATGAACGCCCAACAGACTTTCACGGTCATCGTTTTGGCAATCACGCTGGTGCTGGGTTTGATACTGATCTCTACGGGCATTCGTCATAGTTATGTACCTCTGCAATCCCTGGCACAATGGATCCGCGACCGCCGCCCGGAAGATGGCAACATTCACGACGAACTGGCGCTGTTCCGCAGCGTTCTCAACGACGCCTTTGACCGAAACGAGGCCCTGTCGCAAGTGGTGGACACCTCCAGGCAAAGCCTTGTGGAGCGTTTGCTGGCCGACCTGCTGTGCGGCAACTACGCAACAGAAGAAGATTTCCGCAACGCATGCGATCAACTGGATGTGCATTTGGACGGCAAGCATTTCGCCGTATGCAGCATGCTCATTGAAGAAGACGGCACCGGCGCGGACTCTGTGGACTTTGACCGCATTTTCAGTTGTATCAGCAGCGCTCTGCCGGACCGCTATCAAGTGCAGGCAAAAGACCTTTTGTTCACCCGCCGCTTCATTTTAGTGCTCAGCACAGATCTGCCGGACACCAAATTCTATCAAACTACTCTTGCATTCGTAAAGCAGCGCCTTCTGGAACGGGAAAAACTTATGGTTTCCATCGGTATGGGTCCGTTCTATGACTCCTACGCCAAAGCCGCCCGTTCCTATTTGGACAGTGTCAAGGCGCTGGATTACCGGCTGGTCTACGGCAAGAACTGCCTCATCACCCCGGACATCTATAACAGCAGTTCTCCGGAAATGGTGGGTTCATATCCGTCTTATGACCTGGATCTTTTAGACACCGCACTGGCTTCCCGTAACAGCGAAATGGCCGCCACCATCCTCAAGCGCATCAACGCCACGGTGAAACTGAAAAACTACAACCTAGATCTGGCCAAGTATATCTGCTACGATATTTTCTCCATTTTGAAAAAGAGTTCGGATTTTGCGGATATCAGCAACAGTTCCTCCCTGCCCCGGCCCCTGAACGTCACCAACCTGACCAACCACAACACCATCGACGATTTCTTCACCGCCCTGACCGAACTCATTGAGTCCCGTCTGGGTGCCGCCGAACAGCAGAATATCCCCACCGCGGCCACCGCCGGAAACAAACTCCTGGAATATGCCGACGCCCACTGCCTGGAATACGATTTCCAGATCAAGAATATGGCGGAGCATTTCGGCATTTCGCCCCAGTATATGCGCAAACTCTTCAAAAGCCATGCCGGTATAAGCATTTCAGAGTATGTTTCCAACAAGCGGCTGGAGCGCTCTATGTATCTGCTGGCGCAGACGGAAATGCCCCTGCAGGACATTGTTTCCGAGATTGGCAATAGCGACATCTCCGGTTTTGTGCGATTCTTCAAGCAGAAAACCGGTCTGACGCCCGGCCAATACCGCAAAACCCATCAGAAAATCGAAAACAAGGTTTTCTAAACTGTGCATTTTTCTCCTGTAAATTGTCCAAGTTGACGGATTTAAAGGGAAATTCTTGACTTTCACGCGCTGTAAGTTTATGCTAATAGCAGAAACCTTACATTATATATTAAGGAGGTATCTCTGTGAAATATCACATTGTTTGCCTTGGAGACTCCAACACCCACGGCTACTGCGCCGACCCCAAAGACTGCGCCGACGGCAAAGCCCGCTTCAACGAAGATGAGCGCTGGACCTGTCTGCTGCAGAAAGGTCTTGGCAATGATTATCTAGTGCTTGAAGAAGGTCTCAGCGGCCGCACCACCTGCTTTAATGATCCTCTTTTCGAAGGTCTGTCCGCATTGGATTACATTAACCCCTGCCTCATGAGCCATGAACCGGTGGATCTTTTGATTATCATGCTGGGCACCAACGACACCAAAGAGCGCTTCGGCGCGAACCCCTCCTGCATCGGTCTGGGCATGAGCCGACTGGTGAACAAGGCCAAGACCGTCGGCTGCTGGGGCGCAAAGGGTCCGAAGATCCTGGTGATCGCACCGCCCCACATCGGCGACGGCGTATATCAATGCGCCGGCGTTGCCGCCATGGGCGCAGGCTGCGCAGAAAAATCCAGAGAACTGGCCAAATGGTATCGCACATACTGTACAAGTTCCAAAGTCGCCCATTTGGACGCCCAGGAACTGGGCTGCGAATTCAACAATATTGATTGCATGCACCTTACAAAGAAGGGTCACGCCACGCTGGCGGAGCACCTCGTGAAACTGGTGCCCGAACTCATCAATAAATAAGGGGAGGATTACTATGGACCGTCAGAAAATGATCGCTGAGCGTCAGTGGTTCCGGGATCAACTGGCTACTTGCGCCGACTTTTGGCTGAAAAACGCCATGGACAATGTCCACGGCGGCATCAAGACCTGCGTGGACCGCAAAGGCAAAGTCTACTCCACCGACAAGAGCGTGTGGATGCAGGGCCGCTGCGGCTGGACTTACGCTTATCTGTGCCATGTCTACGGTGTGCGCCCTGAATGGCTGGCTGCCTCCAAAAGTTGCATCGACTTTTTGGAAGAACACTGCGTCAACCACGATGCCGAAGGCCGCCTGTACTTCACCGTTGAGGAAGACGGTACGCCCCTGCGTCAGCGCCGTTACTGCTACTCCGAGGCTTTCTACTGCATTGCAAATGCCGAATACTACGGCATCACCGGTGAACGCGAGCATCTGCTCCGGGCACGCCGGGCTTACGATATGTACTGGAATCTGAACCATGGCATGCCCGACCCCACCGGAATGGGCCCCAAATCCACCCGCGCCGGCCGCAGTCTGGGCATTCCCATGATCATTCTCAATGTCACCGGCGTTATGAAGCGGGTGGATCCCGAAATGCGCCACATTTATGATGAGCGCGCCAAAGAATGCGTTTCCGACATCTTCAATTACCATGTCAAGCCCGAATTGGGCTGCACGCTGGAATCCGTCGCACCCGACGGAACGCCCCGTCTGCACGTCACCGAAGGCCGCATGATCAACCCCGGCCACGATATCGAGTGCGCATGGTTCCTGATGGACTACGCCAACGACATCGGCGATAAAGAACTCCACGCCAAAGCCATCAATGTCTTCGACATGGCCTTCAACAAGGGCTGGGACGAAGAGTTCGGCGGCATCCTCTACTTCATGGACTGCCTGGGCAATCCCCCCGAGGCTTACGAACATGACATGAAACTGTGGTGGCCCCACAACGAGGCACTGATCGCTTCGCTGATGATCTACCGCGACACCAAAAATGAAAAATACTTAGACATTTTCTATCAGATCCTGGACTACTGCAAAAAATACTTCGCCGACGAGTACGGCGAATGGTACGGCTATCTCCGTCGCGACGGTCAGCCCACCCAGCCTGCCTGCAAGGGCAGTACCTTCAAGGGTCCCTTCCATGTGCCCCGCTGCCTGATCATGGTGGAGCAGATGATGAATGAAATTCTCGATCAATAATTTGAAAGGACGGAAAATTATGGACATCAAGAAATATCAGGGTATCATCCCCGCATTCTATGCCTGCTACGACGAGCAGGGTGAAATCAGCGGCGAGCGCACCGAGGCCTACACCCGCTGGCTGGTGAAGAAGGGCGTCAAGGGCGTTTATGTCTGCGGCTCTTCCGGCGAATGTATCTACCAGAGCGTTGCCGACCGCAAGAAGACTCTGGAGCATGTGGTCAAGGCTGCCGAGGGCAAACTGACCATCATCGCCCACGTTGCCTGCAACAACACCAAGGATTCTCAGGAACTGGCCGCCCACGCTGAAAGCCTGGGTGTCGACGCCATCGCTGCCATTCCTCCCATCTACTTCCGCCTGCCGGAGCACGCCATCGCCAAGTACTGGAATGACATCTCCGCAGCCGCACCCAATACCGATTTCGTCATCTACAACATCCCCCAGTTGGCGGGTGTTTCCCTGACCATGCCCCTGCTGCGCGAAATGATGAAGAACCCCAAGGTCGTGGGCGTCAAGAATTCCTCCATGCCCGTGCAGGATATTCAGCAGTTCAAGCACGAGGGCAATCAGGTCCGCGGCGCTGACGGCTTTGCCGTGTTCAACGGTCCGGACGAGCAGTTCATCAGTGGCCGCATGATGGGCGCTGACGGCGGCATCGGCGGCACCTACTCCGCAATGCCCGAACTGTTCCTGAAACTGGACGAACTGGTCAAGGCCAAGAACTTTGAGACCGCCCGCGCACTGCAGTACGCCATCAATGACATCATCATCGCGCTGTGCTCTGCCAAGGGTCACATGTACGCCGTGATCAAGGCCACTCTGGAAAAGAGAGAAGGTCTTGCATTTGGCGGTGTCCGCGCTCCTTTGGCAAACCTGACCGCCGAAGATGCAGCCGTTGTGGATAAGGCCGCTGCCATGATCGACGCTGCCATCGCGAAGTATCTGTAAAATAATAGCAAAAGCCGTGGGCATCGCCCACGGCTTTTTATTTTATAATAATGTATAACTTAAGGTGAAAATTTCCGTCCGACCGGGAGCAAGCACGATCAGATGATCGCCGGAATTGAGGGCATTGACACTGCCGCACTGAGGCTCGACACTGACGAAACCCTTGTCGCCGCCGCGATTATACAAGATCCAGTGGCTGAACTGCTCCGACACCGTATAGGCAATGCGGCCAATCTGCGCTGTGTGACCGGCGGAAGTGTAAAATCCATCAATGACCCGTCCGTCAGGGCGAATACCCTTGGTCAGTTCCACCTGACCGGGATCTAATTCCTCCAAAACGCCGGTGGGGATGATGTTTGCATCCTCCTGGCAGAACTTGTCCAATGGCACGCGGATGGGGTCTTTCTCCACAAAATTGGTGTGCAGACCAAAACACAGGGGCATATTCGTTTCGCCAATGTTGGTGATACGGATCTCCTGCTCATAGCCCTTGTCCGTCAGTGCATAGCAAGTATGGACGCGGAACGGGAACGGGAAGATCTCGCCACGGTTTTCATACTCGCCAACCACCGAATCTTCCGTCTGCTCCAAGACCTCAAAGGTCTGCTTGTGCAAAAAGCCGTGGAGATGATTATTGTAAAGCGGCTCGGTGATGGGAAGCGTATAGCGCTTGCCCTCAAATTCAAAAGTGCCGCCGGCGGTGCGGTTGGGCGGCAGCAGCAAAGGCGAGCCCTCCAAAACCGGCACTTCCGGAAATTCCTCAAACAGGATCTTTTCGTCACCGATCCGAAGGCTCTTGGTAAGCATACCCCGGGCAGGATCGATCTGCGCAGTCCATTCGTTTCTCTTCAGGTTGATCACAGTATATTCCTCCCAATAATTTCTGATGCCATTATACTGCCGAAAAACCGTCTTGGCAACTATGGCGTTGACTTTTTCCCCAATTCCCTATATCATGAAGAAAAAGGAGGTAATCTTATGGACTTTTTGCAATTGGCCAACACCCGGCAGTCCTGCCGGAAATATGACGAAAACCGCCCGGTGGAGCAGGAAAAACTCGACCGCATTTTAGAGGCAGTACGCCTTGCCCCCTCCGCCTGCAACGGTCAGCCTTATCACCTGACAGTCTGCCGAGGTGAAACGGCACAGGCCGTGGCGCAGGCCACTCAGGGCATGGGCATGAACAAATTCGCCACCCAGGCACCGGTGGTCATCGTGATCTCAGAGCAACCCTATGTAAAGTCCGCCGCTCTGGGCGCAAAAGTCAAAGGAAACGATTACCGTTCCATCGATATCGGCATCGCCACCGCGTATCTGACCGCCCAAGCCGCCGACGAGGGTCTCGCCACCTGCATCCTCGGCTGGCTGGATGATGAGAAGATCCGCGCCCTCTGCGATCTGAAACATCCCGTGCGGCTGGTGATCACCCTGGGCTATGCCCACCCTGAAGACACCCTGCGCACCAAGAAGCGCAAAGACCTTTCCGAACTGGTGTCTGAAAAATAACGCGCAACAGACCTGATTGGTTGGAGATGAAGCTATGCTGATTGCGATCATTGGCGAAAACTGTGTGGGCAAGTCCACATTGGCCAATAAAATTAACGAAAAAATCGGAGGCGAAATTTACTCCGGGAAGGATTATTTGCGGCTTGCGAAAAATCCATCTGTAGCTGCGGAAACCTTCAAGTCGACCTTAAAGGAAGCTGTTGACGGGAAGCATATAATCTACCTGATCACCGAAAATGAGCATATCCAGTTTTTGCCCGAAGGCGCATTCAGAATCGTATTAACCGCGGAACTGGAAACCATCAAGGCACGGTTCAAAGAGAGAATGCGGGGCAATTTGCCGATACCTGTGGAGAAGATGCTGGAAAATAAGCACGGCATGTACGATGCATTGGATTGCAACATCAAACTGGACAGCAATTACAATATAGAAGATGTTTGGCACGCATTGGGTGCGCAGTGATTTTACGCACGCAGCGGTGAAACAAGCTTGAAATTGGCTAATTCTTAGGAGTAATAATATGAAATTGTCATTTGCTCATACAGTAAGTTTCAAGGCAAGCAGCAATATCTCACCTGACCTCCTTGCCAAGCTCCCCGAAACAATTTATCAAAACACCAATTTTGAATACACATATGAAGCAACAGATACCGGTTGCCGCTTAACTCCCACATTCCGCAACATGCCGTATGGGAATTCTTTTGTTCCGGAAATCGACATTATGCTTTCAGAACACGAAGGTTTTTCTATGTTGCATATCACCGGCCAGCCTGTAAAAACTATCCGTATTTTTGCGGCATTCTGCTCCATTTGCTCATTGTTGCTGGCGATATTTGCCCTTGTGGTTATGCTGATCTCCAAAGATAATATTTTGTTTGTGCTTGCACCAATCGGTATGAGTGTATTTAGTTATTTTTTCTGCAAACTTGGCACAAAAGCAACTTTTAATTATATTATCAAAGCCATCAAAAACGAGTGATCAAAACTAAGCCACAATAAAAACCGACAGGTTTTCACCTGTCGGTTTTGCTTTTATTTGACCTTACGCACGCCCAAAACGCCATCCATGGCCTTGAGTTCCTCGATCACACAGTCCGGTGCGGGATGATCAAGATCCAGCATGGTATAGGCATATTCACCGCGGCTGCGGTTGACCAGATCGGAAATATTGATGCCCTGCCGCGCCATAGCGCCGGTGAAACTGCTCAGGGTATTGGGAATATTCCGGTGCAGAATGGTCACACGGCCGGCCTTGTTGCAGATACCCATGTCGCAGTTGGGGAAATTCACGGAATTAACGATATTGCCGTTTTCCAGATAGTTCATCACCTGCTTGACGGCCATCTTCGCGCAGTTATCCTCAGCCTCCTCCGTGGATGCGCCCAAATGCGGAATGGCCACCACGCCCTTCATACCCGCGGTGCGGTCATTGGGGAAATCCGTAATGTAGCACTTAACCTGACCGGATTCCAAAGCGGCTTCCAGATCGTCATCATTCACCAGCGCGTCGCGGGCAAAATTCAGGAGGATCACGCCCTTTTTCATCTTGGCCATGGCTGCGGCATTGATCATTTTCCGGGTGCTGTCCAAAAGCGGCACATGAACGGTGATAATATCGCAGTTTTCATAGATCTCGTCCAAAGTCTTTACCGGGATAATATGGCTGTTGAGATGCCATGCAGCATCAATGGAAAGATAGGGGTCATAGCCATAGACCTTCATGCCCAGGTCCACAGCGGCATTGGCCAGCGGTCCACCGATGGCGCCCAAGCCGATAACGCCCAGCCTCTTATCCATAATCTCGTTGCCGGCGAACTGGGACTTGCCCTTTTCCACCTTTTTGGCAACATCGCCTGTGCCGGCGATGGACTTGACCCACTCAATACCGCCAATGACATCCCGGCTACCCAGCAGCATACCGCAAATAGCCATTTCCTTCACACCGTTGGCGTTGGCTCCGGGGGTATTGAACACCACAATGCCGGCTTCGGCGCATTTATCCAGCGGAATATTATTGACACCTGCGCCTGCGCGGGCGATGGCCTTAACACTGTCAGAAAGGGTCAAATTATGCATATCCGCACTGCGCACCAAAACGGCATCCGCCTCATTGATGCTCTGCGCGGTTTCATACTGACTCTTCCAAAGAGCAGTACCCTTGGAAGAAATGGGATTCAAATAATGGATCTTAAACATAACAAAACCTCGTTTTATCCGTTTTTCTTTTCAAAGCCGTCCATAAACTGCACCAGTTTCTCAACGCCCTCGTAACTCATGGCATTATAAATGCTGGCGCGCATACCGCCCACAGTGCGGTGGCCTTTGAGATTCACAAAGCCGGCGGCTGCAGCAGCCTTAATAAACTCCGCATCCTTGCTTTCGTCTCCGGTGACGAAAGGCACGTTCATCAGGGAGCGGTCCTTTTTCACCACCGTGCCGCGGAAAAGTTTACTCTGATCAAGGAAATCGTAAAGCAGTGCGGCTTTCTTCTCATTATGGACCTTCATGGCTTCCAGACCGCCCTGCTCTTTCAGCCATTTGAACACCAAACCGCAAATATAAATACCGTAAGTGGGAGGCGTATTGTACATAGATCCATTGTCGGCATGGGTCTTGTAGCGCAGCATGGTGGGCGTACCGGGCAGCACATCCTCGGTGATCAAGTCTTCCCGAATAATGCCGATGACCACGCCGGCAGGGCCTACATTCTTCTGGACACCACCGTAGATCATACCGTACTTGGTAACATCCACGGGCTCAGACAGGAAGCAGGACGACACATCGGAGACCAGCGGTTTGCCCTTGGTATTGGGCAATTCATGGAACTTGGTGCCGTAAATGGTATTGTTTTCGCAGATGTAGACATAGTCCGCATCCTCACTGATGGGCAGATCAGAGCAGTCGGGAATGTAGGAAAAAGTCGCATCGGAAGAAGAAGCCACCGCATTGGCAGTGCCGTAAAGTTTGGCTTCCTGCCACGCCTTTTTCGCCCACTGGCCGGTGATGATATAATCCGCCACCTTGTTTTTCATGAAGTTCAACGGCACCATGGCAAACTGCTGGTGCGCGCCGCCCTGCATAAAGAGCACCTTATAATTCTCCGGGATGCCCATAAGTTCCCGAAGATCCGCCTCAGCAGTATCGATAATATCCTGATACGCCTTGGAGCGATGGCTCATTTCCATAACGGACATGCCGGTGCCCTGATAATTCAGCATCTCCTGGGCCGCCTGGCGCAGAACCGGCTCCGGCAGCACCGCAGGACCTGCGGAGAAATTATAAACGCGTTCCATAAAAGCCTCCTCGTTTTTGTGTGAAAGACAAATGTTTATATTGTATGTATACTACCATTTCTCCCACAAAAAAACAAGTCCGGTTGACGCTTTTCGTCATAAATGTAGGAGCAGCAGTTTTTCTCATGCCCGGAATTGTGAAAATAGCCAAATAGCGGCTCTTACACTCTATGCCCCGCAAAGAAAAATGTGCGCAAAAATGCCGGCTGTCTTAGACAGCCGGCATTTACCGTTTCATTACATGGTATAATTATCAAAGTATCCCTGCACCAAGATGATCGGTGTACCTTTATCGCCGGAACCGCTGGTCAGATCGCACAGAGAGCCGATCAGGTCGGTCAAGCGGCGGGGCGTAGTGCCCTGGGATTCCATGGTGCCTGCCAGATCGCCCTTCTCGCGGATACGCTTTTCAATAGCCGCCTTCAGCGCTTCACCGGACAAGTCGGCAAAATCGTTATCCGCCAGATACTTCAGTTTCAGTTCGTTGGGCGTGCCCTCCAGACCGGGGGTATTGGCAACGCTGACGCTGGGGTCAGCCAACTCCCAGATCTTGCCCACGGGATCTTTGAAAGCGCCGTCGCCATAGACCATGACTTCCACGTGCTTGCCGGTGGCTTTCAGAAGTTGTTCCTGAATATCCAGCACCAGACCGGAGCATTCCTTGGGGAAGAGTTTGATCTTGTCTTCCGTAGATTTGTTGGAGCCTAGCAGACCGAAGCGCTCATTATAACCGCTGCCGTCGATGCTTGCGGTAAGAATATCGTCCAGACCGCATACAGCCTCCGCGCCGGCGGCGCGCAGGATACGCTTAGTGCGCTCACGGCTGTGGATATCGCAAGTCAGCACATTTTTCGTATAGTTCAGGATCACCCGGGGATTGTTGGCAAAGATGATCTGCGCCTCAGCGCCCTCTTCCCGGATCAGATCGCCGTAATACTGCACATAGTCCACCAAAGTGAAGGGGTGCAGATTCTCACCGAACAGGCGGCGATACTCCGCCTCAGTCAGAACATCGCTGTAGGGGTTGACTCCGGCGGCGTCCAGTTTGTCCAGTGATACCAGTTCGTTGCCCACTTCGTCAGAAGGATAACTGAGCATCAGCACGATCTTCTTGGCACCACGGGCAATGCCGCGCAGACAAATTGCAAAACGGTTGCGCGACAGAATGGGGAAAATAACACCCACGGTCTCGCCACCCAATTTGGCTTTGACATCCTTGGCAATGGCATCAATACCAGCATAGTTGCCCTGCGCACGTGCCACAACGGACTCCGTAATGCCCACCACGTCCCGGTCGCGCAGGCTGAAGCCTTCGCTCTCGGCTGCTTCCAGCACGCTTTGCACCACGATCTTCGCCAGATCGTCACCCTCGCGGATAATGGGGCAGCGAATGCCTCTGGAAGTTGTTCCGACTTTTCTTTCCATAGTAAAACCTCTTTCCATTCAGCGGATGATTTCCACTGTGGCTAACATAAATACAACAAGAATGTTATACCGCAAAATGTGCATTTTTTCAATCTTTATTTTATCTTTTTTTCGTATTTTTCGAAAAAAATTAAGGGCCGTACAATTCTTTAGTTCCGTCACCCCTAATCTTTTGCGAAACACCCGGCGCTTATGCCCGTCAGAGGAATAAATCTTGTAATTTTGCAGGAAAAATGTTATAATGTTTTAAATATCGCAACTTTGCTGATCAGTTGGGAGGTTTTTTATGAATATTATCATCGCCGGCAACGGCAAAGTCGGCTTTGCCCTTGCCCAGCAACTCTCCGCGGAAAAGCACGACATCACCCTCATTGACTCCAACCGGGATGTCCTGAATATCGGCACGGAACAGTTTGACGTTATGGCAGTGCAGGGCAACTGCGCTTCCATGAATGTGCTGCTGCAGGCAGGTGTCAAGGAGGCTGACCTGCTCATCGCCGCCACCAACGCCGACGAAGTGAACCTGCTGTGCTGCACCACCGCCCACGGAATCAATCCCAATTTGCACACCATTGCCCGTATCCGCAACCCCGAATACACCGATCAGATCCACGCCATGCGCGACGTTTTCGCTCTGTCCATGAGCATCAACCCCGAAAAGCAGGCCGCCACCGAAATCGAGCGACTGCTGAAATATCCCGGTTTCCTGCGCCGTGATACCTTTGCCAAAGGCCGCGCGGAGATCGTGGAACTGCGCATTGACGCCACCAGCAAACTGTGCAACACATCCCTGACAGACCTGCCGGGCATCATTAAATGCCGCGTACTGGTCTGCGCCGTGCTGCGCAGCGGCACTGCCATCGCCCCCCGCGGCAACTTTATTCTGCAGGAGGGCGACCGTATTTTCGTTACCGCACCCACAGAAAATCTCACGGTGATGCTGAAAAACTTAGGCGTCATCACCCGGAAAGCCCAGCGGGTCATCCTCTGCGGAGGCGGCCGCGTCAGTTACTATCTGGCAGAACTTTTGGAAAAAGACGGCATTCGCGCCACTTTGATCGAGAAAGACTACCGCCGCTGTCAAGCCCTGGCAAACGCTCTTGGAAACACTAGTGTGATCCACGGAGATGTGTCCCAGCAATCCGTGTTGGAAGACGAAGGCATCGACAGTTGCGACGCTTTAGTGACCCTGACTGGCATGGATGAACTAAACATGATCACTTCCCTCTACGCATCCACTCACGGCGTCGGCCAGGTCATCACCAAACTCAGCCACGCAAACTCCATCAGCATTGCCAACAATCTGGCGCTGGGCAGCGTAATCTGCCCCAGAGATCTGTGCTGCAACTCCATTGCGCGCTATGTCCGCGCCATGCAGAATCAGACCGGCGCCGCTCTTTCTGTCCATTCCATCGCGGACGGTCAGGTAGAAGCCGTGGAATTTTTGGTGAACGAGAACAGCCGCAACTGCGGTCAGATGCTGAAAGACCTGAAACTGAGACCCAATGTCCTTATCGCCAGCATCACCCACGGCGCGCGTACCTTTGTCCCCAGTGGCGATTCCGTATTTGCACAGGGCGACTCCGTCGTGATCGTCACCAGCGGTCGGGGCACGCTGCAGCAGTTTAATGACATCTTCGCTTGATCGGAGGCATTATGAACTATAAGATGATGGGTCGCTTCCTGTCCGCAGCATTGCTGCTGGAAGCGCTATTCATGATACCTGCCCTGATTATCAGTCTGTTTTACGGAGAAAGTATCAGCGCCGGCAGTTTTGCCATCACCATGGCCATCATTTTGGCCACCGGCGGCTTGCTGATGCTCTTGTGTAAGGGAGCACCCACGGCATTCGGTGCAAGAGAAGGCTTCGCCTGTGTGGCCATCAGTTGGATGGTTTTGAGTGTTTTTGGTTGCCTGCCCTTCGTTTTCTCCCGACAGATTCCCAACTTTTTGGACGCGCTGTTTGAGACCGTTTCCGGCTTTACCACCACCGGCGCGTCAATTCTGTCCAACGTGGAGGGTTTATATAGGGGCAACCTCTACTGGCGCAGTTTTACCCACTGGGTCGGCGGCATGGGCGTGCTGGTATTCCTGCTGGCATTCACCTCGGGCAGTCAGGGCAAAGGTTTTACCATGCACCTGCTCCGGGCAGAAAGCCCCGGCCCCAATGTTGGCAAACTGGTACCCAAAATGCGCGAAACTGCCACCATCCTTTACGCCATTTACCTGGGCCTGACAGTACTGAATGTGATCTTCCTGCTCCTCGGCGAAATGCCTTTGCTGGACGCGATCTGTACTGCCTTTGGCACAGCAGGCACTGGCGGTTTCGGCGTGTACAACGACTCTTTGGCATCCTGCAGCCCCTATATTCAGAATGTCACCACGGTCTTCATGCTGCTGTTCGGCGTGAACTTTACCTGCTATTACTGGCTGCTGTTGCGGCAATTTAAGAGCGTTGTGAAAGACGAGGAACTGCGGCTGTATGCAGGCATCGTCATTGCCTCCATCATCATGCTGGTGCTGAATCTCCGGGGCGTTTACGAAACTCTGGGCGAGACCATCCGCCACGCCGCCTTCCAGGTGGCCAGCATCATGACCACCACCGGCTTTGCCACCACGGATTTCGACCTGTGGCCGGCATTCTCCAAGGGTATCCTGATGGCGCTGATGATTGTGGGCGCTTGCGCCGGCTCTACCGGCGGCGGCATCAAGGTGGCCCGGGTGCTGCTGTTATTCAAAAGCCTGCAGCGCAATATTCGTCAGGTTCTGCGCCCCAACAAAGTACAAGTAGTGCGTAACAACGGTCAAACAGTGGAAGAGCGAGTCTTGGAGTCCGCCAATGCCTACCTGGCGGCATATATCATCATTGCCGTTTTGAGTTACATTCTTATCTCATTGGACGGTTTCTCCATCGGCACCAACCTTTCCGCGGTTTTGGCGTGCTTTAATAACATCGGCCCCGGCATGGAAATGGTGGGTCCCACCTGTAACTATGCCATTTTCAGCCCTCTGAGCAAGATCGTGCTGATCATCGACATGCTTGCAGGCCGGTTGGAGATCTTCCCCCTGCTGGTCCTACTGACCCGCAGCACCTGGAAACATCAATAAAAGAAAGGCACAGACCAAGGTCTGTGCCTTTTCATTATGCTTTATACTTGGGCTCGCAAGTGAGATTCACGCCCAATCGCTTGAGGGTCTTCTCATCCACCGCGGACAGCATCACCGTGGAGTGGACATCGCAGCCGCGCAATTTGCTCAGTTGCTCCATAGCCTTCTCCGCCTCTGAATCGTTAGCCGCACTGATGGACAGCGCAATAAGCGTCTCATCCGTATGGAGTCTGGGATTACGGTTGCCCAAATGTTCCACCTTCAAGTGCTGGATGGGGTCAATGGCCAGCGGAGAGATCAGATGCTTTTCGTCCGGAATATCGCCCAGCGCCTTCAGCGCATTCAGCAGCAGCGCAGAGGACGCGCCCAGCAAATTAGACGTTTTTCCGATAATGACTCTTCCGTCAGGCAATTCCATAGCCGCGGCAGGAAGACCCGTCTGCGCCGCCTTTTCGCAGGCCGCGGCCACCACTTTCCGGGTGGAAAGATCCACATTTGCCTTCTTGATCAGCAATTCCAACTTGCGCACCACTTCATCAGAGGCCTTGCCCTGCTTCTGATCGCACATGGCGGCATAATATCTTCGGATGATCTCCTGACGGGAGGCCTCCCGGGCCGCCTCATCATTGACAATGCAGTTGCCCACCATGTTTACGCCCATATCCGTGGGAGATTTATAGGGGCAGTGACCCAAAATGCGCTCAAACATGGCAACGAGCACCGGGAACGCCTCCACATCTCGGTTATAGTTCACGGTGGTTTCGCCGTAGGCATCCAAATGGAACGGGTCGATCATATTCACATCGCTGAGATCGGCAGTAGCGGCCTCATAAGCGAGATTGACGGGGTGATTCAAGGAAAGATTCCACACCGGGAATGTTTCAAACTTGGCATAGCCGGCGCGCACACCGCGCTTATGCTCATGATAAAGTTGGCTCAGGCAGGTAGCCAGTTTGCCGCTGCCGGGGCCCGGCGCGGTGACCACCACCAGGGAACGGGTGGTCTCGATATAATCATTCTTGCCAAATCCGTCATCGCTGACGATGCAGCCGGTATTAGAGGGGTAGCCGTCGATGGTATAGTGATGGTAAACCTTCATACCCATGCTCTCCAGCCGGGCCTGGAACGCCTTGACCACATCCTGGTCCTTATAATGGGTGAGCACCACAGAAGATACATACAGCCCCATATCCCGGAACACATCGATCAAACGGATCACATCCCGGTCATAGGTGATGCCAAGGTCACCGCGGACTTTGTTCTTTTCGATATCTGCGGCGTTGATGGCGATGACCATTTCCACCTGTTCTTTCAGTTGGATCAGCATTTTCAATTTGCTGTCCGGCTCGAAACCCGGCAGTACCCGGGCGGCATGATTATCGTCATACAGTTTTCCGCCGAATTCCAGATAGAGTTTACCGCCAAACTGCGCAATGCGCTGACGGATATGCTCCGACTGGGTCTGCAGATACAGATCGTTATCAAAAGCAATGGCTTTCATGGTGTCACCCCATTTCCAAGCAATACACCTTTTATTGTACCGAATACCGCAAAAAATTGCAAGCCGTTTATTCGCGAATTTTTACACAATTCATGATGATACATTTTGCACACAGAATCATAAACAAAAACCCATTTTGTCCATTGTTTTTTGCATATTTCTATGCTAAAATGAGGATGTATACAAGTATGTTTTTGGGCAGTCTGCCCTTAATGTCAGAAAGGAGCAACCGTATGAATTATTTGGGTATCTCATATAAGATCGACCACGCCCCCGAACTTGACCCCGGCTTCATCCCCTTCGGCGTCTGGATGAACAACTATCTGAAAACCGCCACGAAGCCCATCGCCATTGCCATTGAGCGCGATCAGGGCCAAATTTCCGTGCACCACACCAAGATCCACGGCACACCCGATATGGCAAGCGCCGACTACCGTTTCGTTGAGCGCTATGTCAAATTCCTGCTGTGGTCCATTGGCGGTTTCAAAGTGTCTATCTGCGGTTGCAGTGAAATCACCGCAAAATTGCAGGAAGCATACAGCGAACACGGTGAGCGCGCCTTTGACTACGATTTCTTCTATAAACTCTATGAGCGCCACCTGCAGATCGTGGATCTGCCTCTGGAGCAGTGCCCCGAATCCAACGAGACGCCCAAATCCATCGGCGGTCATCTGGACGGCTGCCGCATCGGTTTCGATGCCGGCGGATCTGACCGCAAGGTCAGCGCCGTCATTGACGGCGAAGTGGTCTACTCCGAGGAAGTGGTTTGGCATCCCAAAAAGAATCCTGACCCCAACTACCAGTATCAGGGCATCCTGGAATCTTTCCGCACCGCCGCATCCAAAATGCCCCGGGTGGACGCCATCGGCGTTTCCTCCGCAGGCACTTTTATCGGCAATGCGCCCATGATCTCCAGCATCTTCTACTGCGTGCCCCGTGACCGCTGGGACGAGGTTAAGACCGTTTTCGACCGGGCCGGTGCCGAGATCGGCGATGTGCCCGTTGTGGTCGCCAATGACGGCGATGTTTCCGCACTGGCCGGTGCCATGGGCATGAACTGTGGACAGATCATGGGTCTGGCCATGGGCACCAGCGAGGCCGTTGGCTATGTGGACGAAAACAAGCAGGTGCTGGGCTGGATCACCGAACTGGCCTTCGCCCCCGTTGACCTGAGCAAGGACGCCATGCAGGACGAATGGTCCACCGACTTTGGCGTGGGCTGCAAATACTTCTCCCAGGATGCCGTGATCAAACTGGCACCCCGGGTAGGTATTGAACTGGACGAAAATCTGAGCCCTGCCGAAAAACTGAAAGTGGTGCAGGCGCTGATGGCCCAGGACGATCCCCGTGCCGCCAAGATCTACTCCGATATTGGTAAATATCTGGCTTACACCGTGGTGCTTTACAACCGCTTCTACGATCTGCGTCATCTGATGCTGCTGGGTCGGGTTATGAGCGGCAAGGGCGGCGACTTGATCCTGAAAGTCTGTCAGGACGTTCTGAGGGACGAATTCCCCGAACTTTACGAAAAGGTAGAAGTGATGCTGCCCGATGAGAACACCCGCCGCGTAGGCCAATCCGCCGCAGCAGCCAGCCTGCCTGCTTTGAGAAAATAAACCACGCACGAAGATAGGAGTTTTCTTATGTTCTACAAAAACGCACGAATTTTCTGCAGTGACAACTGCTTCCGCATTGGCGCATTCGAAGTCAAAGACGGCCTGTTTGGCGCGATCCTGCCCGAGCAAGTACCGGAAGATGCCGTCGACCTGAAGGGCGCAACAGTGATCCCCGGTCTGATCGATGTGCACAACCACGGCAACTCCGGTGCAGACTTCTCCGACGGCGATTACGAAGGTCTGCCGGCCATGGCCGCATACCTGGCAAAAAGCGGTGTGACATCTTTCGCCCCCACTTCCATGACTCTGCCCTACGAAACGCTGGAGAAGGCTTTCGCCAACGCAAGGAAACTTGCTGACGAAGTCCCCGAAAACCACAGCCGCCTGATGGGCATTCAGATGGAAGGCCCTTACTTCTCCGAAAAGAAAAAAGGCGCCCAAAACGGCGCTTACCTGAAATATCCGGATTACGACGGATTCAAAGCCCTTTACGATGGCTGCGGCGGTCTGGTGCGCATCGTGGACGTTGCGCCGGAACTTCCCGGCGCAGCGGAATTTGTGGAAAAGGCGTCCAAGCTCTGCACTGTTGCCATCGCCCACACCGATTCCGACTATGACCACGCAAAGGTGGCCTTCGAGCGCGGCGCGACCCTGCTGACCCACCTTTATAACGCCATGCCCCCCATCCATCACCGCAACCCCGGCGTCATTCCTGCCGCGGTAGAGGACCCCCATGTCCGGGCAGAGATCATCTGCGACGGCCTGCACATTCACCCGGCCTCTGTCCGTTTGGCGTTCTCCATGTTCGGCGCCGCCCGTATGGTGCTGGTCAGCGACGCTCTGCGCTGCTGCGGCATGCCCGACGGCGAATATGAACTGGGCGGTCAGCGCGTAT
>JAZNTI010000018.1:0-41376 GCA_045591725.1 Faecousia sp.
CAAGCGGTCTTAGGAAGACAATGTCATAAATCAACTCCTTGGCCCACAGAACGACATGGCTACGATCCGACTTGATCGTGCGCGGCACGCAGCTGCGCGAAACGGTGGAGTTCCTTTACGACAGCGGCGCAAAGGAGGTGCATATGCGCTCCGCTTGCCCGCCGCTGATGTACGGATGCAAGTATCTGAACTTTTCCTCCAGCCGCTCCGAGATGGAGCTGCTTGCGCGCCGCACCATTCAGGAGCTGGAGGGTGACGAGGGGCAAAAGCACCTTGATGAGTACGCAGACGTCACCACCGAGCGCGGCAAGTGTATGCTGAAGGCGATCTGCGATAAATTCGGATTTGATTCCCTCGGCTTCCAGTCGCTGGACGGTATGCTGGAGGCCATCGGTCTTGACCGCGACAAGGTCTGCACCTATTGCTGGACGGGCAAAAAAGATAACGATTGAAAGAGGACATAGACATGGAAAAAAGTTATTCTGCAAGCTATGCGGCTGCGGGCGTGGATATCACCGCGGGCTACAAGGCCGTTGAACTGATGAAAAAGCACATCAAGCGCACCAAAAATGCGGGGTGCCTTGACGACGTGGGCGGCTTCGGCGGCTGCTTCGGTCTGCCCGTGGCAGGTATGGAGGAGCCCGTGCTGGTTTCGGGCACCGACGGCTGCGGCACGAAGGTCAAGCTCGCCATTCTGATGGACAAGCACGACACCATCGGCATCGACGCCGTGGCCATGTGCGTCAACGATATCATCTGCTGCGGTGCAAAGCCTCTTTTCTTCCTGGATTACATCGCCTGCGGCAAGAATATTCCCAAAAAAATCGCCACCATCGTCGGCGGCGTTGCAGAAGGGTGCGTCCAGTCCGGCGCAGCCCTCATTGGCGGTGAGACCGCCGAGCACCCCGGTCTGATGCCCGAGGGGGACTATGACCTTGCCGGCTTTGCCGTGGGCATCGTGGACAAGAAGAAGATCCTGGATAACAGCCGCATGGCAGCAGGCGACATCGTCATTGCCCTGCCCTCCACCGGCATCCACAGCAACGGCTTCAGCCTCTGCCGCAAAGTCTTTGACATCGACAGCAACAATCCCCAGTTGTATGTCCCCAGAGAGTCTCTGGGCGGCAAGACCATCGCCGAGACCCTGCTGACCCCCACCCGGATCTATGTAAAGAGCGTGCTGGCTCTGCTGGAAAAAGTGGATGTCAAGGGCATCTCCCACATCACCGGCGGCGGCTTCTACGAAAATATTCCGCGCTCCATTCCCGACGGCCTGTGCGCCGAGATCGACAAGAGCGCCATCCGCGTTCTGCCCATCTTCCGGGAGATCGCCGCATGGGGCAATATTCCCGAGCGCGACATGTTTAACACTTATAACATGGGCGTTGGCATGAGCGTCGTCGTTCCTGCCGCTGAAGTGGACACCGCGCTGGAAATCCTGAAAGCCAACGGTGAAGACGCCTATGTGATCGGCAAGATCATCGAAAACGAAGAAAAGGTGATCCTCAAATGAAGCGAATCGCGGTTTTAGTATCCGGCGGCGGCACCAATCTGCAGGCGCTGATCGATGCCCAAACCCGTGGCGAACTGGGCGGACAGATCGTGGCCGTCATCTCCTCCAAAGCCGGTGCTTACGCCCTGGAGCGTGCAAAAAATGCCGGCATTGAGGGCTATGTCCTGCCCCGGAAGGATTTCGACTCCAATCGGGCCATGACCGTGGCGGTGGTGGAACTGCTCAAGGACCTTTCCGTTGATCTGGTGGTGCTGGCCGGCTGTATGGTCATCTTCACCGAGGAACTGGTAAACGCCTACCCCAACGCCGTCATGAATGTCCACCCGGCGCTGATCCCCTCCTTCTGTGGCGAAGGCTTTTACGGTCTTAAAGTCCACCAGCAGGCTCTGCGCTACGGCGTAAAACTTTCCGGCGCAACGGTGCATTTCGTCAGCGCCGAGTGCGACGGCGGTCCCATTATTTCCCAGAAAAGCGTGGAAGTCCGCCCTGACGACACCCCCGAAACACTGCAAAAGCGCATTATGGAGCAGGCCGAATGGGTGCTTCTGCCCCAGGCCGTCCGCGCTTTCTGCGAAGACCGCATCACAGTAGTCGACAGAACCGTCATTATCAAATAAAAACCGGAGGTCATCCAAATGAACGTCTATGAGATCGGCAATCTGGCCGAAATGCTGGCAAATAACACCTATCCCGGCCGCGGCATCGTGCTGGGCGTTACGCCCGACGGTAAAACCGCTGTTGCTGCTTACTTTATCATGGGTCGCTCCGTCAACTCCCGCAACCGCATCTTTGCGCTGGAGCCCGACGGCATCCGCACCGAAGCCCACGATCCCAGCCTGATGAAAGATCCCCATCTGATCATCTATCACCCCGTCCGCGAAGCAGGGTGCGGTCTTATCGTTACTAACGGCGACCAGACCGACACCGTGTGGCAGTACCTTGCCAAGGGCGAGAGTTGGGAAGCGGCGCTTCGCACCCGTTGCTTTGAAGATGACGGTCCCAACTGGACGCCCCGCATTTCCGGTCTGGCAGCCGCAGACGGCTCTTACAAGATGTCCATTCTGAAAGCCGCCGACCCCGAGGGCAAGGGCTGCGCCCGTTTCTTCTGGGAGTATCCTGCCACCGCAGGTCTGGGTCACTTCCTGCACACCTATGTGTGCGACGGCAATCCTGTGATCCCCACCTTCCAGGGCGAGCCCGAGCGCGTGGCCATTTCCGGCAGCATTGACGAGTTCACCGAAATGCTTTGGAACAATCTCAACGAAGCCAATAAGATCTCCCTGTTCGTGCGCTATACCGACATTGAAACCGGTAAATACGAACAGAGAATTATCAATAAGCACCGGTAAACCTTGCCTCCCCCTTTGGGGGAGGTGCCCAAGCGTAAGCGAGGGCGGAGAGGGCAACCCTCTCAGTCACACCTAAAGGCATGCCCCTTCTCCCAATGGGCGCGCCAAGTGATACTTTTTGGAGGTAATTATCATGAAAACTTTTGAACTGAAATACGGCTGCAACCCCAACCAGAAACCTGCATCTGTCTATATGCATGACGGCAGCGACCTGCCCTTTGAAATTCTGAACGGTCGCCCCGGTTACATCAACTTTATGGACGCCCTGAACTCCTGGCAGTTGGTCAAGGAACTGAAAGAGGCCACCGGCATGGCTTGCGCCACCTCTTTCAAGCATGTTTCTCCCACCTCCGCCGCTGTAGGCAAGCCCCTGCCTCTGGATCTGAAGAAAGCCTGCTTTGTTGAGCATGTTGAGGGTCTGGATGAGAATCCTCTGGCCTGCGCCTATGTTCGCGCCCGGGGCACCGACCGCATGTGCTCTTTCGGCGACTGGGTCGCCCTGAGCGATGTCTGTGACGAACTCACCGCCAGCCTCATTCAGCCGGAAGTTTCCGACGGTGTCATTGCCCCCGGCTACACCGACAAGGCTCTGGAGATCCTCAAGTCCAAGCGCAAGGGCAGTTACAATGTGGTGCGCATTGACCCCGACTACATTCCCGACGCGCAGGAACGCAAGCAGGTCTACGGTATCACCTTTGAGCAGGGCCGCAACAATTTCAAGATCGGCGAGCATCTGCTGGAGAACATCGTCACCGCCAATAAGGATCTGCCCCAGGATGCCAAGATCGACCTGATCGTGGCGCTGATCACGCTGAAATACACCCAGTCCAACTCCGTCTGCTACGCCGTGGACGGCCAGGCCATCGGTGTGGGCGCCGGTCAGCAGAGCCGCATCCATTGCACCCGTCTGGCAGGCGGCAAGGCCGACACCTGGTTACTGCGCCAGCACCCCAAGACTTTGGGCCTCAAGTTCCGGGATGACCTGGGCCGCGCCAACCGCGACAATGTCATCGACGGCTACATCAACGGTAACGAAGAAGATGTCTGTGCCGACGGCATTTGGCAGAATTACTTCACCGAACAGCCGGAGCGCCTGACCGCCGAGGATAAGAAGCAGTGGCTCTCCACCCGCCAGAATGTGGCACTGGGCAGCGACGCCTTCTTCCCCTTCTCCGACAATATCAAGCGCGCGGTGGCATCCGGCGTCAAGTACATTGCCGAGCCCGGCGGCTCCATCCGTGACGATCTGGTCATTGGGGAGTGCGACAAGCACGGCATCGTCATGGCCTTCACCGGCATGCGACTTTTCCATCACTAATCCAAAGATACGAGATATGAGATACGGGATATGAGATATCCCGGCTCATATCTCTGTTTTGGCTATCACAGGGAGATATATTCCATGTCAAAAGACAGTGTTTTGCGGCAAAAAAGCATGACTTTTTCCAAACGGATCGTGCGGCTCTACCAATTCCTCACCCGTGAAAAGCAGGAATATGTAATGTCCAAGCAGATCCTGCGCAGCGGCACCAGCATCGGCGCAAACATCACCGAAGCCATCTACGGCAGCAGTAAAAAGGACTTTATTGCCAAATTGCAAATTGCTAAAAAAGAAGCAGCCGAAACACTTTATTGGCTCGAACTTTTGAATGATTGTGACTATATTCCCGACAAACCCTGCATGTCCATTTCCAATGATTGCAACGAACTCCTGTTAATGCTTACTTCAACTATCAAAACGGCGGAAGAATAACCTTATCTCATATCTCATAGTTCATATCTCATATCTGCAAGGAGTTATCATTTATGCGTTTATTAGTCGTCGGCGGTGGCGGCCGTGAGCACGCCATCATCCGTTCCCTGAAGAGAAATCCCGATGTGGATACCATCTATGCGCTCCCCGGCAACGGCGGCATCGCCGCGGACGCGGTCTGCGTTCCCATCGGCGCAACTGAAATCGACAAAATCGTGGCGTTTGCCACCGAAAATAAAATCGACTATGCCGTAGTCGCCCCGGACGACCCCCTGGTGCTGGGCTGCGTGGACGCTTTGGAAGCGGCCGGCATCCCCTGCTTTGGTCCCAACGCCCGTGCCGCCATTATCGAAGGCAGCAAGGCGTTTTCCAAAAACCTCATGAAAAAATACGGCATTCCCACCGCCTCTTACGAGATCTTCACCGATCTTGGCAAGGCGCTTGACTATTTGAAGACCGCCCCCATCCCCACCGTGGTCAAAGCCGACGGTCTTGCACTGGGCAAGGGCGTCATCATTGCCCAGACCCGGGAAGAAGCCGTGCAGGCGGTAACCGATATGATGCAAAACGCCAAGTTTGGCGCCTCCGGCTCTACCGTTGTCATCGAGGAATTCCTCACCGGTCCGGAAGTCAGCGTTCTTGCTTTTACCGACGGCCGGGTGGTACGCCCCATGGTCTCTTCCATGGACCACAAGCGTGCCGGCGACAACGATACGGGCCTCAACACCGGCGGCATGGGCACCGTCGCCCCCAACCCTTACTACACTGACGACATTGCCAAGCAGTGCATGAAAGAGATCTTCCTGCCCACCATCCGGGCTATGAAGAAGGAAAAGCGCACCTTCAAAGGCTGCCTGTACTTCGGTCTGATGCTGACCCCCAACGGTCCCAAGGTCATCGAGTACAACTGCCGTTTTGGCGATCCTGAGACCCAGGTGGTGCTGCCGCTGCTGAAAAGTGACCTGCTGACCGTCATGCAGGCCTGCACCGACGGCACGCTTTCCAAAACCCCCGTGCGCTTCTCCAAAAAGCACGCCTGCTGTGTGATCAAAGCCTCGAAAGGCTACCCCGAAAGTTACAAAAAGGGGTATAAACTGACCATGTCCGACCGCGCTGCCAAGGCCACCTTCGTTGCCGGCGCAAAACTGGAAAACGGTGAATTGGTCACCTCCGGCGGCCGCGTCACCGGCACTACCGCCGTGCGCAGCACCTTGGAAGAAGCGGTTTGCGCCGCCTACCGGCTTTCTGCCGGCGTGAAATTCCGCAATGCCTACTGCCGCAGCGACATTGGCCAGCGGGCCTTGGCTGCCAAAAAGTAAGGAGGAACTCCCATGGTATACCGCGTATATGTTGAGAAAAAAGCCGGCCACACCCACGAAGCCACCGGTCTTCTGCACGAAGTAAAAGACTTTCTGCAGATCAAGGGGCTGAAAAACATCCGGGTGCTGAACCGCTATGACGCAGAAAACCTCACCAAAGAACTGTTTGACTACGCTGTTTCCACAGTGTTTTCCGAGCCGCAGGTGGACGATGTCGCATTTGACGCGCCCGACGGTCAGGTGGTTTTCGCTGTTGAGCCCCTGCCCGGTCAGTTTGACCAGCGGGCGGACTCCGCCGCCCAGTGTATTCAGATTTTGGGTCAGTGCGACCGTCCTTTGATCCGCACCGCCAAGATCTATGTGTTGGAGGGCAGCCTTAAGGAGAGCGACATTGCCGCTATCAAGCGCCATGTGATCAACCCCGTGGAGTGCCGTGAAGCCGCGCTGGAACTGCCCGAAACGCTGGCAGTGCAGTACGCCCTGCCTCAAAGCGTTGCCACGGTGAACGGCTTCATTTCCATGGATGATGCCGACCTTTCCGCTCTGTTGGAGAAACTGGGTCTTGCTATGGACCTGGACGACCTGCGCTTCCTGCAAAATTATTTCGCCGGTGAGGAGCATCGCGATCCAACCATCACCGAGATCCGCGTGGTGGACACCTACTGGTCCGACCACTGCCGCCACACCACTTTCTCCACCATCATTGATGATGTGAAGATCGAAGATCCTGCTGTGGCAGAGGCCTACAAGCGCTACCTTGCCGCCCGTGTGGAAGTCTACGGCGAAGAAAAGGCCGCAGCCCGTCCTCAGACCCTTATGGACATTGCCACCATCGGCGCCAAAACCCTGAAAAAGCGGGGTCTGCTGCCCGAACTGGACGAAAGCGAAGAGATCAACGCCTGCTCCATCCGTCTGACTGCCAAAGTAAACGGCGAAGACCAGGACTGGCTCTTAATGTTCAAAAACGAGACCCACAACCACCCCACCGAGATCGAGCCTTTCGGCGGCGCTGCCACCTGCATCGGCGGCTGTATCCGCGATCCGCTTTCCGGCCGCGCCTATGTCCACCAGGCCATGCGCGTCACCGGCGCTGCTGATCCCCGGAAGTCTTTAAGCCAGACCATTCCCGGAAAATTGCCCCAGCGCAAACTGTGTCAGACCGCTGCGGCCGGCTACTCCTCCTACGGCAACCAAATTGGTCTCGCCACCGGTCATGTGGCTGAAATCTATCATGACGGCTTCGTTGCCAAGCGCCTGGAATGCGGCGCTGTGGTGGGCGCAGCCCCTGCATATAATGTCCGCCGGGAGCGCCCGGCCCCCGGTGATGTAGTCGTCCTGCTGGGCGGCCGCACCGGACGCGACGGCATCGGCGGTGCCACCGGCTCCAGTAAGAGCCACAACGCAAAGAGTTTGACCACCATGGCATCCGAAGTTCAAAAGGGCAACGCCCCTGAAGAGCGCAAGATCCAGCGCCTGTTCCGCGACCCCAAGGTCACCCGCCTCATTAAGCGGTGCAATGACTTCGGCGCCGGCGGTGTATCCGTTGCCATCGGCGAACTGGCCGACGGTCTGCAGATCGATCTGGACGCTGTCCGCAAGAAGTATGACGGTCTGGACGGCACCGAGATCGCCATCTCCGAATCTCAGGAGCGCATGGCGGTTGTTGTGGCAGCGGAAGATGCCGACACTTTCATCGCCTATGCCCAGGCGGAAAATCTGGAAGCCTACCGGGTAGCGGTGGTCACCGAGGAAAAGCGCATGGTCATGTGCTGGAAGGGCGCGAAGATCGCCAACCTTTCCCGCGCATTTTTGGACACCAACGGTGCCAGCAAGCACGCATCCGTCGCCATTGGCAGGAAAGACCTTTCCGCTTTGAGCGACGCCCTCTACGGCAGTCTTCGGGAAATGGCCGCCGACCTGGCCACCGCCAGCCGCAGAGGCCTCGTTGAGCGCTTCGACGGCTCTATCGGCACCGGCTCTGTGCTGATGCCCTTCGGCGGCGCAACCCAGCGCACCCCCGCGCAGGTCATGGCAGCATTGCTTCCCACCCTACCCGGTCAGGTCACCGAGCAGGCCAGTGTCTTCGCCTATGCCATGGATCCCGACCACATGAGCATGGATCCCTACACCGGCGCTCACGCCGCCATCTACAGCAGCGTCGCCAAACTGGTGGCAGCCGGCGCAGACTATAAGAAAGTCTACCTCTCCCTGCAGGAATTCTTCGAGAAACTGCGCACCGAGCCGAAGCGCTGGGGCAAGCCCTTCGCGGCCCTGCTGGGCGCGCTGGACGCGCAGTTGGAACTGGGCGCTGCCGCCATTGACGATAAAAACTCCATGAGTGGTACATTCCTCGATTACGATGTGCCCCCCACCCTCATTTCCTTTGCCATCGCCCCTATTGACCGCGGTGATGTGCTGACCCCCGAATTCAAAGAAGCCGACCACCCCGTCTATGTCTTCGGACCCACCGATACCACCGCCGAAAGCCGCAAGGCCGCCTGGGAGCGCTTCCACGAACTGCACATGGCGGGCAAAGTCAAAGCCGGCTGGGCAGTGGAGTACGGTCTGGGCGAAGCGGTCATGAAGATGTCCTTTGGCAACAACATCGGCTTTGTCGGTTTCAAGGGTCTTGAGGATGTCTGGCATCAGAAGCGCTGCGGCGTGCTGGTGGCAGAACTCAGTGAAGATGTGGACCTGCCCGGCGTTATCAAGATCGGTCACACCACCGACGAGCCGATCATCGATCTGGGCGGCGACTGCGCCTCCATCGAGGAACTTCTTTCCCTGAACGAAAGCGTTTTGGAAAAAGTCTACCCCACCAAAACCGAAGAAGCACGCCAAGAACTGCCCATCTTCGGCTACACTGGCGGCATTACCGCCGCACCTGCCGTGAAAGTGGCAAAACCCAAAGTTCTGATCCCCGTCTTCCCCGGCACCAACTGCGAGTATGACTCCGCCCGGGCAATGATGTCCGCCGGCGCCGACCCCGAGATCTTCGTGGTGCGCAACCTCAGCGCGGACGATGTGACCCGGAGCGTGGAAACCTTTGCCGCAAAGATTGCTGAAAGTCAGATGATCTTTATCCCCGGCGGCTTCTCCGGCGGCGACGAGCCGGACGGCTCCGCGAAATTTATCACCGCCTTCTTCCGCAACCCTGCTATTAAAGAGCAGGTCACCCATTTGCTTGACGACCGCGACGGTCTGATGCTGGGTATCTGCAACGGTTTCCAGGCGCTGATCAAACTGGGTCTTGTGCCTTACGGCAAGATCATCGACACGGATGACGCCTGCCCCACTCTGACCTACAACCGCATTGCCCGCCACCAGAGCATGCTGGTGCGCACCCGGGTGTGCACCAATAAGAGCCCCTGGCTGGCAGGAACGGAAGTCGGCGAAGTCTACACCGTGCCCATCTCCCACGGTGAAGGCCGGTTCTACGCCACCGAAGACCTGGCGCTTCAGTTGGCGGCAAACGGACAGATCGCCACCCAGTATGTGGACCTTGACGGCAACCCCACCATGGACACCGCCTTCAACCCCAACGGCTCGCTGTTTGCCATTGAGGGCATCACCTCCCCCGACGGAAGAGTTTTGGGCAAGATGGGTCACTCCGAGCGCTGGCAGGGCGGCCTTTACAAGAACGTCCCCGGCGAATATGATATGAAACTCTTCCAATCCGCAGTAAAATACTTCAAATAACAAAAAAGCGCACCGCCTAAGCGGTGCGCTTTTTATATTTTTACTTTTCCTTCGCTGCGGCGATGTAACCATCGACCTGCTCCTGCGTGATCTGCTGATACGCACCGTCTGCCATTGGGAAATACTCCGACTCAAGCAATTTTCCGGAGAATCCTGCACCTTGTTCCCATCCCCACATTTCCAATACCGCATAGCCGATAATATGTTCCCCGGAGCGAATTACCACATCCAGATACATACCGCCTAACTGTACAACAAACTCTTCCATATTCAATTCGGACTGCTTGCACCATGCAGAAAATGTGTTATACGCCGTCCAGCGGATCACCTCTCCATTGGAAAACACGCAGGTTGTTGGCAAAGTAAAATCATCCACAAAGTCATCCGGATTGTACTTTCTATGAAACACCTCACTACGAGTAGCCGTAGCAGTAATCGTCACCGTTTCCAAGTCAATTTCCGGATCTTCTATCTCAAAGGACAGAATGATGCCCTCCCATCCGGTTAGGCTAAGCATCGGGTTAAAGGACGAAGCATGTATAATAGTTTCGTGCTTTTTCAGTTCTTCTTTTGCATTTTCGCCCGCCTCATGCGTTTCAGCATCCAGCGCGTAAACCTTCAGGCCGCTGGTGGACACAACGCCGTCGCCACCGGAAACAAAAAGCAAGCCCACGACCAGCGCCAAGGCAGCCGCGCAGACCGCCACACGCAGCCAGATATTTTGCTCGCGCCGCTTTTGGGCGTAAGCATACATGCCCTGATGAACGGTTTCGTCAGAAATGTCGCCCAGAGCCTTGCTCAATTCTTCACCGAACACGAATATCAGCCTCCTCTTCCAAATACTGTTTCAGTTTCTCCCTGATCCGGTGCAGCCGGGATTTCACATTGCTTTGGGACATCCCGAATCCCGCCGCCATCTGCGCCACCGAATCAAAGAACCAATACCGACGCAAAAACAGATCTCTGTTTTCCCGGTCAAGGGTATATAAAAATCGCTCCAGCACCCGGGCAAGCTCCTTGCCCTCCAGCATCTGCTCCGGCGACACTGCCGCCGGGATGCACTCATTCAGTTCCTCAAAGGACAGCACCACCGCGCTGCGCTTGGCCGCGTTTTCACGGGTCAGCCGCTTCATGGCGGTATTGCGGGCGATCCTGGCAATGTACGCGGACAAGTTCTCCGGCCGCGCCGGCGGAATGCTCTTCCACACGCCGAAAAGCGTATCGTTGGCGCATTCGCGCACATCCTCTTCGCTGTGCAGCAATTTCCGGGCGATACTGCGGCACAGCCGCCCATACTTGCGCTCCGTTTCGTCGATCGCCTGCTCCGAGCGCTGGAAATAAAGTTCTATGATTCGAAAATCTTCCATATCCCACCGCCCCTTTCTTTTCGTTCCCGGGTACTTTCATCTATATAGTACCATTTTTCCGCCCCCGGTTGCAGGAAAAACAAAAGACCCAGCAGAAAATTTCTGCCGGGTCAAATCTTACATTCTGCCCTCCACCTTGGAAAGCGCATTCTTCATGGCAAGATACACTTCCTCGGAAACCTTACCAATGAAATTGCTCTCATACGCCGCAACATGCTCCCGAATCCGCAGCAGCCGCAGCGTGCCGTTTTCCTGCCGGTGGATATAGATGGGCGTGTAGTCATAGCCGGTAACGGATGTTTCGCCAGTCTCGCCGCTTTTGGTGATCTCCAGATCCAAAAGCACCGAATAATCCGTGCCGGCCTTGTCACCGTCACCCAAAAAATCGCCCAAAGAATATGCGATCAGCGTGTCCTTTTCCTCATCGTAGACCACCTGCTGGACATAATGGGAATGCGTGCCGATAATGGCATCCACGCCCTCTTCCAGCATCAGTTTGCAAATGGTCTCCTGGGTGGAACTGACTTTGCTGTTGAATTCGCTGCCCCAGTGCAGCAGCGCGATGATCACATCGGGCTGATGGCTTTTCGCCGCCCGCAAAATGGCGGTAATGCCCTCTTTGTCCACCTTCTGATAGGTGCTGTTGTAATCCGTATACAAAAGGTTCACGCAATTCTCGCTGCCCTCCGGCAGACCCATGCCGTCCATGCCCTTGGTAAAAGCCACAAACGCCACCTTCACGCCCTGAACCTCACGAATATAATAACCGCCGGACTCATTGAATTCCGCCGCGCCGGAATAAGTGCCCAAAGGCTCCAGTCCCGCGCCGCGAATACCTTGAATGGTGGAAGTCAGTCCCGCAAGGCCGTTGACCACCGACTGGGAGTTTGCCGTCTGCAAAAGATCCACGCCGGCATTTTTCAGCGCCTGCACCATCTGAATGGGTGCGGACTTATACTGACTTCCGTAGGGCGCGCCCACAAGGCTGCCCTCAAAATTCAGCACCGAAAGATCCGCGCCGCTTAAGATCGGCGCGATATCCAAAAACACTTCCGTATAATCGTAACCGCCTGCGGTGATACCGGACTCGACCGTCTGATCGGTGATATTCAAATCACCGCCGGCCACGATATGGATCACCGTATCCGGCAACGCGGGTTTTTCCTCCGAGGACGAAGACGAACTGGAAGACGAAGAAGAAGTACCGGAAGTTTCCGGCGGCTGGGGGGCATTGACGATACCGTAAACGATCAAAATCGCCGCAACGCAGCACACCAGCGTCACCGCTGTGATGATAATGGCAATGCGCAGCAATTTCTGCTGCTGGCGCATTAATTCCCGTTCCTTTTCCCGTTCCTGACGGCGCATATTCAGTTCGTCGTTTTCAAACGCCATAATGCGCCCTCCCGAAATTTTGTGTAATTCATTATACACTACTTTTTCCTGTCGCACAAGACCCCAGCGCTATATTTGCGGATTGCTTTTTCTGCTGCCCCGTGATAAAATAATCCCATAAATGTTGAAAGGAGGTGCTGTCCTTGCGCCGGTTTTTCATAGCGCTGCTGTGCTGCATGATGCTCATCACCGCGGTCAGCGCCGCCGGAACCGTTTCCGGCTTCGAAAGCGATACCGTCGTCCGTTCTGACGGCACCTGCCAGGTCACCTTAAACTTCACCCTGACGCTGGATATCGTGCCGGAGGAACTCTATTTTCCCCTGCCCGCCAACGCCCGTAATGTCAGCCTCAACGGCGGCGTTGCCCCCACAAAACTAATGGGCAATGTGCGCAATGTGGACTTAAAGCGCACGGTCCATTACCCGGGCACCTACACCTTTGTCATTCACTATGACCTGCCCGACTCCATCACACAAACCAAAAACGGCACGCTGCAACTGGATCTGCAGATCCTCAGCGGTTTTGCTTTCCCCATGTCTGACATGGAATTTTCCGTCACTTTGCCCGGTGAAGTAGATGTGCGCCCCCAATTCGTCAGCACCTACCACCAGGAGGGCGTAGATACCATTATGGAATGCACCCAGTTTGATACCACGCTTTCCTACCGTTTCCTGCAAACCCTGATGGATCACGAATCGCTCAGCATGTCCCTGCATGTTCCGGAAGAACTTTTCCCGCAACCCATGACCAAAAAATGGAGTTTGAGCAACGATGACGTGGCGCTCTTCGGCTTTGCGCTGCTGGCGCTATTATACTGGCTGCTGACCATGCGCGCCCTGCCCCCCGCCCGGGCCCGCCGCACTCAGGCGCCGGAGGGTCTGAGTGCCGGCATGGTAGGCTGCTGCCTTACCGCAACGGGTATTGATTTTCCTGCGCTGATCCTTTCCTGGGCGCAAATGGGTTATTTGCAGATCGAACTGACCGGCAAACGCGTGATCCTCCATAAGCGCATGGACATGGGCAACGAGCGCAGCGAACTGGAAGAAAAACTTTTCCGCGCCCTTTTTGGCAGACGCACGAGGCTTGACACCAGCGGCTACCATTTTGCCCGGCTGAGCAAGAAAGTTTCCGCCACCGTCTACGGCAGACGGGAATTCTTCCGCCGCCGCAGTGGCAATCGCATGGTTTACCGCATCCTTTGCGCGGGCATGGGCGTATGTGCCGGCATCGCGCTGGCGCTGTCTTTCGTCAGCGATACCGCGTGGCAGATCGTGCTTTCCATGGTGCTGGGCTGTGTTGGCGCTGGGCTTTCCCTGCTGATCCACATCGGCACGGCCACCACGCACCTGCGCCGCAAACTGCCTCTTTGGACCGCACTTTTGGGCAGCGCCGTATGGCTGTTGCTGGGAATCTGGGCGCAGGATGCCACTGTCGCGATCTTAATGATCTGCCTGCAGTGGCTGGCAGGTTTTGCCGGCGCTTACGGCGGACGGCGCACCGAGCCGGGCAGACTGACCATGGCAGAACTTTTCGGTCTGCGCCGCCATCTGCAAAGAGTTTCCGGCAACCAATTGCAGCAGATCCTGCAAGGCAACCCCGATTACTACTTCAATATGGCGCCTTACGCCGCGGCACTGGGTGTGGACAAGGCTTTTGCCCGTCAGCAGGGCAAGCGCAAACTGCCCTACTGTCCTTATCTGATCTGCCCGGGCTACGGTCCCAGGACCGCCAGGGAGTGGAACGCCCTCCTGCAGAGCGCGCTGCAAACCATGGACGACCATCCCCAGCGCACATTCTTAGATAAATTCACCGGAAAATAAACCATTGCAAATAGTAAGGCCCACGGGTTTCCCCGTGGGCCTTTTGCTGTAGATTACTTCATTTTAATAATAACGGTTTCAGACTTCACCACATTGCCATACTGATCATACACACGGCAGATAAGTCTGCGTCCGTTTCGGGCATCCGTCATCTTCACGGAGTAGGTGTTGCCCTTGAAGGAGTCCGTGTAAGTATAGTCCTTTGCACCGGCGTTCTTATAATACCAGCGATAGGTCAGACCGTCACCCTCGGCAACGACAGTCACCGTAGCAGTCTTGCCCTCGGCAACCGTCACACTGGTCGGCTGCTGAACGATCTGCAGCGGCGTCTGCATGGAGATCGTCACCGTTTTCGTAGTCACAGAATTGCCGTACTTATCCGTGATCACGCAATACACCTGCCGACCCGAGCGTTTTGCATCCATGGCACTAATGCTGTATGTACTGCCTTTGAATGTACTAGTCAGGCTGAACTTGCTGCTGCCGGGATTCTTGTAGTACCACTTGTAAGACAATCCGTCACCGGTAGCAGTAACGGTAATCTTAACAGCCTCACCGCTTGCAACCGTCACATTGACCGGCTGCTTGGTGATCGTCACAGGATTGGCCATCTTAATGGTCACAGTATCGGTAGTCACAGAATTACCGTACTTATCCGTAATCACGCAGTACACCTGACGGCCATTGCGGGTGGCATCCATAGCACTGATGGTGTAGGTATTACCCTTGAAAGAGGTTGTCAAACTAAACTTGCTACCGCCTGGATTCTTAAAGTACCACTTATAGGTCAGTCCGTCACCGGTAGCAGTAAAGGTAATCTTAACAGCCTCACCCTTACCTACCGTCACATTCACCGGCTGTTTCGTGATCTTCACAGGATCGGCCAATTTAAGGGTCACGGTGTTGGTTGTCACAGTATTACCGTACTTATCCGTGATCACGCAGTACACCTGCCGGCCATTGCGGGTGGCATCCATGGCGCTAATTGTATAACTACTGCCCTTAAAGGATGTAGTCAACTTAAATTCACTTGCGCCGGGATTCTTGTAATACCACTTGTAAGTCAGGCCATCACCCTGAACGCCAATGGTGATCTTAGCAGTCTCGCCCTTACCAACGGTCACATCCACCGGCTGCTGAGTAATGGTAGCAACGCGTTTCATAGACAGCGTAACGGTGTCCGTAGTCACGGAATTGCCGTACTTGTCGGTGATGACACAGTAAACCTGCCGCCCAGCACGATCCGCGGTCATTTCCACGGAATAGGTCTTACCCTTAAAGGAAGAAGTATAAGTAAACTTATTTGCACCGGGATTCTTATAATACCACTTATAAGTCAGGTCGTCGCCGGTGGCGCTAAAGGTAACCTTCGCCGTCTCGCCCTTACCAACGGTCACATCCACCGGCTGCTTGGTGATCTTCACACCGAATGGGTCATCCATATCTTCTTGTGCCACCCAAGTAAGGGTGCCGCCATAGTTTTTAAGAGTGGCTTCGGTCCAGGTTTCATTATCTGCTGGATAATAAGCCGTTGCCACAACACTATAAAATGTATCGTACATCCAGCCAATTGCATCGCCATGGAAATAAATCTCCTTCAATGACGTACAATTGCGAAAGGCGTCAAGACGGATCGCTTCCACAGATGTTCCGATATGAGCCACTTCCAACGCGGTGCAAGAGTCAAAGCAAAAATCGCCGATCTCAATAACACTATTGGGAATCGCAACCTCTTTCAAGCTCCTGCAAAAAAGGAATGCTCGGCCACCGATGTGGGTCACTGTATCGGGAAAACATACTTCCTCCAGCGCTGAGCAATCCTCAAACGCATTATGGGTGATAACAGTAAGCCCACTTTCAATGACAATCTTCTTGATATCCTTTCTAATATCTGCCCAAGGCATCAAATTCATAGGAGTATACTCCCACATTTCTCCGCTGCCGCTTATCGTCAGCACCTCATCCTCATAGCGCCAAGTTAAATTATCGCCGCAAGCGCCACTTGTTTCGGCAGATACAGGGAATACCAGCACCAACATCATCAAACACAACGCAAAAAGCAAACTCAAGGTAAATCTTCTTTTCATAATCTCCCCTCCATAAACATTTGTTTCTTCTGTAAATACTATACCATATTATTTACATTTTCGCAAGACTAAAAATATTAGTCGATTGCTCATAATTATTATAGTCATTTTATCGACTATAGTCAAGAAGAAAAACACACCCTACAATAGAGATATACTACTATCAAGGAGGTGTGACCATGATCTCTTACCGGCCATTTTGGGAGACCCTCAGTATGTCCTCCGAAACCACCTACACACTGATCAAAAACCATCACATCTCCAGTTCCACCATCGACAAACTCCGCAAAAACCGCCCCGTTAACACCACAACACTAAATGACCTTTGTAAGATCCTATGCTGCAGAATCGAGCAGATCGCTGAATACATCCCCAACGATGACGATCAGCATCTTTAACCACCGGCCGCGCCAAGGGCATGCACCGCCCACTCTCGTTTTGATGTGTCAACGCACTTCCCCCTCTTGGCCCCCTCGTTTTGAGGGGGCTGGATTTTTGCGGAGCAAAAAGACTGGGGGAGTTAACTCCCTCCTAACAACGGAGGCACACGCAAATTAAACTGCCGGCATTATAGATAATTATGTTTAAGCAACAAAAAAGCAGGTGCTTGATGCACCTGCTTTTATTTCTTTTCCGCATTCAGCGGATCTACCACGATATCCTTATAAGGATTGACGATCACCGTCTTATAGGTGTGATAGATCACCATGCCCGGCTTACCGGAAGGATGTTTTTTCACCTGCCGCACGGTTGTTACATCCACCGGAATATTCTGACCGCCGGTGGTCTCGGCATAGTAGGCCGCCAACTGCGCTGCCTGGGTCACCGTGTCATCCGGCACTTCCCGGCCACCGCAGGCAATGATCACATGACTGCCATGCACCTTGGACGCATGGAGCCACAGATCGTCCTTCCGGGCAAATTTGAAGGTCAGTTCCTCATTCTGCCGGTTGTTGCGACCCACATAGACAGCAAATCCGTCCGTCGTTTCAAATTGCATGGGCACGCTGCGCGCCTGCTTCATGCGCTTTTTTCCGTTTTCACCGCGCACATAGCCGCCGGCCAGCAATTCCTGACGGATCTCCTCCAGGTCCTGTTCCGTCTCCGCCCGCTCCAACTCTTCCAGCACGCTGCGCAGGTAAATAAGTTCCTCCTGACCCAGCGCGATCTGACGGGTCAGTTCTTTTTCCGCGTTCTTCATGCGCGTGTAGTCCTTGTAAAACTTCGCCGCGTTCTGCTGCGGTGAAAGAATGGGCGAAATAGGAATATCGATGACGGTCATATTTTCGTCGTAGAAATCCTCCGCCTGCAGCACCGTCTGTCCCTTGACGATCCGGTGCAGATTGGCGGTGACAATGTCGCCCAACTGCCGCAGCCGTTCCCGATCATAGGTAGCGGAGAGTTCTTTCTCCTGCAGCGTCAATTTTTTGGTCAAGCGGACACTTAAATTTTGCACAGTCTTGCGCAGGCCCTGGCCCTTTTGGCGCATGGCATCCTTCTTGTCGCGGTTTACATAAAACTTATCCAACAAGGCGCTGAAACCCTCCGCCTGCTGATATTCGCCATACTGCCGCACCGGGCAGAATGCAAACTGTTTGGGCGTTCCATCCGCCGCAGCGAAATAACAGGGTTTGGGATGCACCATATTTTCCTTGAAAAAAGCGTAAATTTTCTCCGCCAGCGCCGGAATATCCGCATTTTCCAGCCGCGCATCCACATCGCCGGCAGCAAAAAGCGCCGCCTCCCGGCACACTAGCGGCGAAAGTCCGCCCAATTCATCCATAAGCCGCGCGGCCAAAAGATCTGCTCCGGGCGCGCTCAACAAGTTTACATAATCTTCTTCGGTTAAACTCTGCGGATCTTTTTTCTCCACTTTTGCCGGCACCTGATAATACATGCCCGGCAGCGCCGGCCGCGCGCCCTCGTCAAGCCCCACCCGGCGCAGGCAATCCAAGATCCGCCCGTCACCGTCCAGCAAATAGAGGTTGCAGGTCCTGCCCATAAGTTCCACCGCGAGGCATTTTTGCACTGCATCGCCCAATTCGTCGATGCAGTCAAAATAAAGATACGCGCAGCGTTCCATAGCCGGCTGCTCCACCTTCGCCAGCCGCGCGCCGCTCAGATGCTTGCGCAGCAGCATGCAGAACATAGGCGGCTGCTGGGGATTCTCAGGACTCGACTCCGTCAGATGCAGCCGGGGCGCAGCCGGATTCGCCGCGATCAGCAGTTTCGTCCTGCCGCTGCGGTGCCGCAGATGCACCACCGCCGTATCCCGGGCAGGCTGGTGGACCTTCTCCACCCGGACATCATCCAATGCCCGGACTTCATCCAGCACGCATTTCAAATAATACGCATCAAATGCCATGGAATTCCTCCATCATAATTGCAAACAACTCATTGAGCCGGTCCACTTTTCCGGCCAGATACAGCGCGCCGAACAGCGTTTCCAGTCCCGTAGCCAGGGAATATTCCTTAGGCGTCGCGGATTTGGGCGCGGCATGGGAATGGGCATTCTTCCCCCGGCGGAAATAGGCCATCTCCTCATCCGTCAGTGCCGGCTGCAATTTCTGCGCCAGCGCTGCCTGGGTGGGCGCTTTTACCAGCGCCACGGCATCCCGGTGCAGGGTTTTAACCGTCTGATCGCCCTGGGCGCAGAGATAACTGCGGCACATCAGTTCATACACCGCATCACCAACATGGGCAAGACCCAAATTGGAAATAGCGTCGATACGCCCCTTATCAAACTGCATTTGAAGATAATTTTCCAAAACATGTCCTCCCATTTTATAACGCAAAAATCACTTTGTCAGCGCCGGTTCGCGCACCGTCAGGTGCAACCCGGCAGGATAGAAAAACCGCAATTTTTCCTCCGCCATGCGGATATCCACCGTCTGGGCAACCCGCAGTTCGCCATCCAGACTAATGGGCGACGGCTTATCGCAGACGATGCGCACACGGTTGGTGCGGAAATGCTGCACCAGATGAGGCAGTTCCTTGTAGCGGCCGTCCTTATACTTGCCAATGACTTGCGCCACTTGCAAAATATTGACTTTCTTCACCAGCAGCACTTCCAGCATGCCGTCCGTGGGGTCCGCCTCCGGAACGGGATGGAATCCGCCGCCGTAATACTGACCGTTGCACACGCAGATCATGGTCTGCTCCGCATCCAGGGTCTGGCCGTCCAGTTCCACAACATAATGCTCGCTGATACCCTTAAACAGATTCACCACCGTGGACGCCGCGTAGGCGGCAAAGCCATGCAGCAGCGGCAATCGCTTATAACTGGCCACATCCGTGCCGATCCTGGCATCCAAACCCACGGAGCAGATATTCAGAGAAATATCATCATTGCAGCGGATCAGATCCATGGTCTGCTCCTTGGCGTCCAGCAGCCGGTCGATGTCAAAAAACGCCTTGGGATCGTCAAAAAGTTTCACAAAATCGTTACCGCTGCCGCCGGAATACACCGTCACCGCCACATTATCGTAGCCGACTGCGCCCTGCACCACTTCGTTCAGCGTGCCATCGCCGCCGCAGGCGTAAATGCGGTACTCCTCGCCGCTTTCGGCGGCTTCCCGGGTCAACCGGGTGCATTCGCCGGGACCTGCGGAAATTTCAATGCGGTAATCCAGTTCCCGTTCATGGCAGGCGCGGTGGATCTCGGCGCTGTAGTCTGCCGTTCTGTTGCGGCTGCCTGCTGCCGGGTTGATGATAAAAAGGTGCTTCATAATCTTTCTCCTTTATTTCCTGCGGCCTTCGTTGTACATGTAAAGATCGCATTTGATCATGCCGTTGTAAAGTTTGCGCTTTTTATCCGCCCGGCGGCCGAAATAATGCTCAAATTCCGGCTCGGAGGTAATGACAAATTTCTTCCAGCCGTCGGCAAATTTCAGATGCCTTCCCAGCGCGCTGTACAGCCGCTGGGCATCCTTGATATCTCCCATGCGCTGACCGTAAGGGGGATTGCACAGTAAAATGCCCTCCGCCGCCGGCAGATCCATCTTGGTGGCATCGCCGTCTTTAAAGGTGATCAGGTTGCCAACGCCGGCTTTCCGGGCATTTGCCATGGCAAGAGAAACGCATTTAGGATCATTATCCGAGCCCAAAATGCGGTAGTCGCCCTTAAATTCCCTGTCCATAGCCTCGCTGCGGACATCGCGCCATACCTGCGGATCGCTCCAGGCGTACTGCTCAGCGGCAAAGCCGCGGGTCAAACCGGGCGCGCGGTTCTTGGCGATAAGCGCCGCCTCAATGGGGATCGTGCCGCTGCCGCAGAAGGGATCCCACACATACTCCCTGCCCCGATACCGGGAAAGCATTACCATGGCCGCTGCCAAGGTTTCGCGCAGAGGAGCATCGTTGCCCACCGCGCGGTAACCGCGCTTGTGCAGACCGGCGCCGGAAGTATCCAGATAAAGGCTGACTTTATTCTTCAGAATCAAAAACTGCAGTTGATACTTTGCACCGGTCTCCGGCAGCCACGCGACACCGTACTTTTCGCCCAAACGCCGGGACGCAGCTTTTTTGATAATGGCCTGGCAGTCGGACTCACTCATCAGTTGGCTGTCCAGACACTTGCCTTTCACCGGAAACTGGCCGTCTTTGGGGATAAAATCCTCCAAATTGGCATGATACACGCCTTGAAACAGTTCCTCAAAGGTCTTCGCCTCAAACTGCGCAAGGACGATGTGCACGCGTTCAGCGGTGCGCAGGCAAATATTGGCCTTGGCCAAAGTGTTAAGGTCACCGGTAAAGAGCACCCGGCGGTCCTCCACCCGGACATTTTCAATATTTAGCCGACGCAGTTCGTCACCGGCAATGCTCTCCAAGCCGAAAAGGCAAGGGGCAGCAAATTGCAAATCTTTCATGTTTCCTCCAAAATCAGGGAATGATCTTCTTGGGTTTCAAATACCGTTCCTGCTCGGAAAACACGCAGCCGCAGTATTTCTGAATGTACATGTCCAGTTCCCGGGCGCGCTCCTGCCCGGCCCTAAAATAAGGGCGGAAATCCCGGTATTCAAACTTCACCCCATGCTGAAAAGCCGCACGCTCCGCGGTTTCGCGCATAAGTTCATGGTTCTGATAGGGACTGATGAACAGGCTGGAGGTAAAACTGTCAAATCCACCCTCCTTTGCCTGTCGGGCCGCCTCGAAAAGGCGCATTTCATAGCATTTTACGCAGCGCCCGCCGATATCCTCCGCCACTTCTCTTACAAAAGGACGAAGACCGTAATCGTCGCGCTCCAAAAGAGGCAATTCGATCTTTGCGGCATAGTCACGCAGGCAGTTACGCCGCTCCCGATACTCGGTAAAGGGGTGGATATTGGGGTTGTACCAAAAGCCGGTGACCTCCAGCCCGTCACCACGCAGCACCTCGATGCACTGATTGGCGCAAGGGGCGCAGCAGATATGCAAAAGCGTCTTCATAAAGACCTCCAAAATTCGCTTTGTTCCATAAATTATAGCACACGCACATACCGTTGACAATTTTTATTGCGCCAGCACGCCGTCGTCATGCAATCCCACGATCCTGACCCGGCGCACCTCGTTGTGCAGATCCTCCCCGCAGAAATAGACCTTCACATAATTGGGCGCATGGCCGGTAAAGAATCCACCGCTGCGCTCCTCAAACAGCACATCCTGCTCCGTGCCCACCATGGCGCGGCGGTACGCTTCATTCATGCTCCGCGCCACAGCGATGGCCGCGCGGCTGCGCTGCTCCTTTACGGCATTGCCGTGCTGCCCGGGCATCCTGTCCGCAGGCGTGCCGGGGCGACGGGAGTAGGGAAAAATATGCATGTCCGCAAAATTGCACTTTTCTATAAATGCCAGACTTTCCCCGAATTCTTCTTCCGTCTCGCCGGGAAATGCCACGATCATATCCGTTGTAATGGCGCAGCCGGGGAAAAACCTCCGCAAAAGTTCCACGCTTTCGTAAAAACGGGCGGTATCATACTTGCGCTTCATGCGCGCAAGCACCGCATCGGAGCCCGATTGCATGGACAGATGAAACTGCGGACACAAATTGCCGTAAGCAGCCAGCGTTCTGCAAAAATCCTCCGTAACGATCCGCGGCTCCAGGCTTCCCAGCCGCACTCTGAGTTCCGGCACAGCCTCACAGATGGCGCTGATCAGCACCGTCACCGGAGGTCTGCCCGGCAAGTCTGCGCCCCAGGAAGCGATCTCAATGCCCGTCAGCACGATCTCCCGATACCCTCTTTGCGTAAGTTCTTTGGCTTGCGCTACCGCCGTTTCCAGCGGCGCAGACCGCACCGGTCCGCGCAGGTAAGGGATGATGCAGTAGGTACAGAAATTCACGCAGCCGTCCTGCACTTTTATCATGGCACGGGTGCGCTCGGAAAGTCCGCCGGCAGGAAGCGGCTCAAATTCCCGGCGGCGCAGCGCCTGATCCACCGAGATCCGCGCCTGCCGGTCCTCTGCCGTTTTCAAAAGTTCCTCAACAAAGGCCTTTCTGCCTGCGCTGCCACTGACCACGTCCACGCCCAGCGCCTGCACCGCGCCCGGCTCATGCTGGCTGTAGCAGCCGCAGACGCCGATCACCGCATCCGGATGATTTTTCCGGCAGCGGCGGATAATGGCCCGGTTCTTCTTATCCGCCACCGCGGTGACGGAGCAGGTATTGATCACATAGCAGTCGCAGTCCTCTTCAAAAGCGCCCACCTGATGCCCCATGGCGCTGAGCAACTGCTCCATAGCCTGAGTCTCATATTGATTTGTTTTACATCCAAGGGTGTAAAAACCGATTTTCATAGCAATTTCACCAATTCCAGCGCTTCCGTTTTGTGTAAAAGAGTCCATTGTGTCAATTGAAAACTGCCCCAAAAAGCGCTACAATAGAGCAGCATGGATGCCAAACAGGCATACCTATGAAACATTATACACGATAATTTCCGCTTTGTACAGCGACAGGAGGGGACAAATATGCACGAATTTCATATTGCGATCCACTCTTTCCCGGAAGTGCAGGATTTCATCCACGCCGCCATGGTTCAGCCTTTTGAGATCTTCGTCAGCGACGACAATCAGCAAGTCAACGGCAAAGGCTACATCGGCATGGTAAGCCTTGATTTTTCCCATCCGCTTCTGGTGCGTTGCAGATGCGACAACCGGAGTTTCAATACTTTCTGTCAGCAGATCAGCCGCTTGATCATTGATTGAGCGCTGTTTGCACGCGCCTCGGGAATACCCGGGGCGTTTTTTCTATGCAATCGTTCTCTTTTGGGATACCATTCAATTTGACTTTCCTTCCGCTGCATGGTATGATTATCCACGATATGGAGGGTTTTCTATGCTTCTGCTTTACATGGCGCTTTTTGCCTTTGGCATCACAGCCGCCGACCAAATTACCAAGTACCTTGTGGTGCAAAATATCCCTCTGCACGCGGATGTTCCGTTCCTGCCCGGCATCGTGCAACTGACTTACGCGCAGAATACCGGCGCGGCCTTTTCTATGCTGGAAGGTCAGCAGTGGCTTTTTGTCGCGATATTCGTGGTCCTGACGGTGGTGATCGTGTGGCTGGTGCGCACCCGGAAAATTCCTTTCACCGGCTTTGAGTGGGGCTGCCTTGCGGCCATCTACGGCGGCGGTCTGGGCAACATGATCGACCGTGTGCGCCTTGGCTACGTGGTGGACATGATCCAAACCCAGTTCATCACCTTCCCCGTTTTCAATGTGGCCGACTGCTTCATCACCTGCGGCTGCATCGCCATGATCGTGAGCCTTTTGTTTTTCAACAAGGAATTCTGGAAAGACGAGAAAAAACCAACGAGGTAATTTATGATTCTTTACGCCGATATTTCCGGTGAACGGCTGGATGCGTTTTTGGCGCGCAGCGCCGAAAACCTGACCCGCAGCGCCGCCCAGAAACTTCTGGAAGAAGGCTGCGTCAGGCGCAACGGCAAACCCGGAAAGAAAAACGACAAACTGAATATCGGCGATGAGATCGTTTTCGAGATCCCCGAGCCCAAAGCCGTGGACATTACCCCCACCGAAATGGCGCTGGACATCGTCTATGAAGACGAGGATGTGGTGGTCATCAACAAACCCAAAGGTCTTGTGGTGCACCCTGCCGCCGGACACAGCGACGATACGCTGGTCAACGGTCTGCTTTACGCCATGGGCGATGATCTTTCCGGCATCAACGGTGAAATGCGGCCGGGCATCGTCCACCGCATCGACAAGGACACCTCCGGTCTTTTGGCGGTGGCGAAGAACGATTTTGCCCACCGGATCCTGGCATCTCAACTGAAAGACCATACCATGGCGCGCACCTATGAAGCCATTGTCTGCGGCTCATTCCGGGAAGACTGCGGCACCGTCGATGCCCCCATCGGCCGCCACCCCAGCGACCGCAAAAAGATGTGCGTCACCGCCCGCAATTCCAAAAACGCCGTGACCCATTGGGAAGTGGTGGCGCGCTACCGGGGCTATACCCATGTGCGCTGCCGGCTGGAGACCGGCCGCACCCATCAGATCCGCGTCCACATGGCACATATTGGCCACCCCATCTTGGGCGACAGCGTCTACGGCCACAAAAAGCCTGAACTGGGTCAGTCCAGCCAGTGCCTCCACGCAGGCGCACTGTGTTTCCGCCACCCCCGGGACCAGCGCCCGGTGATGGTCTTCGCTCCCCTGCCGGAATATTTTCAGCAGGTCCTGGAAAAATTAAGCAAACTCACATAAGAGGTATACCATGTTTTCTGACATCCTGCTGACGGTGGATTTCGACCGCACCCTCACCGCCTGTGATTCCACAATCCCCCAGCGCAACATCGAGGCAATTGAATATTTCACCGCGGGTGGCGGTGCGTTCACCGTCAATACCGGCCGCAGTTACGTTGCCTATCGGGAGCATGAAAAGAAGATCCCCACCAACACACCGTTGCTGCTGCTCAACGGCAGCGCCTCCTTCGAAAACGGACAGTCCCGGGATATCCGCATCATTCCCCTTGACCCCTGGCCGGTGCTGGACGCAGTGCACGAGGCATTTCCCCAACTGAATCTGGAAGTGCAGGCGCTGGATACCCACTATCTTATTGACCCTTCCCCGGAATTTGTGGAATTTTATAAAACCCTGGGCTGGCATAATACCATCGCCCAGCATGGACAGGATTTAGGTCCGTTCCTGAAATTTGCCCTTTTTGGGCAGCCGGACGAAAAAGCCGTGGCCAACATGTACGAAGCCACCGAGGAAGATCTCGTCCTTTTTGACGCTGCCGAGCGCTATATCAAAGAAACCTGGGGTGACAGCATCAGCATTTTCCGCGCCGCCCCCCGGATCATTGATGTTCATGCCCCCGGTGTTTCCAAACTCAATGCCGCCCGGGCGCTGCAGCGGAAACTGGGCAGGAAAATTCTGGTTTGCGTCGGTGACGGCGAAAACGACCTGCCCATGATGGAGGGCGCGGATTACGCCTTCTGCCCCGGCGACGCCCTGATCGCGAAGCATTTCCCCAATGTCTGCAGTTGCGACGATGGCGCTGTTGCGGATGTGATTTACAACGAACTTCCCAAGATATTGAAAAATAACCCTTGACAAGGACTTTTTGCTGTGCTAAAATCCTATGGCTGAACGTTGTGGACTCGCGGGTGTAGTTCAATGGTAGAACACCAGCCTTCCAAGCTGGATACGCGGGTCCGATTCCCGTCACCCGCTCCATTAGAAATGCGCCAGTAGCTCAGCAGGATAGAGCAACTGCCTTCTAAGCAGTAGGTCGGGGGTTCGAATCCCTCCTGGCGTGCCAAGCACAACCAGAAGGTAGCGTCCACCAAGGGTATGCGTCGTTTCCTGTTGCGGTGCCCAAAATTTCCTGTTCGCTGTTCGCTCACGAAATTTTGACCGCGGCCACTCGCTCCCCTTCCTTCCTCCGCCCCCGGCGGCGGTCGGGTCGCTCCCCCTCCTGGCGTGCCATTTCCTTTGGCAGCAGGACAGCAAATTAAATATGGTGGGTGTAGTTCAATTGGCAGAGCACTGGATTGTGGTTCCAGGCGTTGTGGGTTCGAGTCCCATCACCCACCCCATAAAAACAGAGGATACCAAATGGTATCCTCTGTTTTTATATTTGGGGTGGTGATGGGACTCGAAGAGGGCGTCAAAAAACATGCCGGGGGCATGTTTTTTAGCCCGGGGGAGAGTCCGTCGATTTCCGGCGGCATCCCGTAGGGATGTTGACGAAGATCGACATCTTCCTTTCCGGGTGGTGACGGGACTCGAAAGCGCGACCTCGCCGCAGGTGAGGTAAACAAGTGTCCGGGGGACACTTGTTTAGCGCGTGGGAGAGTCCGTCGATCTCCGGCTGCACCCCGTAGGGGTGTAGACGAAAATCAAACACCCCCTCAAAAGAGGGGTGTCCGCTTTTCTTAGCCATTTTCAATGATCTTGCGAATCAGAGGTGTCAGCGCCGCCGCCTTCACGCCGGGCGCACCCACCGCGTGCTGGGCATAAAAGAACGAAAACTCATGCTTTCTGTCCACCGCCAGATACGAGCCCGCATGGCCGCCCCAGCCAAAGTCCGTATGCTCGCTGCCGGCCTTCGGACAGCGCACACCCAAGCCATAACCGTAATCGGGGTTGGTATACTGCTCCTGGGACACCCGCGGCAAGGTCATCATGTCGATGGTCTCCTGCTTCAAAATCTTACCGGTGCGCAGACCCTCCAAAAAGCGGATATAATCCTCCACCGTGCAGACCAGACCTGCGCCGCCGCTTTCGTACTGCGTACCCAGTTTATAATGCAGAACATGCTTGCCCACATTCTTGAAAGCGCCGTTTTCTTTGTCATATTCATACTGGCCGCACACCTCATCCAGGCGCTCTTCCGGCAGAAGATAGGTGCTGTTTTTCATGCCCAACGGTTTGAAAATGTTTTCTGCCACAAATTCGCCGTAGCGCATACCGCTGACCACCTCGATCACCGCCGCCAGCACATCATGCGCCAGGCTGTAGCGGTACTGTGTGCCCGGCTCGCAGTGCAGCGGGTCGGCGGCAAAGAGCCGGATGGTCTCCAGCGTGGGGCATTTCCCGTCGGTTATCTTCCGCGCCTGCTCCAGCCCGGGACTATGGGTATTGTAATTCATACCGGCACGCATGGTGAACAAATCTTCAATGGTAATGGCATTTTTCACCGGGCGCAGCACTTTAGAAAGCACCTGCTCCTCATGGGAAAGCGTAATGCCGTCGGCCGAACCGCCAGAGGCCATAGTTTCCCTGATGTACATCTGCGAAAACTCCGGAATATAATCACTCAAGCGGTCTTCCAGCCGCAATTTTCCCCGCTCCCACAGCAGCAGCGCCGCCGCCACGGTGATGGGCTTGGTGCAGGAATAGATGTTATAAAGTTCGTTGCCGCAAACCGGCACCTGCTTTTCCAGATCGGAAACTCCGTTCATGTGGCGCAGCACGCAGTTTCCCTTATAATACAGCACAAAATCAAAGCCGGGCAGACCCTGCTTCAAGAAACTGTTGAGCAATTCTTTGACCGGTGTAAAATCCATACGCATTCTCCTAAAGCATCAGGCAAAGCAGTATGCTTTGCCTGTCATTTCTTATTTCCAAAGTCCGTCGGGGTACAGTCCCTCGGCAGTTTTTCCACGCAGCGCCGCCACCACCGCAGGCTTGTCCGCGGCGTAGGTCACGCCGTACCAGCGGTCAGCGGAGGAAAGCACCTTCACCTGCGCCTTGCCGTCAAACAGCATCTGCTTAACGATGGTGGGCAGCAGATATTCCTTTTTGGCAGGATTCTGCGGCATTTCCTTTTCCAAAAACTCCGGAAAACCGGCTTCCAGTTCCTCAAGGAAACCGGGGGTAAATCCCCACAGGTTCATGGAAACCGGCGTATGTTCCTTAAGATCCGTCCAATTTTCGCCGTCCTCGGTAAAATGGATGCCGCCATCGTACTTTTCAATGCGCAGCCGCTCATCGATCTGCGTCAGAAAACCGTTTTCGTCTACCTGGCATACGCCGCGTGCAACGCTGCCGTGGTCGGTAACGGTCTTACCCAGTTCGTAACCGACCATGTAGTAATCGTATTTTTCGCCGTCGCAAGCGCCGAGCAAAGCGTCATAAATGGTGCTGAAGGCGGACTTTCCGTAATAATCATCAGCATTGATCACCGCAAAAGGCGCACCGTCGATGGCCTCTTTGGCACACAGGATCGCGTGACCCGTGCCCCAGGGCTTTGCGCCGCGCTCAGCAGGCACCTGCATGCCTTCGGGCAGATATTTTTCCTGCTCCTGATAGGCATAGCGCACCTTTACCGGCGCTTTTTCAAGGCGCTTGCCAACGGTAGCCATAAAATCTTCGCGAATGGCTTCTTTAATGATGATCACAACGGTCTCAAATCCTGCCTCATGGGCATCATAAACAGAGTAATCGAGGATCGCCTCGCCGCAACTGCCCACGGGATCGATCTGCTTCAAACCGCCGTAACGGCTGCCCATGCCGGCTGCCATAACCACCAAAACAGGTTTCTTTGCCATAACAAAAACTCCTTAAATTGTGATGTAAATATCGTCTTTTTTCACTTTGTCCCAGGAAAATTCCGCCGCCAGTTCCCTGGCGCTCACTGCCTCCGGCTTCGGAATAATGCCGCACGCCGCCGCCAGTTTTCCAAGGATCTCCTCCGGCGCGTAACGATTACGCAGCGCACCCAGGTCCAGATCCGCGTCACGCTTGCTCAGCCGGCGGCCGTCGGCAGCCAAAAGCATGGGCACATGGGCATAAACGGGATGCTCAAATCCCAAAAGTTCCTGCAAATACATCTGCCGGGGCGCACTGCTCAGCAGGTCCATGCCGCGCACCACTTCCGTGACGCCTGCTTCGGCATCATCCACCGTCACCGCCAGTTGATAGACATACACGCCATCGGCCCGGCGCACCACAAAATCGCCGCACTCCGCCGCCAGATCCTGGCTGTAACGCCCCTGCACGAGATCTTCAAACGACCACCGTTTTTGAGGCACCTTCAGCCGCCACGAGCCGTTTTTCCCCATGGCAGCCCGCTGCTGAGGCGTCAGATCCCGGCATGTGCCGGCATAAACGTAGGTGCCGTCAGAAAGATGAGGCGCGTTAACATTGTGCAACACACTTCTGGTGCAGTAGCACTCATACAGCAACCCCATGTCACGCAACTGCTCAAAATAGTGGTCATATACCGCGCTGCGCTGGCTTTGGGGCGCGGTCTCCCGATCCCAGTCAAGGCCCAGCCAGGCAAGATCCTGCCGCAAAATCCCGGCAAATTCCGCACTGGTGCGCAGCGTGTCCAGATCTTCCATGCGCAGCACCAGTTCACCGCCGCGGCTGCGTACCGACAGCCATGCCAGCATGGCTGCAAACACATTACCCAAATGCATCCGCCCGGAAGGGGTGGGGGCAAAACGGCCTACGGGCGTTTTATGTTCCGCCATCATCAGAAGAAATGCACCAGCCAGTAGATCATCAGCACGATAATGCCCAAACACAGGCCGCTGGCGATGAACATCAGCACCGTACGCACGCGGTCTTCCTTGGACATCTTGGTGAATGCATTGAGTTTTTTCACATTCTTGCCGTAACCGTTGGAGAAATTGCGGTAGATCATGGGATCATCCGCCTCGCCGATGCTCTGCATATCCTCAAATGCGGTAGAAGACAGCACCTGCCGCACTAAATCCTCATCCAGCACCGCAGTGGCGCGCAGTTCGTCCTCATCGGGGACATCCTCGCTTACTTCGCTGCCGGCATCCTTTTCGATGACCTCTTTCAAAAGGTCCTCAAAAGTGGGCTCTGCGGCAATTTCCTCTGCCACGGATTCTTCGGCGGGGGTTTCTTCCGTTACTTCTTCGGCAGGCAAAATCTGCTCCTGCTCCAATTCCTCACGGGTATCATCCTTGTTCATAAAGATGCACCTCCTTTTTCCCTATTTTAGCGCAAAAGTGGTCTTCTGTAAAGTAGATTTCCGGAAAATTCCCTTTTCCACCGGAAGAACTTAAAACATTTTTAATAATTATTCACTTTCTTTATTCACATTTTCCTTTTAGAATATGTTATGAGATTTCTGAAGCACTGTTTTCATTGTGTATATTTTTCCTCTTCCTATTTACAAAAACCGCAGGGCACGGCCTGCGGTTTTTGTATTTTTCCGCCCTTCTGTGAGAAACTATGAAAAAGTTCTCACCGGAGGGTATTTATGCTTTTATCCTACCTGCGCACCATCGTGCTGTATTTGATCCTCATCGCGGTGATCCGGCTCATGGGCAAGCGGCAGATCGGCCAAATGGAAGCGTCGGAATTTGTGGTGACTATGCTGGTGGCCAACCTCGCCTCCATTCCCATGCAGGACGGCGGCATTCCTCTGTATTCCGGTCTTGTGCCCATTCTCACCGTGCTGGGCGTGGAACTGGTGCTGTCCTCACTGGCGCTGAAAAGCGTCCGCGTGCGCAAACTTCTTTGCGGCAAGCCGGTGATCCTTATTGAAAACGGAAATATTCTCCAGCAAAATCTGCGCCGCACCCGGATCACGCTGGACGAACTGACCGGCCACCTCCGGGAAAAAGATGTGCTGGACATCACCACCGTGCAGTACGCCATTTTGGAGACCGACGGCAATCTTTCCGTCTTCGTCTACCCTCAGCACAAACCTGCCAGCGCCAAGGATGCCGGCATCACCACGCAAAAGCAGTCGCTGCCGGTGACCGTCATCACCGACGGCTACCTGTGTAAAGACAACCTTCCCCTTGTAAACATCACCGAAAAATGGGTGGAGAAATTTCTGAAAAAGAAAAGTGTCCGCCTTTCCCAGGTATGGCTGCTGACCGTGGACCGGGAGGGCCACACCGTATTTCTCAAAAAGGAGCGATCTTCATGAACAGAATGCGTTTGGGCCTGCTTCTTTTAGCGGTGCTGCTGGCAGTGAGCATTTTGATCGGCATCGCCATTGGAAGCATCCATAATTCCATCGCCGAAGCCATGCTTAATGCCGCGGACAGCACGGACATCGACCTTGCCTTCCGCACAGAAGAACGCTGGCAGCGCTGGCGCGGACTCACCGCCGCCTTCACCGACCACCAGCCGCTGGAGCAACTGGACCAACTCTTCGCGCAACTGTCCCGGCAAAGCGCCCTTGCGCATCCGTCGGAATTTTCCATGCTCTGCGTGCAGGCAGCCTGCGTCAGCCGGGCCATCGCGGAAAGCATGGAACTGACCTGGTGGAACTTCCTTTAGTCATCTGCTGCCCTTGGACAGTGCCAGGATCCCCCTTGCCAACGCGTTGGCGGCCAGCAGCGCCTCGTCCAGGGTGTTTCCTGCCGCACCCACTTCAATGAGCAGGCTGCCGGGGGTCATATCCGTGTTAAACCGGTATTCCCGCAAACTCACCGGCCGTGTCAGGCCGGGATCTTTGCGCTCCAGCATGGCGGTCAGTTTCAATCCCAGCGCCAGATGCTCCTGCCAGTTGGGGTGATAGTAGCCCTTGGCATCCGTTCCCACCACCACCATCAGTTGTGCCGATGGCTGACCGTCTACCGTGCCGGAAGTGCTCAATTGCCCGCCGGAAGCCCCGTCAGAGGCATCCCGATGGATATCCAGCACCATCTGAATAGACGGATTTTTCTCCAAATGGGCAGCGATGGCCTCCCGGGCAAGATCGTATGAATCGTTGTATGACGGATAATCATACACATTTGTATCGTGGATCACCTGAATACCCCCGGCTTCCAGCACCCGGGCGACTTCTGCACCCACCGCCACCATATTGTAGCGCTGATCCCGGGTGCGGTAGGCCACATCCTCCACATAGTCCTGCCCGGGCTGTTTGGTGTAACTCTCCGTGGTGTGAGTATGGATGATCAAAACCGTGGGCGCAGTCCCCGTCAGATCAAGCGTCAGCGGCTTCGTCAGCAGCGATGCAAGATCCGGACGGTAATCGCACTGATAAAACACATCCACCGCTTCCAGATCCGCCTGAGTAAACACCGGCAGCGCCGGTTCCGGCACTGTTGGCGCAAAAGTTTCCTCATCTTTCGGCCTCTCAGTGGGTTTTTGCACGCTTTCCGGGGGCAGCCGCACCACCCGCCCTGTTTGCAGCCAGATCATCACCGACCGGAAACCGTCGCTGTCGAAAAAACGCCCCAAAGGCGCAAAAAATCCTCCGCTGAGCAAGCGGAGGATGATGGCAAACGCCACAGCCGCTGCACCCGCCCTGATAAACCGCCCCTTATCCACCATAAGACCCCTCCAAACCGGTGTCGAAAAAACGCATATTGTTCGGAAATTGGCGGTCGGTCAGGCACGCACAAAAAAGCGCAGCCGCCACATATTCACTTGTCCGTCTGATCCTTCCGCCGGCGGCGCAGATCCTGGAAAAACTGCTGCACCAGCGCTGCGGATTCCTCGGCGCACACGCCGGATGTAACCTGCGGATGATGGTTGAATTCCATAGAAAACAGATCGCAAACCGAGCCGCAGGCGCCGCATTTGCTGTCCGGTGCGCCGTAGACCACCCGGGGGATCCGGGCGTTGATAATAGCGCCTGCGCACATGGGGCACGGCTCCATGGTCACATACAGCGTGCACTGCCACAGCCGCCAGCCGCCCAAATTGCGGCAGGCATCGTTGATGGCTTCGATCTCCGCGTGACCCAGGGCATTTTTCGCAGTCTCCCGGCGATTTCTGCCGCGGCCGACGATCTGATCGCCGCACACCAGCACGCAGCCAACGGGCACTTCGCCCTCCGTAGCCGCGTCGCGGGCCAAAGCAAGGGCCTGCTCCATATAATAACGGTCATCCATGGTTTTGCCTCCCGGGATCATTTTCTACATGATAACCCAGAAAGCGCGCTTTCGTCAAGTGTCCATCAGCAGCGCCGCGAAGAGCACCGCCAGTTCCTGCCGGGAGAAGGGATTTTTTCTGCCCTTGACCCGCTTTTCCAGGGAACTTACCGACTGCAGCAGGGCGTCCTCCGCCACCTGCCGTTCCCGGATGGCCCGGGGCGCGCCTGTAAGTAAATAATCCGTGGATACGCCAAAAACCTCCGCCATAGCCACCAGCAATTCGCCGCTTGGCTCGCGTCTGCCCTGCTCATACATGCCCACCGCGCTGGGACTGATGCGCAGCCTCCCGGCCAGTTCCGCCTGACTGAAACCGGCCTGACGCCGCAGCACTGCGATCCTTGCACCCAACATGATCATCATCTCCTTTGTATTGATCCGGCACCATGGTAGCATATTTTTACCGAAAAAAGAGGAGAATCGTGACTGCTACACGATTCGACGGACATCACACAAAGCGTGTAGTATAATAGTAACTGGAAATTACTGGAAATTACCGTCCTGCCGCCAGCCTTCCTTTCGACGGTTTTCGCAGGGATTTCCAAATTTACGAGAGGATGATGCGCTTGGCAAAGATCATTGAACAGTTCCTATACATAGACCAGCAGGATATCCGGGGTGTGCGTCCCTGCGAAAACTGCGGCTGCGCCACCTATCCGCCCTCTTATTTCTGCGAAAACTGCAAGGAATCCCCCTCATGACCCTGCAGGAAATGAGCGCAGAATATGAAGCCTCCGCCGTACTGTTGCGCAACCGCCTGCGCAGTTTGCGGCAGGAACTTACCCGGACGGAAGACCCGGAAGAAGTTTGGCATCTGAAGCGACGCATTGCGGAACTGACACCCATGCTCACCCAGATGAACGAACTGAAAGAACTCACCGAACACTACTACGACAGGGGGTACTACCGCAATGAGAAATACACTCTTTGACGGCTATCTTGGCCCGCGCCTGCCCCGGAATGTGCAACTTAACCGCATCCGGCAGGTCATTGACGGGGAACTGACCCCCTGCCAAAAACGCACACTTGTAGCCTATTATTTCCGCCAGCGCACGCTTACGCAGATCGCCCAGGAGCAGGGCGTTCACAAAAGCACCGTCTGCCGCACTTTAAAGCGGGCGGAAAACCGGCTGCGCAAGTACTTAAAATACTGATCTTTTTTGCCGTGGTGCGCCGCCACGGCGTATTTTTTTACCTGCAAGTCTTTCCCTTTTCGCCAAGGTATGATAAAATAGACGCAAATTCAGAAAGACAAAAAGGGGTTTTCCTTTTATGAAAAAGAAGACGATTTATTTTCAGCGGGCTTTGATTCCCCGGCTCAACGCCGATCCGGAGCAGGGCCTGACCGCCCAGCAGGCCAAAGAGCGTCTGGAGGGCGGCTGGCAAAACGGTCTTGCCCAAAGCGCCACCAAGAGCGAAAAAGAGATCATCGCCAAAAACTGCCTGACCTTTTTTAACCTCATTTTTCTGGTTTTGGCGGCAATTTTGGCCATTGGCGGCTCTTCCGTGAAAAATATGACCTTTTTGGTCATCGTTTTGTGTAACACCGTCATCGGCATCATTCAGGAGATCCGGGCAAAGCGCGCGGTGGACAAACTCACCTTGATGAGCGCTCAGCAATTGCGGGTCATCCGCGACGGTCAGCGCATCACCTTGCGCTCCGACCTTTTAGTGCGCGATGACATCGTGGAATTTGTCCCCGGAAACCAGATCTGCGCCGACGGCATTGTGCGCAGCGGCGAACTTTCCGTCAACGAGTCCCTGATCACCGGTGAGGAAGACGCCATCGTCAAACGCCCCGGCGACGAACTGCGCTCCGGCAGTTTTGTGGTCACCGGCATGGCCGCCGTGCAACTGACCGCCGTGGGCGCCGACTCTTTCGCCGCCCGGCTTTCTGCTGAAGCGAAAGCCAACCCCAAAGCCACAAAATCCGAAATGATGCGCGCGCTGGACGGACTTCTCAAGATCATGGGCATCATCCTCATCCCCGTAGGTCTGCTGCTTTTCTGGCAGGAGTACAAAGTTTTGGAACTGACCCTCCGGGAAAGCGTGGAGGGCACCGTAGGCGCGCTGGTGGGCATGATCCCCGAGGGACTCTACCTGCTGACCAGCATTGCCATGGCCGCCTCCGCTCTGAAACTGACCCAGGACCGGGTGCTGGTGCAGGATATGAATTGCATCGAATCCCTTGCCCGGGTGGATGTGCTGTGCGTGGATAAGACCGGCACCATCACCGAAGCGGTGATGCAGGTGGAAAATGTCATCCCCCTGACCGACGATCCCCCGGAAAAACTGGAAACCATCCTCAAATCTTTCTACTCCGGTGTCGAGCCGGAGAATGATACCGCCCGGGCCATGGCCCAAGCCTTCGCCGGTGACGGCGGCTGGGCAGCCACCCAGCGCATTCCCTTTACCTCCGCCACCAAGTGGAGCGCCTGTTCCTTTGAGCAGGGGGATACATACGTCATCGGCGCGCCGGAATTCACCATGGCCGGCCGTTACTGGCAGTTACAGCAGCAGGTGGAGGAGCATTCCGCCCTTGGCTACCGGGTACTGCTGGTGGCGCAATACGCCGCCCCCGCTGCCGAAAAACTCAACGAAAACCTGCTGACGCCCCTTGCGTTGGTACTGCTGAGCAACCGCATCCGCCCGGAAGCACCGGAAACCTTCGCCTATTTCGCCAAACAGGGCGTCAGCGTCAAAGTCATCTCCGGCGACAATCCCCTGACCGTCTCCGAGGTGGCGCGCAGGGCGAATATTCCCGGCGCGGAAAACTGGGTGGACGCCTCCGTGCTGGAAACTGACGAAGACTTTACCCACGCAGCCCTCACCTGCACCGTCTTTGGTCGGGTCACCCCCGACAAGAAAAAGCGCCTGATCGCGACATTTAAGGCGCTGGGGCACACCGTTGCCATGACCGGCGACGGCGTCAACGATGTGCTGGCCATGAAAGAATCCGACTGCTCCATCGCTATGGCAGGCGGCGCACAGGCAGCCAGCCAGATCGGCAAACTGGTGCTGCTGGATGCCAATTTCGCAGCCATGCCCAGCATTGTGGACGAGGGCCGCCGGGTGATCAACAACATTCAGCGTTCCGCCACGCTTTTCCTTGTGAAGAACATTTTCTCCCTGGGTCTTGCGCTGCTGACATTCCTGACCGGCTTTGCCTATCCCTTTGCACCGCTGCATTTGACGGTGATCTCCACCATGACCATCGGTGTCCCCGGATTCCTGCTGGCGCTGGAGCCCAACTACCGCCGCATCAAGGACGGCTTTTTGAAGACCGTTCTGCGCAAGGCACTGCCCTGCGGCCTGACGGATGTGCTGCTGGTTGTGCTGGCGCAGGTTTTGTGCAATTTGGCAGGCTTCATGCCCAACCAGATCTCCACGATCTGCACCGCGCTGCTGGCGCTGGTGGGCATGCTGGTGCTGCTGGAGACCTGCAAGCCGCTGAATCTCTACCGCGGCGGCATCTGCGCGCTGATGACCCTGGGCATCGTGGGCTGCTTTACACTGCTGGTTCCCCTGTTTGACTTTGCCGCCGGCGGCTGGGAATTCTGGACCATCGGCATAGGTCTCGGTGTCGCTGCGCCTTTTGTCCTTTGGGGACTTCAGAAACTTTTCGACCTGGGCGAAGCCTATTTTCGCCAATTAATGGCGAAAAAACGCACATAATTGTTGCAATTTACGAGAAAATACACTATAATACCCCCAGAAATCACGAGAGGAGGACATTCCATGCTGAGCAAACAGAGTATTTTCCGCGGCTGTCTGCTGGGCCTTGCCGTAGGCGATGCCATGGGTCACACCGTGGACCGCAAAACTTTGGAGCAGATCCGGGAAGATTACGGCCCCAACGGCCTGCTGGGCTATGACCTTGTCAACGGCTATGCGGATGTGACCTCCTATACCCAACTGGCGGCTTTCACCGCCAACGGTCTGCTGCTGGGTCTGACCCGGGGTCAACTCCGGGGCATTATGGCACCGCCCGTGCGCTATATTGCCCTGGCCATCAAGGAGTGGTCCCGAAGCCAGCAATTCAGCGACCCGGAAAAGAATCACTGCTGGCTGTCCACCGTAGCGGAACTCAAGCGCAAATTCTGCATGGATCCCTGGATGCTGGGCACGCTGAGCGGCAACACGCTGGGAACCATGGAAGAGCCCGTAAATCTTTCTGACCACCCGGCGACCCTGACGGAAGTTATCCCCATCGCCCTGCAGACTGAGGACCTGAACCTGAATATGCAGGAGCGTGTCCGCCTTGGGGCGGAAGCCGTAGCGCTGACCCACGGGCCGGACGCTTTCATCAGCGCCGCCGCCCTGACTTTCGCTTTAAGTTGCGTCGCATCCTACAGCGCCATCGAACCGATGATGCTGGTGCAGGAAACCCTGGACGCCATCCAGATGCAATTCGGCCGGGCGTACCATCCCCAAACCGCGAAACTTTGGGAACTGGCGCAAATGGCAATTACCCTCTCCCAGTCTGAAAACACCACCGCCACCGAGGCCATGGAACTTCTGCGCTGCAAGAGTGCACCGGAAGTGCTGGCCGGCGCGCTTTACGCCTGCCTGACCTGCGACGGCGATTTCGACGCAGCCATGATCACCGCGGTGAACCACTCCGGCCGCAGCGCCGCCGTGGGCGCGATCACCGGCGCTCTTTTGGGCGCTGCCTTAGGCGAAGACGCGCTGCCGGAATTTTACCTTGAATGCCTGGAGCCCACCGCATTCCTCATGGAACTGGCGGACGATATGGTGCAGGGCTGCCCCATGGAAGCCAGCAGCAACCTTTATGACCACGATTGGGACAGAAAATACCTCCACGCCGGCGTATAAGGTCGAATTTTCCCGATATTTTATTAGTATTTACAATAAAAATATACAAATAGGGGTTGCATTCCCAAAAAAAGAATGCTATAATCCCCAATGTAAGATGTTAAACTTTGGAGAGAGGGGCGCGCCCCTCTCTCTTTCTTATGAAACGAGGCACTTATGAAAGTAACTGAAATCGTCGAAAATTTCGCCAGACCCATTGTCGAGCAGCACGGCTGCACCCTTTGGGATGTGGAGTATGTCCGGGAAGGCTCCGAGCGTTTCCTGCGGCTCTACATTGAAAAGGAGGGCGGCGTGGACATCACCGACTGCGAGGCCATATCCCGGGCGGTGGATCCCGTGCTGGACGAAAAAGACCCCATCAAGGAATCCTACCATTTTGAAGTCTGTTCCGCCGGTTTGGAGCGGGTGCTGAAGCGTCCCGGCGACTTTGAACGGTTCATGGGCAGCGCCATCATGGTAAAACTTTACCGTCCCCGGAACGGTCTGAAGGAGATCCCCGGATTCCTGCGGGGCTACGAAGACGGAAAAGTCACCGTGGAAGCCGGTAAGGAAACCATCACATTTGAAAAATCTGAAGTCGCCCAGGTGCGTCTTCGCGTAGAATTTTAAGGAGGAATAAAGAGAAATGGCCAGAAAGAGTGCAAAAAAGCCTGAAGTCCACAAGATCGACTGCGCCGAAGTGTTTGCCGCGCTGCGTGATCTGGAAAAGACCAAAGGCATTTCCGTAGAATATATGGTCGAGCGCATGAAACAGGGTATGGCAAATGCCTACCGCAAAGACCGTGAGGACCGCCGTGACGTCCCTGCCGACAATGTGGTAGTGGACTTTCAGGAGACCGGCCTGAGCGTTCATGTGGTCAAGACCGTCGTCGAGGAAGTGGAAGATACCGCGCTGGAGATCCACATCGATGCCGCCCGTCACATAAATCCCGACATTCAGGTGGGCGAGAGCATCTCCATCCCCGTGGAAGTAGAAAAATTCAGCCGCATTGCCGCCCAGACCTTTAAGCAGGTGCTGATCCAGGGCATTCGCGAAGCCGAGCGCGGCGTGGTCTACGAGAGTTACTCCTCCAAGACCCAGGAACTGCTCACCGGCACCATTCTGTGCAAAGATCCCAGCGGCGACATTCTGGTCACCGTCGGTCAGGGCAGCGAGCAGCATAACGCCGTCCTGCGGGTCAGCGAGCAGATCCCCGGCGAATCTTACCGCGAAGGCGACAAGATCCGTGTTTACGTACTGGAAGCCCGTCAGGGCGCCCGGTCCACCAATGTTTATGTTTCCCGGACCCACCCCAATCTGGTGCGCCGTCTGTTTGAACTGGAAACGCCCGAGATCGCGGACGGTCAGGTGGAGATCCGCAACATCGCCCGTGAGGCAGGCTCCCGCAGCAAGATGGCAGTCCGCGCCACCATGGAGGGCATCGATCCCGTGGGCGCATGTGTCGGTCCCCGTGGCGGCCGTGTAGGCGCCGTGGTGGAAGAACTCTGCGGCGAGAAGATCGACATCGTGGTCTGGTCTGAAGATCCCTGCGAGTATGTCCGCGCAGCGCTGAGTCCTGCGGATGTCATCAGCGTCACGCTGGTGCCCGGTCAGAAAGCCTGCCGTGTCATCGTTCCCGACGATCAACTGAGCCTTGCCATCGGCAAGGAGGGTCAGAACGCCCGTCTGGCGGCACGCCTGACCAGTTACAAGATCGACATCAAGCCTGCTTCCCAGGCAGAAGAGTAATAGATAATTGACAATTGACAATTATTAATCACAGCCATGAAACGAATTGTCAATTGTACATTGTCCATTGTCAATTGACAAAGGAGGTAGTCCTATGCAAAAGAAAATCCCTATGCGGCAGTGTATGGGCTGCCGTGAACGCAAAGCCAAGCGGGAGATGCTCCGTGTTGTCCGCGGAACGGACGGCGTGGTGCGTCTTGATTTCAGCGGCAAACTCAACGGCCGGGGCGCTTATGTCTGCCCCGATCCCGAATGCCTGAAAAAAGCGCAGAAAAGCCGCGCTTTGGAGCGCTGCCTGGAAGTCGAGATTCCCCAGGAGGTCTATGACCGCATGGTCCGGGAAATGGAGGAAAACCGTGGATAAGACCCTTGGTTACCTATCCCTTGCCCGGAAAGCCGGCCTTGCGGAGTTGGGCGAAGAGCCCGTGGGCGCTGCGGCAAGAGCGCTCCATGCCCATCTGATCGTGGTGGCGTCGGACGCATCCCACCACACCTGGCGCAGAGCGAAAAGTTTCGCCGCCGGTACCGATCAGCAGGTGCTGCGCCTTGGTTTTACCAAGGACGAGATGGGCATGGCCATCGGCCGCACCAGTCTTGCCGTCGCGGCGTTAACCGATCCCGGTCTTGCGCTGGCGCTGGCCCAAAGCGTGCAGCCTTCTCCCACCGCCGTTATCGCGGTGCTGGAGGAAAAAGTGCGCCGCCGTGAGCAGCGGAAGAAAGAAGCCGATGCCCACCGCCGCAACCTTCGCAAAGGCAAAAAGAAGTAAGTTATCCAATTTGGAGGTGCATATATGAGTTTAGTGAAGTATCGTTTGAAAGAAGTAGCAGCAGATTTCGGTGTTGCACCCAAGCAGATCTCCGAGATCGTCGGTCAGTTCTTTGAAAAACCCAAGTCCAATACCCAGGTGATGACCGACGAGGAACTGAATGTCATTTTTGACTATATGACCCAGCACAACCAGATCAAATCTTTGGAAGTAGTGTTTGCTGTGGCACCCAAGGAGCGCCCCGCACCCAAAGCCGAGCCTGCCAAGGAGGCCGCCCCTGCCGCTGCCCCGGCAGCAAAAGCAGAAGCGCCCAAGCAGAATGCTCCCCAGCAGCAGAGCGCCCAGCCGCAGAAGCCGCAAAAACCTGCCGAGCCCGAGCGCAAGCGCGAGCGCCGCATTGTGGACACTTCCGCCGTGCAACTGAACACCAATCGCTTTGCCGATGTGGATAATCTGGTCTCCGAGCGGGAACAAAATTATCAGGGCGGCAAAATGCGCATTGGCGGCGGCAAGGGCAAGCAGCAGCAAAAGCAGCAGCAGATGAACAAAAAGGGCAACAAGTTCAAGAACGAGGAGCAGGAGAAACTGCGCCGTCTGCAGATGGAAGTTGCCCGCAAAGCACCCGTCACCGTCAAGATCCCCGAAGAGATCACCGTTGGCGAACTGGCTTCGCGTATGAAGAAGACCGCCGCAGAAGTCATCAAACTGCTGATGAAGAACGGCATCATCGCCGCCATCAACCAGACCATCGACTTCGACACCGCCGAATATGTGGCCACCGAACTGGGCTGCAAGGTGGAAAAGGAAGTCACCGTTACCATCGAAGAGCGGATCATCGACGATCATGTGGACTCCGCTGAAGAACTTGAGACCCGCGCACCCGTTGTGGTGGTCATGGGTCACGTTGACCACGGCAA
>JAZNTI010000019.1:0-20812 GCA_045591725.1 Faecousia sp.
GAGAGGGGCTTTAGCCCCTCTCTTTTTTGGCGCCGCAGAATGCCTCTTGATAAGGGAAAATCCTTGTGATATAATCCATATATGCTCCAACTGGAGCATAAGAAAGGGGCGATATTATGGCAAATGAGAATTTTGTTGAAAAAGTTTCCGTGAATATCAATACATCCACGCTTTCCAGCATCGACATTTTGGTGGACAACGGTTATTATTCCAACCGCAGCGATTTTATCAATCAGGCGTTGCGGGAGAGTTTGCAGAAGCATCAGGTCACTTTGGACAGGATCATTGACCGGAATATGGCGGTGAAGGATCGTAATCCCCACCGCTGGTTTGTGGGCGTTTCTTCTTTGGGAAATGAAGAACTGCAGGAAGCAAAGGAAATGGGCCTTTCCCTGACCTTAACCGGTTACGGCGTGCTGGTCATGGATAAGGATCTGGATACGCAGTTGCTGTTTGATACCGTTCAAAGCATTAAGATCAAGGGCAAGACGGTCTGCGACCAAGTCATTAAGGATCATTACGGCCTAAAATGAATAAGGAAACGGGCGGCATTAGCCGCCCGTTATTTGTTTATTTCAGGATTATCTGTGCGACAAAGGATATAATCGATACTGACATTGTAAAACTCTGCCAGTTGCAAGAGTGTTTCGGTGGGGGGGATGCGCTCGCCGTTTTCAAATTTGGAAAGGAGCGCCTGCTCAATACCGGTGTGCATTTGAAGAGAGATTTGCGTGTATTTTCGGCTTTTCCGCAATTCCTTTAGTCTATTTTGCATAATATCACCTAATGACATTATGTCATATTTTTACTTGACAATTATGACGGTTTGTCATATTATAGTGGTGGAATATGAAATATAGAAATGGAGAGGTAATAATATGGCACTCAATCAGCAATGTCCTAAATGTGGCAGTAAGCATGTTCAATTGTCCAATGTTGAAAGTAAGCATGGATGTATGTGGTTTATTTTGTTTGGTTGGATTTACTTAATTTGGATTCCTTGCAAATGGATGATCGGTATGATGGTCTTTATTTGCCTTGATTGGTGGATGGCAATTATCAAAAAATGTCAGGGCAAAGGATATGTTTGGAAGAGCAAGCGTTGGTTTTCTGGTAGAAAGAAGACCTATTATTGCCATGATTGTTCGCATAATTTCAAGGGTTAATTTTCGGAGCGTTATAGTTTAGAAATAATATTCCCGGGGTGGCAGGGTGCCACCCCGGGGCTTGTTTTTTGCTTTGAAATTGGTTTGTAGGTTATTACAGGTCTACGCCGAGGAATTGCTTGGCGAGGATACCGACGATGAAGGAGACCACTGCCACGCCAATGCTGATCAGCGCCATTTCCGCGAAACGGGATTTGAAAGGCTGGTCCTGCGCGACACTGGTATAGTAGGTAAATCCTGCGATGATCAGCACCACCACGACCAGCATGCAGATCAGCGCCGGAATAAACTGGTCCACTGGGAACAGCAGGTACGGCAAAATCAGTGCCACCACGGTCAGAAGATAAGCGATGCCGGTATAGGAGCAGGATTTTAGCGCGTCACTGCGACCCTCGCTCCGGGCGGCAAGAAATTCGCTGGATGCCATGGAAAAAGTTGCGGAAATGCCCACAATCAGGCCGGAAAGGGCAATTAAACGGGTGTTTTGCAGGGCAAAAGCAAAACCTGCCAGGGAGCCGGTCAGTTCCACAAGGGCATCGTTCAAACCCAGCACCATGCTGCCGACATATTGCAGCCGCTCCTCGTCCAGCATGGCAAGCAGCGCGTTTTCGTGTTCTTCTTCCTGCTGGCGAATGGCGGCACTTTCGGCGACTTCTTCCAGCAGTTTTTTATAGATACTCTGGGCGTTTTCTTCGCCGCGCTCCATAAGTTTTACCGCAAAGGTAAAGCCAAAAACCCTTGCCAGCAGGGTATATTTCAGGATTTTGGCCCTCTCGGGCTTCATTTCGATGCCGGTATACTGCTTCCAGATCTCAGCATGGGCTTTTTCCTCCTGCGCCAGCCGCAGGAGGGTCTTTTTGTTTTCTTCACCCTTGGCAAAACCGGCGATTTTCTCATAAATGACGCTTTCCGTCAGTTCGTTTTGCTGCATTTGCTTGACGATAGAAAGCACCTCGGGGGATAGGGGCTTACGCATGGTAAAAACCTCCTTAATTGGATTTTCTTTATTATAAGCCATGAACATTAAAAATGGAAGTGCAGATTTTCCGGTTGCATGTTTTCGTGCAACCGGCATGCCGTTTTGAGGTGGTTATGAAAAGAAACGTGCTGATTTTTATGCAAAGTTGCATACAATTTATGGGAGGTATTTGATATGAAGAATGTTGAAAAGGGGCGCGTGCGGCCGCTGATCTGCATCGACCCGGGGCATGACAGCCGTTACTACAACCCGTCTACGGTGGTCAGTGGTTACTATGAGGGTGCCGCTATGTGGGATCTGGCGCAGCGGCTGAAAGCGGAACTGATCAAGCGCGGCATGGATGTGCGCATGACCAAGGAGCAGGTGGATCAGGTGGTGGAACTTACTGCCCGGGGAAAAATGTCAGAAGGCGCAGATGTGTTCATCAGTTTGCATTCCAATGCCGCTAACCGGGAAACGCCGGACTGGGTGGTGGTGATGCATCAGGTGGATAACGGCGGCGGTGTGCATGAAAAGAGCAAGGCTTTGGCAGAGCATATGGGACCGGCTGTGGCGGCGCTGATGGACACACAATGCCAGTACATTTGTCAGATGTCCGCCGAAGACCGGGAAGGAAACGGCTTGCCGGATGACTATTACGGTGTGCTCCGGGGCGCGCAGGCGGTGGGCACAGTGGGTATCATCATTGAGCACGGTTTTCACACCAATGCGCGCAACACCCGGTGGCTGATGGACAGTGAAAATCTGCAGAAAATGGCGGCGTTGGAGGCGGAACTGCTGAAGCAGTGGTTTGATTTTCCGGATGTGCAGCCGCCGAAGGAGCAGTGGTACAGAGTGCGGCGCAGTTGGGACGATGCGCTAAGCCAGTTGGGGGCGTATCGGGTTTTGGAATATGCCAAGGCGTCCTGCCCGGATGGATATAGCGTTTTTGATGAGCAGGGGAATGCGGTGTGGTCCACGGACACGAAGGAAGACTTCGTGCGGCAGGTGCAATCTGCCATCGGTGCGGCGGTGGATGGGATCCCCGGGCCGGAGACCCTTTCCAAGACAGTGACGGTGTCGGAAAAGATCAACAGCCGTCATAAAGTGGTGACGCCCTTGCAAAAGCGGTTGTATGCCTTGGGTTACACCCAAGTGGGAGCGGCGGACGGCATCGCAGGACCGAAATTCACCGACGCGGTAAAGGTTTTTCAAAAGGACAACGGCTGCGTCAGCGACGGTGAAATTACGGCAAGAAATCTGACCTGGAAGAAATTGCTGGGCATGAACTAAGGAGGAGAAGATGGATCTGGTGGTATCCGTTATCGGCGGCTCGTTGGGGGCGGCCATCGTTTCCGGGTGTGTGGCGCTGACGCAGTTTTTGCTCAGCCGCAAGGATCGCCGGGACGGAAACGCAGATGTCAAGAATAAGGCGCTGCGCTATCTGATGCTTTACATCATTCAGGAGCGGGCGAAGCAGCACATAAAAGATGGGCAGATCTCGCTGGAAGACCGGCGGTCGCTGCATCACTGGCATGACCTTTATCATAACGGACTCGGCGGCAACGGTGACGCGGACGCGCTGCTGCGGCAGGTGGATGCGCTGGCGCTGGATGCCGACGCGTTCTAAGGGGGTGAGGGGGATGTTTTTGAGCAATCTTGCGGCGCTCATTAAGGTCAAGACACTGGTGACACTGGCGGTGATCTTTTTGTTTATGGTGCTGGCATTTCGGGGTGATATTTCGGCGGACAATGTGATGATCATCGTGTCCAGCGTGATCTCGTTTTACTTCGGAACGGTGTACGAAAAGAAGGGCGCATAAGAACAAGAGTCCGGCAGAAATGTTCTGCCGGGCTTTTTTACTCCCCCAGTCTTTTTGCGTGGCAAAAAGACAGCCCCCTCAAAACGAGGGGGCCGAGGGAGTGCGGATCGGGCGGCACCTCGAGATGCGGGGGCCGAGGAAATGCGGATCAGGAGATCGCCCCGGGTCTTTCAGACCCTCGCGATGGCACGGAGATCCGGTTAATATAGAGGTCATCCGGGAGGACACCACAAATTCCGCCGGGGTTTTACTTTAGCCGGTGATGCATTTATAGAGCACATTGCGGACACGGGGCTGGTAATAGCCCTCCTGGGGATTGAGCATGTGCTGGCCGTAGAACATGGCCAGGTTATTTTTGGTGTCGATAAACAGCGATGCGCCTGCTGCGCCGCCCCAGCCGAATTCATCATAGATGCCGTTGTAGCCGGCTTTTGCGCGGTCAACTACGGTGCGCACGCCGAGACCGTAGCCGTAGCCGTACAGATGCGCCCAGCGTTTGGCCAGTTCAACCCGCTGGGTGTCGTTTAACTGGTCGGCTTTTAGCAGTTCCACCGTGCCGGCGGAGAGAATGCGCTGGCCGGTGAGGCCCTTGCCGCCGTTTGCCAGCGCTGCGCCCAGTTTCACATAGTCCCGGGGGGAGGCGGTGATGCCAGCACCGCCGCTATCGTATTCAGGTCCGTAGACCAAAGTGGCATCGAGCGTCATTTTCTCAAGGCGGCCGGCGGCGGTATTGATGGTTCCGGATTGGAGTTTGACGATGTCTGTTTCCTTGCTGTTGACATAGCGGTACTGCTGCGCCATGCGGTGGCGGACAGATTCGTTATGGTAGACGCAGGTGGTCATATCAAGAGGATCGAAAATGTGCTCCTTGACGTAGTCCCGGAATTTTTGACCGGAGATGGTTTCCACTGCAGCGGCCAGCACATCGTGGCAAAGGCTGTACTGGAAGTGGGCACCGGGAGCGAAGTCCAGCGGCTCGGATGCAAGGCATTTGGCCACGGTGAGGGTATCCATTTTGCCGTCCGTCAGTTCCCGCGCCCGCTGGAAGGCGGGGACCTGAGAACTGTAGTTAAAGCCGGCGGTCATGGTGAACAGGTGGCGCATGGTGATGGGGCCGGGGGCTGCCACCGGACCGTCAGGGGTCTTGACGAGCATTTCCTTGTATTCGGGAATGTATTCGTAAAGGGGATCATCCAGCAGGAAAAGGCCGCGTTCATAAAGTTGCAGCGCCGCGGTGACGGTGGTGATCTTGGAACAGGAATAGAGGTTGAGCATGTGATCCAAGGTCATGGGGGTTTTGTTTTCCAGATCGGCGTAGCCGGAGGTGCCGGTGAAGACTTCCTTGCCGTTCAGATAGATGAGGCCGGCGTTGCCGGGCACGCGCCAGGCGGTAAGGTGATCCAAAAGGTCTTGCATACTGCTGAAGTTCATTGTCCGCACTCCTTTTCGGTGAGTTAATTAAAGGTCAATCCAAAGTTTCGGCGATGTCTTTATAGGCGCTTTCAGTTGCGAAGGGGGATTTGGCGGCTTTTTGGTAAGCGCTGACATTTTTCTGCGCTTGCTCTACGCTTAAAATGGTGCCGGGGCCGGCCACGCAGCCGCCGGGGCAACCCATGCCCTCCAGCAGATAGCCGTTATACTTGCCGGCTTTTGCCATGGCCATGAGTTTGCGGCAGTCTGCCAAGCCTTCAGCCCGGGCGGTCTTGATTTCCAGATCCGGCTCCGCCTGGTGCACCAGATCCACCACTGCGCCGGCGACACCGCCGGCAACAGCAAAGCCGCGTCCGGCTGCGGAGGCTTCGTGCAGCACATCTTTTTCTTCAATTGAGTCAAAGTTGATCTCTTTAGCTTCAAACATGCCCTGCAGTTCCTCAAAGGTCAGCACAAAGTCCACATCGGAACGGATGTCCTCCCGAATAGCCTCCAGCTTCTTGGCGGAGCAGGGGCCGACGAAGACCACCTTGCAACCGGGATACTGGCGCTTGACCATGCGGGCGGTGAAGACCATGGGGGTCAGGGTCATGGAGATTTTATGGGTCTCGCTGGGGTAGAGTTTTTCGATCATGGAATGCCAGGCCGGGCAGCAGGAAGTTGCCATGTAATTCTGCTGCTCGGGGACTTTTTCCAGGAAGTCTTTGGCTTCTTCAATGGTACAAAGATCAGCACCGATGGCTACCTCCATGACCCGGGCAAAGCCCAATTGCTTCATGGCGGTGACGAATTTGCCGGGAGAAACTTTGCCGCTGAACTGGCCGATAAAGGCTGGAGCAACAATGGCGATGACCCGGTTGCCCTCCTGAATGGAGCGAATGACCTGGTAGATCTGACCCTTGTCCGCAATAGCGCCGAAAGGGCAACTGACAAGGCACTGTCCGCAGGCTACGCATTTATCCTGGTCGATGACCGCACGGCCGTGATTGTCGCTGTCAATGGCGTTCATGCCGCAGGCTGCTGCGCAGGGGCGCTGCAGGTGGATAATGGCATGGTAGGGGCAGGCTTTTTCGCATTTGCCGCATTTGATGCATTTTTCCTTGTCAATGACGCTGCGGCCGTTGACGAAAGAAATGGCGCCCTTGGGGCAGACGCGCTGGCAGGAGGCTGCCAGGCAGTTTTGGCACTGCTCAGTGACCAGATACTGATTGGGGGTGCAGGCGTGGCAGGCGTAGGGGATGATGTTGATCAGCGGCGGCTCGTAGTACTGCTTGGCGATGGCGGCATTGTCCATGCCTTCGGTCAGCAGCATTCGGGTCTGCACAGGGCGTACGCCCAGACCCATGGCAAGACGCACGCGCTCACCTGCTATGGCGCGCTCCAGGAAAATAGACTCCCGGTGTAACGGCTGGTCGCCGGGGACGATCTTGTAGGGAAGTTCTTCCGCTTCGGCATAGTTGCCGCCTTCGTAGGCCATGCGGGCCACTTCGGTGAAGACTTTCTTGCGGATATCTGTGATCAGAGAGGGAACACCGCGCATAAAAATACCTCCTTATTTGCGTAGGGCTTTGCGCAGCAGCGGCGCAAGGAAAAGGGCAAAGGCACCGCCAAGCAGCGCCGTAATGAGTTGCGGCCATGTGAAGGTGGCGGGCAGAACGCTTAGCATTGCAGGTTTCAGCAGACCGCTTTGCTGCAAGGGTGCGGCGGCGAGGTTGCAGATCACCTGCACCACTAAAAGATACAGCGTGGCGAATTTCGCAGCGGCCGCGATAATCAAGCGCAGGATGCCGGGCAATTTGTTGCGCCATCCGATGATCAGTACGAACACAAGGTTGCCTGCCATGATGGCAGGAACGGTGAGGATTTGAGGTGCGATGCCCAGCAAAAAGGCGGCGATGGGAGAAAGAAGGGCAACAATGCTGCCGCTTCCAATGCCGCAAAGAAGTGTTGCGATAGCCAGCACGGCGTTGACGCAGATGCCGGTGACGATCTGTCCCAGGGGTTTTGTTAGGGCTTGCAGAGTGACCAGCAGCGCCAGCATGGCGGCAGTTTCCACCAGCCAAAGGGTTTTCTGTTTCATGGTATTCTCCGTTTTGGTGTTATCTATATGGATTATAGCACAGTTACGGTGGCGTTGCAAGGTGGTAAGACTGGAGATTGGTGGCAAGGGGTGACTCCCCCAGTCAGAAATCGGCGATTTCTGACAGCCCCCTCAAAACGAGGGGGCCAAGGGGTGCAAGATGATCCGACCGGAGATTCGGTTGCATTTTTGCCAGTGGCAAAAATTATAGTAGCCACCAGTGTTTGCACTGGTGGCAGCAACAGTCCACCGGACTGTTGCATTTATGATCTTCGAATCTCCGGCTACCACAAGAATAAAAGCCATACCACCGGAAGGATATGCTGTTGGTGATCCGACCGGAGATTCGTTTGCATTTTTGCCGGTGGCAAAAATTATAGTAGCCACCAGTGTTTGCACTGGTGGCAGCAACAGTCCACCGGACTGTTGCATTTATGATCTTCGAATCTCCGGCTACCACAAGAATAAAAGCCATACCACCGGATGGTGGTATGGCTTTTATTGGTGATCCGCCGGAGATTCGAACTCCGGACCCACTGCTTAAAAGGCAGTTGCTCTGCCGGCTGAGCTAGCGGATCGTTTGGCTGGGATGGCAGGATTTGAACCTACGAATGCCAGAGTCAAAGTCTGGTGCCTTACCGCTTGGCGACATCCCAATGTTTGTCTGCCCGGCATTGGACACACGGAGCATTATAACACAGCATTTTCCTTTTTGCAATAGGCATTTTACTACTTTTTGCAATGGAATTCAGACCCCACTTTTGTGGGGTCTGACAGCATCCGTTTTACAGGCCGAAGTAACGCAGCGCGTTGTTGGCGGAGATGCCCTGCACGATTCGCTTCAGGGAAGCGTCGTTATTGGGGTACTCACCGTTTTCCACCCACTTGCCGATGAGATTGCACAAAATGCGGCGGAAATAATCATGGCGTGCATAACTCAGGAAGGAACGGGAGTCGGTGAGCATGCCGATGAAGTTGCCCAGCACGCCCAGACTTGCCAGAGTGCGCATTTGCTCTTCCATGCCCAACTTGGTGTCGTTGAACCACCAGGCGGAGCCGTGCTGGATCTTGCCGGGGACTTCTGTGCCCTGGAAGCAGCCGATGAGCGTGCCCAACTGGGCATTGTCGGCAGGATTCAGAGAGTACAGAATGGTCTTGGGGCACTTGCCATCCAGATCCAGTGCGCTGAGCAACTGGGCGATGTTGCCGCCGCAGGTGTTCTGTGCAATAGCATCCACACCGGTATCGGGTCCCATAGTCCGGAAAATGCGCTTGTTATTGTTGCGCAGGCAGGAATAGTGCAGTTGCATGGCAATGTCATGCTTATGGTAGGCCTTGCCCAGCGCCATCAGGATTACGGTTTGGTAGCCTTCCACTTCCTCGGTGGTGAGGCTCTCGCCGCGCAGAGCCTTTTGGTAGACGGCGTCTGCCTGCTCAACCGTGAAGTTTACGAAGGGAACATAGTCAAGACCGTGGTCGGCGGCTTTGCAGCCGTGCTCCTTGAAATAGGTCAGGCGGTCCAGCAGGGCATCCAGGACGTCGCGCATGGTAGCAAGGCTTTCCTTGCCGACGGAGGCTGCCAGTTGCTGCATATATTCTTTCCAGCCGGTTTTGTGAATATTCACCGCCTTGTCGGGACGGTAGGAAGGTCCGACAACTACGGAAATGGTGGGGTCGGCGGCAATTTTTTCATGCCAGGCAAGATCGTCGATGGGATCATCGGTGGTGCCGATGAACGCCACATTTGCCTTGCGGATCAGACCCCTGGCGGTCATATCGGGATCGTTGCGCAGAAGGTCGTTGCAGTGATCCCAAATGCGCTGCGCGCTTTCGGTGGTCAGGGGCTCTTCAACACCGAAGAACATCTTCAGTTCCAGATGGCACCAGTGGTACATGGGGTTGCCGATGGCCATTTCCAGGGCCTCAGCCAGTTTCAGAAAGCGCTCGAAGGGGGGCTTGTCACCGGAAATGTAGGATTCGTCAATGCCGTGGGAGCGCATCATGCGCCACTTGTAGTGGTCACCGGCGTAAGAACCGTCGGGATTTTTGCCACCCAGCCAGACTTCCACAAGGTTGCTGAAACGGCGATCCTCATAGATTTCTTTGGGACTCAGATGGCAGTGATAGTCCACCAGAGGCATGGCCGCGGCGTAGTCATGGTAAAGATGACGGGCGGTTTCGGTTTCCAAAAGAAAATCTTTGGTCATAAAAGGTGTCATGATGAAAGGCCTCCTTAATAATAGATGCGCGGCGGCTGGATATACCGCTCGTGGCTGCGGGGCGAGGGGCGCGCATGGACGCCGGACACAAGGCCCAGCATGGCGTAGATGGTAACGATGGAACTGCCGCCGTAACTGATCAGCGGCAAGGTCAGACCGATGACCGGCATAACGCCGATGCACATGCCGATATTGATGATGATCTGGAACATCAGTGCTGCGGCAGCGCCGAAGCAGATCAGTTTTCGCATATAGTCCGGACTCCGGGTGCCGACCCAAATGCACCGCGCCACCAGCGCCAGCAGCGCGATGATCACCAGAATGCAGCCCAGATATCCCAATTCCTCGCCAATGGAGGAGAAGATAAAGTCGGTGTGCTGAGCGAAAAGTGCGCCGGCCTGGGTGCGGTTGCCGTTAAAGAGGCCCTGACCCACCATGCCGCCGCCGGTGAGAGATTGTAGACTCTGCTTATAATGATGGCGCACGCCGGTACCCAGCGGGTCGACGGAGGGGTCGAAAAGCGCCAGAATACGCTGCTTCTGATGGTTGTCCATCAAATAATTCCAGGCTAAAGGCCATGCTGCAGCAATGGCGCCGCCACCCAGCAGGAACCAGAAGCCTCTGACACCGCCGGCCCAAGCCATGGCGGCGAAGATAAAGACAAAGATCAGGGAAACGCCGGCATCACCGGAGATCACCATGTTTGCGCCAAACAGGAATACCAGATGGATAATGATATGCATGACCGAGGGGAAAGAGGAAATGCGGTTTTGGTGCGACTGCATAATGGATGCGGTATAAATGATGTAAGTGATCTTACAAATTTCCGCCGGCTGGATATTAAACGGAAGAAAAGAGAATTCCAGCCAGCTGCGGTTGCCGGTATTATGATCCGTACCGAAGGGGATCAGCAAAAGCAGCATGAAATAAGTAATGCCGATCAGCAACCAGCGCTGCTCGGACAAGGCCTCTAAGTCCAGCGAGGACATGACCGCATAGGCAGCCACACCAAGCAAGGTGGCGCCGATCTGAATGACGATATAGCGGGTGGGATCGCCAAATTTTTCAGCATTGGTAACGCTGGAGATCACCAGACAGCCGAAGGCTGAGATGGCAAGGCACATGACCAAAAGCACCATATCGCCCTTGCGGAAAAAGTTTTTCAGTTCGTTAAGAAAATTGCGCATTTGGTCACCTCCTTTAACTTCATTATTGTAACATTGAACGGCGCAAATGTAAACAGACGAAAAAGAAAAATCCCTGCGGAAATTGTTCCGCAGGGATCGGGTATTTGCAGATTATGCCAGATAGATGGCCTTGCAGGCCAGCATGGTCATATAGCAGTCGAGTTTGCTCACCAGTTCCAGCGGTGCGTGCATGCTCAGCACGGGCACGCCGGCGTCCACGGTGACGATGTTGCGGTTGGCCATATAGGCTGCGACGGTGCCGCCGCCGCCCTGATCGACCTTGCCCAAGGTGGCGATCTGCCAAATAACACCTGCGTTATCCAGCGTGGTGCGGACATGGCCCATGGCTTCGGCGGAAGCGTCGGATGCGCCGCCCTTCCCCCGGGAGCCGGTGTACTTGCAGATGGAGACGCCGTAGTCCAGCATGGAGTTGTTGCGGCGGTCGCAGGTTTCGGCAAAGTTGGGGTCGAAAGCGTTGGAAACGTCCGCGCTCAGACAGAAGGAATTTGCAAAGCAATGGCGCAGATTTACGCCCTGAGCGTCGCACAGGATGCCCATGAAGTACTCAAAGGCTTCGCTCTGCATGCCGGAGATGCCCACAGAGCCGATTTCCTCCTTGTCAGCAAGGATGCAGACGGCGGTCTTGGCAGGCGTACCGATATTAAAGAGCGCTTCCAGTTCCGCGTAAGCGCAGACCCGGTCGTCATGACCGTAAGCGGCGATGAGGCTGCGGTCCAGACCCACTTCGCGGCACTTGCCGGCGGGAACGATGGTCAGTTCGGCGGAGAGGAAGTCAGACTCGATGATGCCGTACTTCTCGTTCAGCAGTTTCATGATGTGCAGTTTCACAAGGTCGCTGCCTTCGCCTTCTAAAGGCTCGGTGCCCAGAATGACGTTGAGTTGCTCACCCACGATGCCCTCGGCCAAAGGTTTCTTCATCTGGTCGGCGGACAGGTGGATCAGCAGGTCGGAGACCATCAGAATGGGATCGCAATCGTCTTCGCCAATGGTGACGGTCACCACAGTGCCGTCCTTGCGGTAGACGACGCCATGCAGCGCCAGAGGCACTGTGACCCACTGGTACTTCTTGATGCCGCCATAGTAATGGGTCTTGAAGTAGGCGATCTCAGAATCTTCGTAGAGGGGGTTGGGCTTCAGGTCCATACGGGGGCTGTCCACGTGTGCGGCGCAGATATTGGAGCCGTTTGCAAGGCTCTCGTTACCCACAACCGCCAAAATGATGGACTTGCCGCGGTTATTCAGGTAGTACTTGTCGCCGGGTTTTGCGCTGACACCGGGCGTGATGGGCTTAAAACCGTGCTTTTCAGCCTCGGCAGCGGTCCAGGTGGTGGCTTCGCGCTCGGTCTTGCAAGCGTCCATAAATGCGCAGTAGCGCTTGATATAGGCTTCCATTTCAGCTTTCTGTTCGGCGTTTACGCGGGTGTAGCCGTTCTTGCGATCAGCCAGCAGGCTCTCGCGCAGTTCTTCGTTGGTCATAAGAATGCTCCTTTACGATTTTTCTTTCATTATACCAAGGCTTTGGAGAAATGCAACACATTTTGCCCGGAAATCACTGTCAGTACCGTCGTTAACAAGGGTGTGGTCGCATTTTTCGGAGAACCATTCGCTGGAATGTTGTGCGGCAATGCGGCTGCGGGCATAGTCTTCGGTGATGCCGTCGCGGTGCATCAGCCGCTGAACGCGCGTTTCCTCCGGGGCGGTGACGGCTACGGTGGTATCGCAATGCTCCGCCAGACCACCTTCGAAAAGGCCGATGGCGTCGATGGCAACGGGGTAACCGCCGGGAATATACTGAAGTCGGCGCAGCACTTCTTCGTATACAGCGATGTGGGTGATGGCGTTGAGTTCTTTCAGCGCAGCGGGATCGGCAAAAACGATGCGGCCCAATTTCTTGCGGTCAAGGAAGCCGTTTGTAAATGTTTCGGGGAAACGTTCCCGGACGGCTCGGAGCATTTCGCCGTTTTGTTTCAGCAGTTCGTGGTAGATCCGGTCGCAGTCCAGCGTCCAGCCGCCCATCTGCTCAAAAACTTCCAGCAATGTGGTCTTGCCGCTGCCGCTGGGGCCGGTGATGCCCAGCACAAGGCCTTTGGGTTCGGCATCGATGCAGCAGAAACCTGCCGCCTTTAAGAGCCGGTTTTGCACCGCCAGGGCTTTGCCGCTGCCCATGGGCTGACGGGCGAAGACTGTGCCGATGGAGGGGTCGTCCAGTTCCCGGAGGGCGCTGAAAAGACCGGCAAGCAGAGTGTCGGGGTCGCTGCGCTTTCCGTAGGAGAGGGGCGCAAAACCGGAGAAAGATTCCAGTTCTTCCTCAAAGCACAGCACCCGGTTGCCCGGCTGGAAATGCTCTGTAATATAGTTTTTCGCGGCTTCGGTGCTGCCGTCGATGATGAGCACCCGGCAGTCCGGCGCGTAATGGCGGTACTTCATGCCCGGGGCTTTTACCACGGCATCGCGGTCAACAGCGCCCACCACCGCTTTGTCGATGATGATATCGCCCAAAATGGGGTGCAGTTGCTCCAGCGTGATGCCGCCGGGGCGCAGCAGACGGGGGCTTTCGCCCGTCAGGTCGATAATGGTGGACTCCACGCCCACTCTGCAGGCGCCGCCATCGACGATCATTTCGATTTTGCCGTCATGGTCGTGGAGCACATGCTGGGCAGTGGTGGTGGAAGGCTTACCGGAAAGATTTGCCGAAGGCGCTGCCAGCGGCACGCCCGCAAGGGCGATGATCTTTCTCGTTACATCGCAGTCCGGACAGCGGACCGCTACGGTATCAAGACCGCCGGTGGTGCGCTTGGGAACGATTTTCTTGGCAGGGAGCACCATGGTCAGCGGGCCGGGCCAGAATTTCTCTGCCAATGTGTATGCAACTTTCGGGATATTGTGACAGTATTCATCCATCTGTTTTGCGCTGGAAAGATGCAAAATCAGCGGATTATCCTGGGGTCTGCCTTTGGCTTCAAAGATCTTTTTGACAGCGTTTTCGTCAAGACCGTTGGCGCCCAAGCCGTAGACGGTTTCTGTGGGCACAGCCACAAGACCGCCGTTTTTAATAATTTCCGCGGCAGCAGCGGCTGTTTCCGGGTGGCTGCCGGGCAATAAGCGGGTGTTCATGGAGGTTCCTCCCATATTTAAAATCCCATGGATCGTAATTCCTGAATGATATGCAGATAGAAAAGTCCGACGCCGACCAGACTTTTCTCAGTGCCGTAAACGCCGACCATTTTGAAATGGTCCACATTGTCGGTCATGCTGCCCCGGTAGTTTCCCCACCGGCTGGACTTGACGGCAACCATGCCGTCGGTATCGTCCTGTTCGTAATAGCGGGAGATCTGATAGGGTAAGGTGCGCAGAAAGGCTTTTTTGCCGGAGGTGGTGGAGGAAAAACTTTGATAGTAGACCTGCGGAGCATTGGGCGTGGTCTCGTTGAATTTTTCCATGGCCGGGGCGGTCAATTCCTGCCCCAGTTTTAGAATATCCGGTTTTTTATCGCCGAGGACCTTAAAAAGAAGATTGGTAAAAAATGCAACGGTTTTTGCAAGGAACGAGGGCATTTGCAGCAGCCGGGCGCTGAGCCCGGAGCCGTGGTGGGGCGTAGAAAGGGTGGTCAGAGACGCGACACAGTCTGCCATATCAAGGCAGGAGATCATGTACCGGGCATCCAGGCCGCCTTTGGAATGGGCAATGATATTGACCCTTTGGCAATTCTCTTCTTTGAGAATCGCCAGGATCTCCGCTTTTAATTGTTCGGCATTGGTGGCGATGGCGCCGACGCCGTCCTGATTCGTTACGTATACGGAAATATTATGTCTGGCTAAAAAGCCGGTGATGCCCCGAAAAGCACGCCAAAAAGGAAAATCCTTTGCCATCATGCCATGGACGAGAACTACGGGGTATTTGGTTTTTTCCACGGTGGTGCCTCCTTTTCGGGAAAATGAACATGGAGCAGCCAGTACGGCTGCTCCATGATTTTACTTACACAGTGGGCTGGTTGGCAGCTTCGATGATCTTGACGAACTTCTCGGGTACCAGAGATGCGCCGCCGATGAGGCCGCCGTCGATGTCGGGCTGAGCCAGCAGTTCGTAGGCGTTCTTTTCGTTCATGCTGCCGCCATACAGAATGGAGATGGCGCGGGCATTCTTGGAAGAGTACAGTTTGCGGACAACAGCGCGGATGCCTTCGCAGACTTCCTGTGCCTGCTCGGGGGTGGCGGTGCGGCCGGTGCCGATGGCCCAAATGGGCTCGTAGGCGATGACGACCTTGCGGATCTTATCCTCGGAAACGCCCTGCAGTGCCAGTTTGATCTGCATTGCGATATGCTCGGTGGTGACACCGGCTTCGCGCTGCTCCAGAGTTTCGCCGCAGCACAAAATGGGCACCAGACCTGCTTCCAAAGCAGCCAGGACCTTGGCGTTGACGCTCTGGTCGGTCTCGCCGAACATCTCGCGGCGCTCGGAGTGGCCGATGATCACGTACTTGCAGCCGGCGTCGGTGAGCATGTTGCAGGCGATCTCACCGGTGTAGGCGCCGTTGGGGTTGGGGTTGCAGTTTTCTGCGCCGATGCCTACCCGGGTCTCACGCATAGCGCGGACAGCAGCGGGAATGCAGACAGCGGGGACGCACAGAGCGATGTCGCACCAGCGGCCCTTGGGCATGATGGACTTCAGTTGTGCCATAAACTCCTTGGTCTCGGAGGGGGTCTTGTTCATTTTCCAGTTGCCGGCAATGACGGTCTTACGGTACTTGCGATTCATAGTTATTCTCCTTTATATATGCACATCGTTTTGATGTAGATTGACAAAATTAAGGTGGGGGGATGTTCAATCCCTCAGTCACGCTGTGCGCGTGACAGCCCCCTTTACACAAGGGGGCCTTTATACGCGTATAACTTATTTGTCCTGCAGGCAGGCAATGCCTGGAAGTTCCAGACCCTCGAGGAACTCGAGAGAAGCGCCGCCGCCGGTGGAGATGTGGGTGATGGAGGAAGCGAAGCCCAACTGCTCACAGGCAGCAGCGGAGTCGCCGCCGCCAACGATGGTCACAGCGTCGCTGTCAGCCAGAGCCTGCGCAACAGCGATGGTGCCCTTTGCCAGAGTGGGATTCTCGAACACGCCCATGGGGCCGTTCCAGACAACGGTCTTGGCAGATTTGGCTGCAGCAGCAAACGCGGCACATGCCTTGGGACCGATATCCAGACCCATCTGGTCAGCGGGGATGGCGGTGCAGTCAACATACTCAACGGGAATCTCAGCGTCGATGGGGCTGGGGAAGGAAGCGGCAATGGCAGTGTCCATGGGCAGCAGCAACTGAACGCCCTTGGCCTGCGCCTTGGCCATCATTTCCTTGCAGTAGTCCAGTTTCTCGTTGTCCACCAGGGATTTGCCCACGGAGTAGCCCTGAGCGGCCAGGAAGGTATAGGCCATGCCACCGCCGATGATCAGGGTGTCGACCTTTTCCAAAAGGTTATTGATAACATTCAGTTTGTCGGAGACTTTGGCGCCGCCCAGAATGGCGACGAAGGGGCGCTCGGGATTGGCCAGAGCCTTGCCCATGATGGAAACTTCCTTCTGCACCAGATAGCCGGAAACAGCAGGCAGGTAATCTGCCACGCCGGCGGTGGAGGAGTGGGCGCGGTGTGCAGTACCGAAAGCATCGTTGACGAAAATGTCAGCCAGGTCCGCCAGAGCCTTGGAAAGTTCGGGGTCATTCTTGGTCTCGCCCTTGATGTAACGGGTGTTCTCCAGCAGCATGACATCGCCGTTATTGAGAGCGGCAGCCTTTGCCTTGGAGTCTTCACCGGCAACGTCAGAAGCCATGATGACTTCCTTGCCCAGCAGTTCGGAGATGCGCTCAGCAACTACCTTCAGGCTCAGCTCGGGCTTCCACTCGCCCTTGGGCTTGCCCATGTGGGAACACAGGATGACCTTGGCGCCGTGGTTTACCAGATATTCGATGGTGGGCATGGCGGCCACGATCCGCTTGTCGGAAGTGATGCGGCCGTCCTTGGTGGGAACGTTGAAGTCACAGCGGCACAGAACGCGCTTACCGGTTACTTCAATGTCTTCGATGGACTTCTTGTTGTAGTTCATAATAAATTCCTCCATATTGAGTGTTTTTGATTTGATAATTGACAATTGATAATGGACAATTGACAATGAAGGTGTCGCCTATGGCGACGAAAAAATACCTTTATTGCCGATGGTGCATTTTGATTGTCATTTCGTTAAGTCGGCCATTTTGCCATGGTCCAGCAGACCGGCAAAGGACTGCTGCCGCAGCGCTTCAAATACGGTGACCGCCACGGCGTTGCTTAAATTGAGGCTTCGTGCATCGGCTTTCATGGGAATGCGGATGCATTCGTCATAATGCTTGCTCAGGAATTCTTCCGGCAGACCCTTGGTCTCCCTGCCGAAGAAGAGGTAACAGTCCTCCGCGAAAGACGCTTCGGTATAGCACCGGGGCGCTTTGGTGGAAAGGCACCACATTTGCTTGACATCGTTTTTGGAAAAGAAGTCCGCAAGATCCTCGTAATCAAAGACTTCTACCATGTGCCAGTAGTCCAGCCCGGCCCGGCGCACTGCTTTCTCCGAAATGTCAAATCCCAGAGGACGGATCAGGTGCAGACGGCTGCCGGTGGCGGCGCAGGTGCGGGCAATATTGCCGCAGTTTTGAGGGATCTCCGGTTCCACCAGAACGATGTTCAGCATTACTTTCTCCCGAAAAGCAAAATTTCGCAATTTTTGCGCTTGCCCGCCTATTATATGCGAAAGTTTTCGCAAAATCAACCCAAAATCCGCAAAAATTTCAACTTTTTAAACTATATACATAATTGCTGAAATGAAGGCGGTTTTTTTGTATATTATGTGCGGTGATTTTTAAGATTGTTTCAATAATCTGCGGATATTTCAGGAGAAAAATACCATTTTCTCCGCATTTGCGCCGAAATGATCCTGCTGCCCTCAAATATGCGGAAATCATTGACTTTTCAGACGCCCTGTGTCATAATGTATTAGTTAAAATATATAGTAAGTGAGGCCTTTACTATGAAGCAATCCAGAACTCATAACTGCGGCGAACTGCGCCTTTGTGACGCGCGCAAGCAGGTTACCATCGTCGGCTGGCTGGAAAATGTCCGGGAAGTCGGCTCGAATTTCGCATTTTTGGTGCTGCGCGATTTTTACGGCACTACCCAGGTGGTCATCGAGAATGAAGAAATGATGCGCGTGATCAAGGGCATTAATAAGGAATCCACCGTTTCCGTTACCGGCGTGGTGCGTGAACGCGAGAGCAAAAATACCAAGATCCCCACCGGCGAGATCGAGGTCGTGCCTGAAAAGATCGAGATCTTGGGCAAGTGTGTTCACAATCAGTTGCCTTTTGAAATCAACAAGAGCAAGGACGCTGACGAGAATGTCAGACTGAAGTACCGCTTCCTGGATCTGCGGAATCCGGCGGTGAAGCAAAACATCATCCTGCGCTGCCAGGTGGTGGCGGAACTGCGCCGGCTGATGACCGAGAAGGGTTTCCTGGAGATCACCACCCCCATTCTGACCGCATCTTCTCCCGAGGGCGCCCGTGACTATCTGGTGCCTGCCAGAAATCACCCCGGTAAATTCTATGCGCTGCCCCAGGCTCCTCAGCAGTTTAAGCAATTGCTGATGACCTCCGGCTTTGACAAGTACTTCCAGATCGCGCCCTGCTTCCGTGATGAGGACGCCCGTGCTGACCGCACCCCCGGCGAATTCTATCAGTTGGATATGGAGATGGCATTCGCTACGCAGAACGATGTCCTCAGTACGCTGGAGGATGTTTTGGTGCCGGTGTTTGAAAAGTTTGGCAAGTACAAGCGGATCTCTCCCGCTCCGTTCAGACATATTTCTTTCAACGATGCTATGGAACTGTATGGCTCGGATAAGCCGGACCTGCGTATCGATCTGCAGATCGCGGATATTACTGCGGAAGTGGCCGGCTGTGAGTTCGGTCCGTTCCAGAACGCCACCGTTAAGGCCGTTGCAGTGGATAACTTCAGTGAGGGCCGTAAGTGGATCGACAAACTGCTTGCTGATGTGGAAGTGCAGACCGGTAACAAGGTGTGCTGGTTTAAGGTGGATGAGCAGGGTGAACTCACCGGTGGTGTCAGCAAATTCCTGGTGAATTACAAGGATGCGCTGACGGCGAAACTGAACCTGAAACCCGGCTCTTTCGTGTGCATGGCCGCCGGCAAGAAGGCTGCCGCCCAGAAGACCGCGGGCGTGGTGCGCACCATGCTGGGCAAGCGCGTGCCCGGTCACTTTGACGAGGAGCAGTATGCCATCTGCTGGATCGTGGATTTCCCTATGTACGAGATGGGCGAAGAGTCCGGCCAACTGGAGTTCTGTCACAATCCTTTCTCCATGCCGCAGGGCGGCATGCAGGCGCTGCTGGATGCCGAGGGCGATATTGAAAAACTGCTGGCCATCAACGCCGATCAGTACGATCTGGTGGTTAACGGTTATGAGTCCGCTTCCGGCGCTGTGCGTAACCACGACCCTGAGATCATGGTCAAGGCGTTCCAGATGGTGGGCCTGGGCGAAGAGGATGTCAAGGCCAAGTTCCCGGCTATGTACAACGCATTTACCTACGGCGCACCGCCTCATGCAGGCGCAGCACCCGGCGTTGACCGCCTGATCATGCTGCTGACCGGTGAGGAGAGCATCCGCGAGGTCATCACTTTCCCCATGAACAAGAACGCGCAGGATCTGATGATGGGCGCGCCCACCGCTGTGGAGCAGCATCAACTGGACACCGTGCATATCGCGCTGGTGGAAAAATAACAAATTACCGGGCATCGAAAGATGCCCGGTTTTTCCTTTGGCGGGCAATTGACAATTGCTATTTATGAATGTATAATATATGCGGAAAATCTCGGTTTTCGGGAAATTTGTATTATGGAAGGCGGACTGACCGCCTTTGAAAGAAAGGAAAATTGCCATGATTTACAGTAGCGAAGTACAACATATGTGCAGCGTTGCCAAGGGCGCTTACCATGGCCCGGCTCCCATCCCCGAAGAGGGTAAGTGGGTGCAGGTCAAGGAGATCAAGGATGTCAGCGGTTTTACCCACGGCATCGGCTGGTGCGCTCCGCAGCAGGGTTGCTGCAAACTGACTCTGAACGTTAAGGAAGGCATCATCGAAGAGGCTCTGGTGGAGACTTTGGGTTGCTCCGGCATGACCCACTCCGCAGCAATGGCTTCCGAGATCCTCATCGGCAAGACTTTGCTGGAGGCGCTGAACACCGACCTGGTGTGCGACGCCATCAACACCGCTATGCGCGAACTGTTCCTGCAGATCGTTTACGGCCGCAGCCAGTCTGCTTTCAGCGAGGACGGCCTGGCCGTCGGCGCTTCCCTGGAAGACCTGGGCAAGGGCCTGCGCAGCCAGGTGGGCACCATGTTTGCCACCAAGGTCAAGGGTCCCCGTTACCTGGAGATGGCTGAGGGTTACGTTACCCGCATCGCTCTGGACGAGAACGACCTGATCACCGGCTACGAGTTCATCAATCTGGGCAAGATGATGGACTTCATCAAGAAGGGCGACGATGCTAACGAGGCACTGAAGAAGGCTAAGGGCTCCTACGGCCGCTTTGCTGACGCTGCCAAGTACATCGACCCCCGTCATGAATAAGAGAAGGAGGAACATACAATGGCTTTGTTTGAAGGTTACGAGAGAAAAATTGACAAAATCAATGGTGTCCTCGCTCAGTACGGCTTGGAGTCCGTTGAGGCTTGCCGCGAAATGTGTCAGGCAAAGGGTTTTGATCCCTATGAAATCGTTAAGGGCATTCAGCCCATCGCTTTTGAGGACGTGGCTTGGGCCTACTGCGTGGGCGCTGCCATCGCTATGAAGAAGGGCGCTGTTAAAGCTGCCGACGCTGCTGAGGCTATCGG